>NZ_CP096016.1:50000-411666 GCF_023650515.1 Alkalimarinus coralli
GAGTAGCCCTTAAGCTACTAAGTTGTTAGTGGAATTTGCTGGAAAGCAAAGCCATAGTGGGTGATAGCCCCGTACACGAAAACGGCATAGTAGTGAAATCGAGTAGGACGGGACACGTGGTATCCTGTCTGAATATGGGGGGACCATCCTCCAAGGCTAAATACTCCTGACTGACCGATAGTGAACCAGTACCGTGAGGGAAAGGCGAAAAGAACCCCTGTGAGGGGAGTGAAATAGATCCTGAAACCGTATGCGTACAAGCAGTGGGAGCAGACTTGTTCTGTGACTGCGTACCTTTTGTATAATGGGTCAGCGACTTAATTTCAGTAGCAAGGTTAACCGAATAGGGGAGCCGTAGAGAAATCGAGTCTTAATAGGGCGTTTAGTTGCTGGGATTAGACCCGAAACCGAGTGATCTATCCATGTGCAGGTTGAAGGTTAGGTAACACTGACTGGAGGACCGAACCCACTGTCGTTGAAAAGCCAGGGGATGACGTGTGGATAGGAGTGAAAGGCTAATCAAACTCGGAGATAGCTGGTTCTCCTCGAAAGCTATTTAGGTAGCGCCTCGTGACTTACCATTGGGGGTAGAGCACTGTTTCGGCTAGGGGGTCATCTCGACTTACCAACCCGATGCAAACTCCGAATACCGATGAGTACAATCACGGGAGACACACGGCGGGTGCTAACGTCCGTCGTGGAAAGGGAAACAACCCAGACCGCCAGCTAAGGTCCCAAAGTGTATGTTAAGTGGGAAACGATGTGGGAAGGCACAGACAGCTAGGAGGTTGGCTTAGAAGCAGCCACCCTTTAAAGAAAGCGTAATAGCTCACTAGTCGAGTCGGCCTGCGCGGAAGATGTAACGGGGCTAAAACATACCACCGAAGCTGCGGATGCCAGTTTACTGGCATGGTAGAGGAGCGTTCTGTAGGCTGTTGAAGCGGAATTGAGAAGTTCCGTGGAGGTATCAGAAGTGCGAATGCTGACATGAGTAACGATAATGCGGGTGAAAAACCCGCACGCCGGAAGACCAAGGGTTCCTGCGCAACGCTAATCGGCGCAGGGTGAGTCGGCCCCTAAGGCGAGGCTGAAAAGCGTAGTCGATGGGAAACAGGTTAATATTCCTGTACCGCATATAACTGCGATGGGAGGACGGAGAAGGCTAGGCCAGCAACCTATCGGATGGTTGTTTAAGGTTGTAGGCTGGACACTTAGGCAAATCCGGGTGTCCATTAAGGCTGAGAGCTGATGACGAGGTCTCTTTTACGAGACTGAAGTGGTTGATGCCATGCTTCCAGGAAAAGTCCCTAAGCTTCAGGTTATATGAGACCGTACCCCAAACCGACACAGGTGGTCAGGTAGAGAATACCAAGGCGCTTGAGAGAACTCGGGTGAAGGAACTAGGCAAAATGGTGCCGTAACTTCGGGAGAAGGCACGCTGCTGAGGGTGATCGGACTTGCTCCGTAAGCTTTTGGCAGTCGAAGATACCAGATGGCTGCGACTGTTTATTAAAAACACAGCACTCTGCAAACTCGTAAGAGGACGTATAGGGTGTGACACCTGCCCGGTGCCGGAAGGTTAATTGATGGGGTTAGCTTAGGCGAAGCTCTTGATCGAAGCCCCGGTAAACGGCGGCCGTAACTATAACGGTCCTAAGGTAGCGAAATTCCTTGTCGGGTAAGTTCCGACCTGCACGAATGGTGTAACGATGGCCATGCTGTCTCCACCCGAGACTCAGTGAAATTGAAATCGCTGTTAAGATGCAGTGTATCCGCGGCTAGACGGAAAGACCCCGTGAACCTTTACTATAGCTTCACAGTGAACTTTGAGCCTACTTGTGTAGGATAGGTGGGAGGCTTTGAAACCCGGACGCTAGTTCGGGTGGAGCCATCCTTGAAATACCACCCTGGTATGTTTGAGGTTCTAACTCAGATCCGTAATCCGGATCGAGGACACTGTGTGGTGGGTAGTTTGACTGGGGCGGTCTCCTCCCAAAGAGTAACGGAGGAGCACGAAGGTGCGCTAAGCATGGTCGGACATCATGCGGTTAGTGTAATGGCATAAGCGCGCTTAACTGCGAGACAGACACGTCGAGCAGGTACGAAAGTAGGTCATAGTGATCCGGTGGTTCTGTATGGAAGGGCCATCGCTCAACGGATAAAAGGTACTCCGGGGATAACAGGCTGATACCGCCCAAGAGTTCACATCGACGGCGGTGTTTGGCACCTCGATGTCGGCTCATCACATCCTGGGGCTGAAGCCGGTCCCAAGGGTATGGCTGTTCGCCATTTAAAGTGGTACGCGAGCTGGGTTTAGAACGTCGTGAGACAGTTCGGTCCCTATCTGCCGTGGACGTTGGAAATTTGAGAAGAGTTGCTCCTAGTACGAGAGGACCGGAGTGAACGAACCTCTGGTGTTCGGGTTGTTACGCCAGTAGCATTGCCCGGTAGCTATGTTCGGACAGGATAACCGCTGAAAGCATCTAAGCGGGAAGCCCCCTTCAAGATAAGATTTCCCTGGAGCTTCGAGCTCCCTAAAGGGCCCTTAAAGACTATGAGGTTGATAGGCTGGGTGTGTAAGCGTTGTGAGGCGTTGAGCTAACCAGTACTAATTGCCCGTGAGGCTTGACTATATAACGCCCAAATAGTTTTGAGTCTCTCAATTGAGAGATTAAAAACAAACAGTATTACCGGATAATGTGATTATGATCCGAGATGTTAGAAGACTTAATTGCTTACTGAATGTTAAAGACATTGCAGAATTGATGTGGGTTGATTGAAACGATATAAGTCTGAAACTTATAGCTAAACAATCAGCCGACCAAGGTTTTGCCTGATGACAATAGCGAACTGGAACCACCTGATCCCATCCCGAACTCAGTCGTGAAACGGTTCAGCGCCGATGGTAGTGTGGGGTCTCCCCATGTGAGAGTAGGTCATCGTCAGGCATCTAAATACGAAACCCCGGTAGGTTATCCTGCCGGGGTTTTTTATTATTTGTCACATGGGGAAAGGTTAAAGGTGGAGCGCAGCGACCACAGACCATGAGAGAGTAGGGTGAGCGGTGGTGCCGAAGGCATGCGAAGCACCGCTTCGAAAACCGTGAACGACGCGCATCTGCGATGCGGGGCCGGGCCATCGTCAGGCATCTAAATACGAAACCTCAGCAGGGCAACTTGCTGGGGTTTTTTATTGCCTGGAAGAAATGTTGGATGTAAGGAATAGAGTGCTCTGTACAAATCTCTCTACTTAAAGCCGTTACGTTCACTCTTCAGTATTTAATAGCGGCTGTGTCGCGCCGCATTAGTATTTTTTACCCATGCCCTCCTACTGTTACATACTTTTCTTATTGCTGATTCTCTTTTGTTGGTGATTAGGTTAGTTTATAAATATTGGGTGCTCATAGGGGGGGGAGAGGTTTGATAAGCACTTGTTCGGTTGAGCTACAAAAAGAATAACGAGAGGCACTCTCTGTTTGGAAGGGTTAAAGGGTTCATAAGGTTTGATTGGTGATGCTTGAGAACGAAATTACTGTTTCAGCTAACTGGGTAAAAAGTTTGGTGTTGTTTGCCGAGCAGGCCGGTTGTGATAGGCATCGGCTTTTGGACAGTGCTGACCTTACGTTAGATGTATTCAATAATTTGCAACGTTTCACGATGGATGAAACGGTAAAGCTATGGGGGGCTTGTATTGAAGAAACAGGTGATCCGTGTTTTGGCTTGCATTTAGGTGAGAAAGTGAGGCCTGCCACATTCCATATCGTTGGTTATACGCTAATGAACTCTGCAAACCTGAGTGAAGCGTTCGATAAATTAAATCAGTATCAACGACTTATAAGTGATGGCGGCGTTTTTCAACGTTTGCCAACCAGTAGAGGGGTTTGGCTGGTCTATCACCCTCGCCCGGGTTCCATTCCTTTTTATTACCATCAGATTGATGCGGTTTTAGCTGCGGTTCTATCGTTTTCCCGTTGGGTGACGGGCGAAGTGCTATCCCCAATTGATGTCTCGCTTGCCAGGGAAAAGCCAGCCTGCATTGATGAGTATCGGCGTATTTTCGGCGTAGAGCCTGTTTTTGATGCGGAGTTCGATGGTGTTTTAATTTCACATGAGACGCTTGCTCTTCCATTATTAGAAGCTGATGAAGAGCTATGTGAAGTTCATGAGTCTCATGCGAGAAAACGCCTAATCGAGCTAGAAAGTGACAATGGCGTGAAGGATAAGGTTGTAAATCTTTTGCGGCGTTATATGTCTAACCAAGATGCAGGCCGAGCGTTTATTGCTAACAAGTTAGGCTTAAGCGAAAAGTCCTTACAACGGAAACTCGCTGAAGAAGGCGCTACTTTTCAAGGGCTTTATAATGACCTTAGGCAGCGTTTAGCGCTAGATTATGTATCTGATACAGCAATTCCACTAGCCGAAGTGGCGTTAATGCTGGGGTTTTCTGACTCCAGTGCCTTTTATCGGGCATTTAAACGGTGGACAGGCAATACTCCGGGTGATTACCGGGGTTCTACTGCTGAGTAATTCCAAGATTTATCATGTCAATTATGGTGATAAACCTCGTTTATTGATTAATTAGCGAATACAATATTGTCTGGTTTAGCGTACAAAGCGATTAGGAGTGTAGGCAATGTCAGGTAAAGATCGATTAGTCATTTTTGATACAACATTACGCGATGGGGAGCAGAGCCCTGGCGCATCGATGACTAAGGCGGAAAAGCTACGTATTGCGAAGTCATTGGAAAAAATGAAGGTCGATGTAATTGAAGCAGGCTTTGCGATTGCAAGCCCTGGCGATTTTGATGCTGTTAAAGCCATAGCTGAAACCGTTAAAGACTCTACCGTATGCAGCCTATCGCGAGCACTTGATAAAGATATTGATCGTGCAGCAGAAGCGCTAAAAAGTGCTGCCTCCTCTAGAATACATACGTTTATTGCCACGTCTCCAATTCATATGCAGTATAAGCTTCAAATGGAGCCGGAACAGGTTGTGGAACAAGCGGTCAGGGCGGTTAAACGAGCGAGAAATCATACGTCCGATGTTGAGTTTTCATGTGAAGATGCTGGACGCTCAGAAATAGATTTCTTATGTCGTATTATTGAGTCAGCAATTGATGCGGGCGCAACAACTATTAATATTCCTGATACAGTGGGGTATGCAATTCCCAGTCAGTTTGGAGAAACAATAAAAACACTGATTGAGCGCATTCCTAACTCAGATAAAGCGATATTTTCGGTTCATTGTCACAATGACTTAGGTTTGGCTGTTGCAAACTCTTTGTCCGCGGTAATGAACGGTGCAAGACAGGTTGAGTGCACCATTAACGGGCTAGGCGAGAGAGCCGGCAATGCCTCTCTTGAAGAAGTTGTTATGGCGGTAAGAACGCGCAAGGACTTGTTTGCAGTCGAGACCAAGCTTGATGCGACCCAAATTGTCCCGACTTCTCGTTTGGTGTCAACCATAACCGGCTTCCCTGTTCAGCCAAATAAAGCCATTGTTGGCGCTAATGCGTTTGCTCACGAATCGGGGATACATCAGGATGGAATTCTTAAACATCGTGAAACCTATGAAATTATGGCCGCCCAGGATGTTGGGTGGCATACCAATAGCCTGGTTTTAGGAAAACACTCAGGAAGAAGTGCATTCAAGAGCCGCCTGGAAGAGTTGGGTATCCAGTTAGATACCGAAACCGAACTAAATGCAGCCTTCTCTCGTTTTAAGGACCTAGCAGACAAGAAGCATGAGATTTTTGACGAAGACCTTCAGGCGCTGGTAAGCGATACCAAAATCCCTGATGTTGAAGAACAATTCAAACTGGTATGCATGTCTGTATGTTCTGAAACTGGAATGACGCCTAAATCTACAATTACGCTGATGGTGGGCGGTGAAGAAAAAACCGCTGTTTCAGAAGGAAGTGGCCCGGTAGATGCGACCTATAAGGCTATTGAAAGCATAGCTGATTCGGGTGCTAGTTTGCAGCTTTACTCCGTTAATGCGATTACCAGTGGTACGGATTCGCAAGGTGAGGTCACTGTTCGCCTCGAATTAGGAGGGCGTATTGTAAATGGCATTGGGGCAGATACCGATATCGTTATAGCTTCTGCGAAAGCCTATGTCAGTGCGCTAAACCTGATATCAGCTCAGCCTGACAAACAGCATCCACAAAGTGATGTCTGATAAGGCGGTGATGTCTGAAAAAACTCGGCAGCACTATTTAACTCAGATGGGGGTGACCTTATGGTACTCCCGCTGCGAGCTTCCGGGAGCAGCTGCTTCGCCCGAATTTGACTTTGGTGCCAATGCAGAATCACCGCATTCTGGGGGGGGGAGCTCAACACTACCTGTTGAGCACGGCTTAGCAAACAACCCAAGTGGTTTGGGGAGTGCTGCGCCGAAGTCGGCGGCAGATATACTCAGTGCCTTATCATCCCCAAGTCCCCATTCCAGCCCTTCAGAAGCAACGTCTGCTCTTTCAAATGAGCGAGCAGAGCTACACAACACCTTGCCTAAAGAGGTTTCAGCTACTCAAAATACGCCACAGGAAGCGATCGCGCCAGATGCTCACGATGTTTCAGTACTGAATAAGCCTGCCAATACCGAAGTGTTTTCTGCTGACGCTCAGCAACCTTCTGGTATACCAAAAAAGTCGACATTAGCTGAATTGGAATCATTGGAGTTGATGCTGTGGGTAGGGGAGAAGAGCTGGTTTATTTCAGATAATGACGCTGAGTTTCCCTTGCAGCTAAAGCAACAGCTGCTAGGCAATATTGCATCAGCATTAGGTGAAAATGGCGATTTGGGGAGGATTACTTGTTTCAGATGGCCTTTTTTTGGCAATCAGCGCCTCCCAGGAAACGATGTAAGCTCAATGCTTGATTTATTGTTCGAATGGATTGGAGATAGAGTCGCGTCAGATGAACTCAATGGTTTTCTGATGGGGGAAAAAATTACAAACATACTGCTCCAGCGCTTTATGCATGACGATGCAGGTAAAGAGCTAGAACTCAATATTTCCGATGAGCGAGGAGTTAAAGTTATTTCTACGCTTTCACTTAATGACCTGTTGCGAGAGCCGCTTAAGAAGCGTGTAGCTTGGCAGCACCTATCCCCCTATCGTGCTAAATGATGTTTCGCGAGATGAATGAGTCAGACTTGGCTCAGGTTCTTACTATCGAACGCAATGCATATTCTCATCCATGGACAGAAGGCAATTTTAAAGACTCATTGGTAGGGAGCGATGAGGTATGGCTACTTGAGCTCGATGGTGAAGTCGTTGGTCATGGAGTGATATCCGCTGCCGTAGGTGAGGCTCACTTGCTAAATATTTGCGTTGCACGGCAGCACCATAGGAAAGGGCTGGGTAGGGCGATTCTCGAGTTTGTTATTGAACGAGCCAAGCAGCTGGGGGCGACAGTTATGTTTCTTGAGGTGAGAGAGAGTAACACATCGGCAATCGCGTTGTACTTGGCTGAAGGGTTCCGAACAATAGGCTCGCGCAAAAATTACTACCCGTTTGGAAGTGAGCGAGAGCACGCTGTAGTCATGTCGCTGTCTATCGATTGACTGGCCGCTTCTGTAGTTTTCGTTGCAATGTTCTGCGGTGCATATTAAGTGCCCGTGCGGTGGCTGAAACATTCCCTTCGTGTTCGTTTAGTACTCTTTGTATGTGTTCCCATTCCAGGCGATCAACAGAAATAGGGTTCTCCTCTATGCTTACTGCTTCCTGGCTCGAAGTAGAGTCTGTTAGTGCTTTTATTATCTCATCTGTATTTGCTGGCTTACACAGGTAGTTTTGAGCGCCCAGTTTGATGGCGTTAACTGCCGTAGATATGGATGAATAGCCGGTTAAAATCAATGCTTTTGTTTCCGGGGAACGCTGCATTAAGAGATTTAGTGCATGTAGCCCGCTTTCGTCATCAATTTTCAGGTCGATGACAGCATAGAGAGGCTTTTTAGCAAACAGGCTCTCTGCTTCGCTAATATTATTGGCTGTCCATGCCTCATAACCGCGCCGAGTAAACGACCGTTTGAGTGTTTGAGCAAATATATCGTCATCATCGATAATTAAGATGGTTTGGCTCATGTTGGTTCCTACTCTTTTAGCTTTTATCCAAAGGAAGTGTGATTTCGGTGAGTGTGCCGGTATCCCCTGAGGAATCTTCAGTTGTAGTGTCTGACATATTGACCAATCTGACTGTGCCCCCTTGCCTCTCAAGTGTTGCATGAGACAAAAAGAGCCCAAGCCCTAGCCCTGTTGGCTTCGTTGACTGGGTAGGTTGTTGTGGTATGCCTTCCAGTGTCTGAGGTATCCCTTCCCCGTAATCTCTAATGCGAATGATCAGTTTATCGTTCTCTTGTTCTACGCTAATGTCTATCTTTTCGGGGCTGGCCTCACAGGCATTATTTAGCAAACTTAATATAGCGAGCTTCAAGCCTTGGTCTGCTCTAATCCCTAGTTCAGGGGGGCATTTTAATACATCTAAGCCAATGGTTGTTTGAGGGTGAAGGAGTGTCAGTTCGTCAGTAATTTCCTGGAGCTGCTGAGTAACCTGGATATGACTGGTAAGCTGCTGGTGGTTCTTGTCTGTATCAATTCGCAACTGTTGCAGTTCGTTTCTGCATATCTCGATTTGACTTGATAAAACGCTCAAATCTTCGGAGTATGCTGCCAACTCTGGTTCTTGTTTAAGGTCGTTGGTAATTACTGAGATGGTAGATAGAGGTGTACCTATGTGGTGGGCGACGTTCGCGGCTTGAGTCGCTATTGCAATGATTTGTTCGTCGCGAAGTGCTGATTCGCGCTGCGCATTAATTTTTTGTTGTTGTTTGGCCAGCTGCTTTTTCATTCTTACAACAAACGTAGATATTAATAGTGCGCTGAAAGCGAACGTGAACCACATGCCATACAGGTGGAGAGAAAACATCGAATTGTCAGAGGTGTGTGAGCTCTGCATAGGGCTGGCATGGCTGCCCATACTGTGAGCGCTCATATTGTGTTGTGCTGATGTTACATGGGATGCGGTTCCCGGCCAAAGCATATCAATAACAAAGAGTGAGCTGTAGCAAGTGATCCCCAATGCCAGCAGAATGCGAGTGTAAGTCGAAGAGAGGAGGGAGGCGCTTACTATAATGGGAAACAGGTAAAGTGATACAAAAGGGTTCGCTGAGCCACCTGAAAACACAAACAGTATTGTCAGAACCGAAATGTCGATGCCTAGATGAGCGAAAAACTCACGCTCAGATATGCTGATCTGTCTACTAAGGCGATTAAATGTATAGACGGTCAGAACTGTATAGAACGACAAAGTTAGCAGGGTTGTATAGATGCCTGCGGTTGTAGAATTAAAAAAGTAGCCTGTAGACACCAATATAAGAACTGCCAGCAGTATAAAGCAGCGCACGGTGTTAACGAGAAGTAAGTTTCGGTTGAGAGGTTGCATCAGTTTGACCACGAACAGTCACTCGTTTAGTTATTTATTTTCAATGGCGTTGATTATACCGTGTTATTAAGCGGATTGGTGCGGCATCTGGTCGCAGTTCCGTATCGCTTCGCGGTGAGTTGTTTTATAGCTCGCTCATAAGATGTCTATATGTCACCAAACTGGTTATAATTCGCGTCATAATTTGAATTTGTCCACTATTAAGCGAACTTCAAGAGAGCTTTCATGTCCCGCTTTGAGCAAGAAATTAATAAACGCAGAACGTTTGCCATTATCTCCCACCCTGATGCGGGTAAAACAACCATTACCGAAAAGGTTCTTCTATTTGGGCAGGCCTTGCAAACCGCAGGAACGGTAAAGGGGAAGAAGTCAGGTCAGCACGCAAAGTCTGACTGGATGGAGATGGAGAAGGAACGCGGGATCTCGGTAACCACTTCGGTTATGCAGTTTCCCTATAAAGATCACTTGGTTAACTTGCTTGATACGCCTGGACACGAGGACTTTTCTGAAGATACATACCGCACTTTAACCGCAGTGGATTCATGTCTAATGGTTATAGATTGTGCGAAAGGTGTTGAGGCCAGGACCATCAAATTGATGGATGTAACGCGTATGCGAGACACGCCTATTTTGACCTTTATGAACAAAATGGATCGAGATATCAGGGATCCAATTGAATTGATGGACGAAGTTGAAGATGTATTAAAAATTGCCTGTTCTCCCGTGACGTGGCCCATCGGGATGGGGAAGCAGTTTAAGGGCGTTTACCATCTATTGAGAGACGAAATAATTCTGTATCAATCCGGGCAAGGTCATTTGATACAGGAAGAGCGCATTATAAAAGGTCTGGACAACCCTGAGTTAGATGATGTGTTAGGAGCCTATGCATCAGAGTTAAGAGACGAGATTGAGCTGGTCAAAGGGGCGTCTCATGAGTTCGACCTGGATGAGTTTCTAGCCGGGCAGTTAACACCGGTTTTTTTCGGTACCGCCCTTGGAAACTTTGGAGTAGACCATATGCTGGATGGTCTCGTTGAGTGGGCACCCGCACCTTTGTCGAGGGAGTCTGATAAGGGCACTATTGAGTCTACTGATGAGCAGTTCTCCGGCTTCGTATTTAAAATTCAGGCGAATATGGATCCACAGCACCGTGATCGAGTCGCGTTTTTGCGGGTTTGCTCCGGGCGCTATGAGCAGGGAATGAAAATGCGTCATGTCAGAATTGGCAAAGATGTTCGTGTATCTGATGCCCTAACGTTTCTCGCGGGAGATAGGGCGAGGGTTGAAGAGGCGTATGCCGGTGACATTATTGGCCTTCACAACCATGGCACCATTCAGATCGGGGACACCTTCGCAACCAATACGGATATGCGCTTTACGGGTATTCCTAACTTCGCCCCTGAGCTATTTAGAAGAATTCGGCTGAAAGACCCTTTAAAGGCAAAACAGCTAAACAAGGGGCTGATTCAGTTATCTGAGGAAGGGGCTGTGCAAGTATTCAGGCCGCTTAAGAACAATGACCTTATCGTTGGTGCTGTTGGTGTCCTGCAGTTTGATGTTGTTGTTCACAGGCTAAAGGCAGAGTATAAGGTTGACGCAATGTATGAACCTATCAGTGTGGCGACAGCTCGCTGGGTGACTTGTGAGGACGAAATAAAACTTGAACAGTTCCGCAAAAAGGCGTTTGACAATCTCGCACTGGATGGAGGGGATAACCTGACCTATATCGCCCCCACGATGGTCAATCTTCAGTTAGCGCAGGAACGCCACCCAGAAATTGAATTCCATAAAACAAGAGAGCATTAGTCGGAAGGCCCATGATCTTCGCGGATACACATTGTCATCTGGATTTTGCGATCTTTGATAGTGATCGCGAAGATTTGATTGAGCGGTGTGAGTCTGCGGGGGTTGGGCTGTTCATTGTCCCCGGGGTGGGGAGAGAAAACTGGGGTCGAGTTATACGTTTGTCAGCAAGATATGAGGGCGTTCATCCTTGCATCGGCTTGCATCCCTGTTTTTTGGAAGGATATCAAGATAAAGACCTTGATGAGCTGGAGGGCTTGTTGCTTAAGCACAAGGAGATAGTCGCTATCGGTGAAATCGGGTTGGATCTAACGGTGGGAGGGCTGGAACGGCAGTTGGCGCTTTTTGAACACCAGATTGATCTTGCGAATCAGTATGAATTGCCGGTCATTATGCATTCCAGAAAAGCTCACAATCTGATACTTGAAGTGATCAAGAGAAAGCCGCTTGTGGCTGGCGGGGTGCTTCATGGTTTTTCCGGTAGTTTCGAGCAGGCTATGATGTTTTGGCGAGCTGGAGTGTATTTGGGTATGGGTGGGGTTATCACATATGAACGGGCGCAAAAAACCCGAAGAGCCTTTGCCCAACTACCGCTAGAGTCTGTTGTTTTGGAAACGGATAGCCCTGACATGCCCTTGTCGGGGAAGCAGGGAGGGAGAAATACTCCTCTCAATATCCCGCTGATAAGTGCAGCGTTTTGCTCTCTCAGGCCCGAAAGTGAAGAGGTGATAAAGCAACAGATTCTAAAAAATACGCTTGAACTCTTTAGTATTGAGGCCCCCAAAGCCTGATTATGTTTAATGACAGGAAAATAAGTTAGTTTTAGGTTAAATAAGACTAGCACTTTGTCTTTTAATTGTTTTATAATTCGCGCCCTGAATTTTTTAACGCTTTACTGAATGGAACCTGCCCCGTTTCCTGCCGGTTGGGCATTTTTAGCAATCTTGAAATGCTTCCTTTGCTTGGGTAGAATGCCCGGCACTTTTGGAAGACCTTTTATATATTTAAAGGCGGGATTTAATGAAAACATTAAGTGCAAAGCCAGAAAGCGTAAAACGTGACTGGTTCGTAGTTGATGCTGCTGGCAAGACTCTAGGTCGTCTCTCGACTGAGATTGCCCGACGCCTTAGGGGCAAGCATAAGCCAGAGTATACTCCACATGTTGATACTGGCGACTACATTGTTGTAATCAACTGTGAGAAGGTTCGTGTAACAGGGAACAAGCAGAAAGATAAGACATATTATCACCACACTGGTTACATGGGTGGTATTAAGTCGATCTCTTTTGAAAAGTTGATTGAAAAAGCCCCTGAGCGAGTTATTCAGACATCTGTTAAGGGAATGTTGCCAAAAGGGCCTTTGGGTCGCGCAATGTTCAAAAAAATGAAAGTGTACGCGGGTTCAGAGCATCCTCATACTGCTCAGCAGCCGCAACAACTGGATATCTAACGGGAGCCGATTATGTCGACTAATTTTAACTACGGCACTGGTCGCCGTAAGACATCTACAGCTCGTGTATTTATCAAGTCGGGCAGTGGTCAGATACTAGTAAATGATCGTCCATTGGACGAGTTTTTCGGTCGTGAAACTGCTCGTATGGTTGTTCGTCAGCCGCTTGAGTTGGTTGAAATGACTGACAAGTTTGACATCAAGGTTACTGTTATTGGTGGCGGTACAACGGGTCAAGCTGGTGCTATCCGGCACGGTATTACACGTGCATTGATGGAATACGATGAAACATTGCGTCCAGCTCTTCGCGGTGCGGGTTATGTTACTCGTGATGCGCGTAAAGTTGAGCGTAAGAAAGTGGGTCTTCGCAAAGCGCGTAAGCGTCCACAGTTCTCCAAGCGTTAATCGACGCTTCGGATGCAGTCTTAAAACGCCCGAAGGGATGTCCTTTCGGGCGTTTTTTTGTTTATGGGGCTGTCAACTCTAAATAGTTGATTTAGCGCAACGCCCGCTGATTAATATGCCAAATTTCTTGAAGAAAATGGTTATTTTCTTTACCATTTGTGCCGTTTAAATTTTTGGGTCCTAAAGTTTTTTAAACTAAAAAAACGACTCTTTTAAGGGTTGTGAGCTGCTTGATGGGAGAAGCCAGTATGAGTAATGGCGAAGTTAACGCCGGCCGACGTCGATTTTTAATCGGCGCAACCTCCGTAGTGGGTGGGGTTGGGGCTGTCGGAGCTGCAGTACCGTTCGTCGCATCTTGGAATCCAAGTGCGAAGGCTAAGGCTGCAGGTGCACCGGTTAAGGCAAATATAAGCAAGATTGAGCCGGGTCAGCAAATGACAGTAGAGTGGCGAGGCAAGCCTGTATGGATTGTTCGCCGAACAAAAGAAATGATAGACAATATCGAGAAGTTGAACGATAAAGTTCTAGATCCTGATTCCCAAGAGCCTCAGCAGCCCGAATACATTACCGGTATCTATCGTGCTTCTCGCCCAGAATTTGCAGTGCTTGTGGGAATATGTACTCATTTGGGGTGCTCTCCACAGTATCGCCCTGAAGTTGAGGCGGCAGACTTGGGTGCTGATTGGTTAGGCGGCTTTTTCTGCCCGTGTCACGGCTCTAAGTTTGACCTGTCTGGTCGTGTTTTTAAGGGTGTTCCAGCACCCCTAAACCTTGAAGTACCTCCATACAAGTATATTGATGACAATAATCTTATTATTGGTGTTGATGAGGAGACCGCGTAATGCAAAAGTTGATTGAATGGATTGACGCGCGGCTGCCTGTTGTAACCGCGTACGAAAAGCATATGAGCAAGTACTATGCGCCAAAGAATTTTAACGTTATGTATTTCTTTGGTTCACTATCTATGCTGGTGCTTGTGAATCAGTTGTTAACGGGTATCTGGTTAACAATGAGTTATAACCCATCTGCTGAAGGCGCTTTCGCTTCAATAGAATATATCATGCGTGACGTAGAGTACGGGTGGTTGTTACGTTACTTGCACTCTACAGGTGCATCGGCATTTTTTGTTGTTGTTTACCTCCATATGTTTCGCGGCTTAATGTACGGTTCCTACCGTAAGCCCCGTGAGCTTGTATGGATCTTCGGTATGACGATCTACTTGGTGTTGATGGCAGAAGCCTTTATGGGCTACTTGCTGCCTTGGGGGCAAATGTCGTACTGGGGAGCTCAGGTTATCATCAACCTGTTTGGTGCTATCCCTGTTATCGGTGAAGATCTTTCCCTTTGGATTCGTGGGGACTACTTGATCTCCGGTATTACGTTAAACCGCTTCTTTGCTTTACATGTGGTTGCACTGCCTATTGTTCTGTTGGCACTTGTTGTTCTGCACTTGTTGGCTCTTCATGAGGTTGGTTCTAACAACCCTGATGGGATCGAAATCAAGAAGAATAAAGATGAGAATGGTATTCCTAAAGACGGTATTCCGTTCCACCCTTACTATACTGTTCACGATATTGTTGCAGTTGTGGTCTTTTTATTCGTCTTCTGTGGTGTCGTGTTCTTCTTCCCTGAGATGGGTGGGTTCTTCCTTGAAAAGCCTAACTTTGAACCCGCAAACCCATTGAAAACACCTGAGCATATAGCGCCCGTATGGTACTTTACGCCATATTACGCAATGCTTAGAGCGGTAACCGTGGGGATACTAGGTTTGCCAGCTAAGTTCTGGGGGGTTGTGGTTATGGGAGCCGCCATCGCGATTCTATTTGTATTGCCTTGGTTGGATCGTAGTCCTGTTAAATCTATTCGTTATAAAGGATGGATTAGTAAAATTGCCTTGATTGCATTTGCTATTAGCTTTGTGGTGCTTGGTTATTTGGGGGCTGTACCGAGTACCCCAGGGAAAACTACTTTGGCGCAGATTCTGACATTTATTTACTTTGCATTTTTCATCTTGATGCCTTGGTATAGTCGAATCGATAAAACAAAACCAGTACCAGAAAGGGTGACGGGCTAATGAAGAAGATACTTGTAACTATGGTGTTTGCAGTATTACCTGCATTTGCATTTGCTGCTGGAGGGGGTGTTCCTCTCGATCATATGAAGCCTGACTTGGAAGACAAGGCTTCGCTTCAGAATGGTGCGGCAACATTTACTAACTATTGCATGGGGTGCCATAGCATGAAATACGCTCGTTACGAGCGTGTTGCGACGGATCTTGGGATTCCTCTTGAGGCTTATGAAGAGAACCTGATATTCAGCGATGCTAAAATCGGCGAGCTGATGAATATCGCAATGCAGCCCTCTCAAGCTAAAAACTGGTTCGGTAACCCTCCGCCAGACCTAACATTGGAAGGCCGCTTGCGTGGAGCTGACTGGTTGTATAGTTATATGCGCGCCTTTTATGCTGATCCTTCTCGCCCTTACGGTGTGAATAATTCAGTATTCAAAGATGTGGGCATGCCTCATGTTCTGGCTGGTTTGCAAGGCGTTTGCGCCCATAAGCCAGAAACAGGTGCTGAAAAAGTAGTTGATCCATTGAGTGGACGTATTGTTTCGGAAGGTGGCTGTGAGAGTTATGCCACTGAAGGAACGATGACGAAGGCTGAGTACGATGAGACCATTTATGATCTGGTTAACTTTATGGTCTATATGGCTGAGCCGTCTCGAATGGAGAGTGAGAACTTGGGGAAATGGGTGCTTATATTCTTGGTAATCCTGTTTATTCCTGCATACTTCTTAAATAAAGAGTACTGGAAAGACGTTCACTAAAAAATTGGTGTATAATTCGTCTACTTTCTTGTGTCCAGCGCGTGGTTAACCCCATTCGCTGGATTTTTTCTTCTGTTTTTATAATGATATAGAAACGTTGCTATTGTGGGGTAACTCTATGGGTGTTGTGACCAAACGGTCTTCGATGACCTTCTTTTCAGATGGCCAAAGTCATTATAGTCATCGGGTTAGAATTGTGTTGGCAGAGAAAGGTGTTGCTGTTGATGTAATTGATGTTGATCCTGATAACAAGCCTGAAGAATTAGCAGACCTTAATCCATATAACGCGTTACCGACGCTAGTTGATCGTGAGCTTGTGCTTTATGAAGCCAACATCATGATGGAGTATTTGGATGAGCGATTTCCGCATCCTCCTTTGTTGCCTGTTTACCCTGTTGCTCGTGCGCAGAGTCGCCTGATGATGCACCGTATTCAAAAAGACTGGTGTGACTTTGTGGACACCATTTTATTGGGTAAAGATGAAGCAGCGGTTGAGCAAGCGCGTAAAGAGTTTCGAGAAAGCCTTATTGTGACTGCGCCGATCTTCAATGAGAAACCCTACTTTATGAGTGAGGAGTTTACCATTGTTGACTGTTGTGTTGCGCCTCTACTGTGGAGGTTGCCATTGCTAGGTATTGAGCTTCCCGAAAAGCAGGAGAAGTTGATCAATAAATATATGGATAGACTGTTTGAGCGGGAATCGTTCAAAGCGAGTCTTTCAGATGCAGAGCTGGAAATGCGAATCTAGTATTTGCATAAAATTGCCAAAAAGGGATGTTCGCATCCCTTTTTCTTTGTGTATTGTATAAAATCCAATGTAGCTAAGCTGTTTCAATTGAGACGTCGAATGATAGTGACGGGTATTAAGCTGTTCTGTGGAGAGATAAAATGACGCCAAGCAGGCCTTATTTGCTAAGAGCCCTAAATGAGTGGATTTTGGATAACAACATGACCCCTTATCTTGTTGTTGATGCAGGGGTGCAAGGTGTTGAGGTTCCCCAGGATTTTGTCACGGATGGCCAGATTGTACTGAATATCTGTCCTACAGCTGTTGTAGGCCTTTCTATTGACAATGAGTCGGTCGAGTTTAGTGCCCGATTTGGTGGGGTGCCAATGCAGGTATATGTCCCCTTTGTCGCAATTATGGCTATCTATGCTAAAGAGAATGGTCAGGGAATGGTCTTTGGTTCAGAGCCTGGGGCACCAGACCCTGAAAAGCCTACTGAGTCAAAAAAAGAAAAGGCCTCTAAGCCTTCCTTGAAAGTTGTGAAATAGCGTCGTGCTTGATTAGTTGCACGATGCGTTTGAGTTGAACGCCTATTACTCGTGCAACGACCACCTTATCCTACACCAAAAATTTGCTGGTCAATAAGCGAGCACGTCGTGTTAATGGCTAGCAAGTGGCCTTCCTGTATTCTGGCTCCTGAATTAGATGTGACTCTGATTTCTATGTCTTCCGGATGGAGCAGAGATGATAGGTGTCCTCCGTCCTTTCCGGTCAATGCAACGATTTTCATTTCCTTGTCGTGTGCTGCTTGAATTGCTTGAATAACGTTTGCACAGTTCCCGTCTTCAGTAAGCACAATCAAGATGTCTTTGGTGTGGCCTATCGCTCTAATTTGCTTTGAAAAAATGTCGTTATAGTTTGAGTCTCGGGTTATGGCCGTAATCGTTGAGATATTTGAAGAGAGATTGATAGCTGGCAGGCCGGGTCTTTCGTGTTCATGCCTATTCATTAAACTGGTAGTTATAAAGCTTGCCAGTGGTGCGCTACTGCCGTTGGCGCAAACAATCACTTTACCGTCATTTAATAAGCAGTTAACCATTAGTTGGCTGGCATCGGTAACGCTTACAGGAAGTGTCTCTAGTATATCGGTAAGAGAGTCTATGCTATCGCATATTATTTTTCTTGCGTTGTCTTCTGGATGCATTTGGGTCTCGGTAAATAGCGTGGATGTGTTTTATGGTGTTTAGGTACTCAGTTGAATGCTGATGTAATCCAATTGATATCGTGAGCTTTAAAGGGTGTTTTTGATGGCTTGATTGTTATGGTATCAAAGCGGCAGGGGGTATCCCATAGTTTATTTTTCATTAAAAAATAGTTTGCCGTAGTGATAATGTTTTGTTGTTTTCTGTGTGTGATACTTTCTTCTGCTGAGCCAAAATGGTGCCTTTTCCTAAACCTTACTTCGACGAAAACAAGCGTATCGTTGTGCTGCATAATCAAGTCAATTTCACCAGTTCTGTGCCGAAAGTTTCTTTCAAGAAGAATAAGGCCATTTTTCTGTAGGTAGCGGCTTGCAATTTCTTCGTAGTAAGCGCCTTGCTGCGTAGTGTTGTTCATAATCTCTTCCTTGAGATGGCGGTGATGGGATGCTATTTTTCTGCTCTAGGCTCTCCGCTTACAAAGCGAGCCCAATCAAGTGTTCTATGAATTTGATTTTTCTCATTCATCGTCAGCAGTCCTGTTTGCCCGTTTACCTGACTCCCTGAAATGCGTTCAAGCAGAATCAGGCGCGGCGCAAGCGTATAGGTGTCTGAACCTAGGGCGAATAAACGGTCATAACGCTGCGAGCGCTGAGGTAGCAGGGTGTGGATCTGGTGTTTGATGGCATTGGTTTGGTTTAATATCCAAGGTGTTTCAACAAACTTAACCCCGTTTAAGTCAGTATCTCTTTGCGGGGAAGGGGTGCCAGAATATATGTGAGATGTTGCGTAGATGGGGATATCGCTTGCGTAGTGAAACGAGAACAATGGCTTCAGCTGCCTTGCTGTTTCTGGCTTGGATACCATCACAATAGCATCAATATCTTGTCGTCTTCTCGGGGTGAACTCAATGGACTCTACTATGGTGTTTCTGACTGCCCTGGCTCTTTGTTTACTCTTGTCTACAGCGAGTAGTTTCTCAACGACATTGGATAACTTTCTTTTGGTGAAGAAAGCGCTGTCCACAATCTGACCATTGCGCCGTAGCCATTCCTCTGAAAACGCGTGGTAAATACGCTGACCCCAATCGCTCTCAGGCATTATGGTGACGACTTGCCGGGCACCGCTTAACCAAAGCTTATCTACCAATTGGTGGGCTTCATCTTCTGCTGAGAGACCAAACTGGTATAGCTGAAGGGGAGCAATAGCGCTTTTGTCCAGGTAGTTTAGGGCAAGCACGGGAACCGCGAGTGAGCTCATGCTTTCAAGTTCCTTTAAAGAGCCTTTATCTAAAGGGCCTATAATCAGGTCCGGCTCACTGTTCAGTATCTGCTGGTAAACTGAAGCAAAGGCGCGATTGTTTGTGTCGTACAGTGTTATTTCAGTATCGCTGGTTGAGTGAGACTTGTCTGCATAAAATGTCGCAAGAAAACCGTCGCGGATTGCCTCGCCTGCTTTTGCTAAAGGGCCTGTGAGGGGGAGTGCAAGTGCAATCTTGTCTGGACGCCTATCTGGAAGTGTTGACAGAAGCTCAAGCTCCTCTGGCAGTTTTAGGGCTGCTGGGTGTTCTGGCCATTGTGTTAGCCATGAGGAAAGCGCTGATAACTGCTGTTCGAGGCTGATTTGGTTTTGCTTAATGTTTGCCGCAAGTTGCAGCCAGCCTTTGAGCTCGTAGTTGTTTGTGTTTTCTTGTTGCTGGCTTAGCTCAGAAGTTTGAGTCTTGCTCAGTGACTGCCAGATTCGTTCATGATTGTCCCAATACTCGTCTCCCGAATAAAGCGCAGATGCATTAACTCGTTCTTTGGCCGCTAAAAGATATTGACTGGTTAAATCATAGGCTTTGGCTTTTATTTCCCAAGCCTGTCTCTGGGTGTCAGGGGGGGCTTGTTGAAAAAAGTGGCTGAGTGTGTTCTCAAGGAGTTGTTTCAGTTGCGCTGTATCTTGCTCTGCTACTGCAATTGAAAGCGCGATAAGCATATATTGCTCTTGAATGTGTGGGGGCTGCTGAGAGTAGTCGATTAATATTAGTGTTGCTTCAGCCTGATCATACTCTGCATTTTGGCGAAATAGTTCTGCCAGTTGTAGTTGGTAACCTGCTTTGACGAGGGGGTCGATTGCATTCTCAGCATTTCTACGCAGGTTCTCTACTGATAAGGTTTCTTCTGGAGTATCCATGGTATCTTGCTGTTGTGGTGTTTCTGTAGGCGTGGTTGAGCACCCGACAGCAAAAATAATTAAGGGGATAAGTCCAGTTTTTATAAGTCTATGCATAATCAAATGATAACCATTAATTTCCGACAGTCGCAGAGGTTGGACGGATGTGATTGGAATAATACTGTAGAATAACAAATAACGCTTTACGTGTGGTTGATTGATTTAGAAAAATTGATGTTTAAGATCCGCTTATTATTCATAAATGAGCGGCTGAAAGTGGCTAGCAATATTGGAAGGTATTCGGTGAGTGCAGTAGCAGGTTTGTACATTGTAGCGACCCCTATAGGTAATCTGGATGATATTACCTTGCGAGCAGTTGAGACGCTAAAGAAGGTGGATTTTGTTGCCGCAGAGGATACACGACACAGTCAAAAGCTAATGAATCACCTCGACGTAACTGCTCGTTTGTTAGCGCTTCATGAGCATAATGAAAGGGAAAAATCCCAGATGCTTATTGATAAGGTCAAAGATGGGCATGCCATCGCTTTGATTTCAGATGCAGGAACTCCGTTGATTTCTGATCCAGGCTATTTTCTCGTTAAACTGGCTCAGGAACAAGGTGTTAAGGTGGTGCCTATTCCTGGGGTGTCTGCTGTTGTAACTGCGTTAAGTGTTTCGGGGTTGCCCTCTGATCGCTTTGTTTTTGAAGGGTTTTTGCCTGCCAAGCAAGGTGCTAAGTTAAAGCGTCTTGGTGACTTTTTGTATGAGTCTCGCACGGTTATTTTTTATGAGTCGCCGCACCGCGTCGCTGATACTCTGGCTGTGATGGGTAAGGTTTTTGGCCTCGAGCGGCATTTGGTTGTCGCGCGCGAGCTGACAAAAACCTTTGAGACGATTAAAGGAGGGGCGCTGGGTGAGTTAATAGAGTGGATGGGGGCAGATGCAAATCAGCAAAAGGGGGAGTTTGTCCTGTTGTTAGAGGGCGCGGTTGATAGCCCTGATGCATCTGCATTAGATAAGGATAAAATGTTGACGCTGTTGATGGCTGAGTTACCCATTAAAAAGGCAAGCAAAATTGTCTCTGAAATGACGGGGGATAACAAAAAAGACCTCTATAAGCGGGCGCTGGAAATTCAAGGTCGTACGGTTTAGAGTCGCGATCGAAGTGGCAGTGGGTATATGGGCATTTTTCATTAGAAAAGCGCTTGCCGAACCGAGGGGATCAGGGTATCTTGTCGTTTGAGTTCGCCAGGCAGTCGCTGTCTATGCAAATAGATGGAGGAAAGTCCGGGCTCCAAAGGGTAGAGTGCCAGGTAACGCCTGGGGGGCGAGAGCCTACGGCTAGTGCAGCAGAGAGTATACCGCCTAAGCAGCTTCGGTTGCCGGTAAGGGTGAAATGGTGCGGTAAGAGCGCACCGCATGGCTGGTAACAGTCCATGGCGATGGTAAACCCCACTCGGAGCAAGACCAAATAGGGATCCTTCGGTGTGACCCGCACTGGATCCGGGTAGGTTGCTTGAGGTATGTGGTGACACATATCCCAGATGAATGACTGTCCACGACAGAACCCGGCTTATCGGCGAACTCTTTTCAATTTTCTTCTCTTTATTTAAAACTCCCTTTTTATTTTTATAGCCAAATATTCTTAAACTTAAAGTGACTTGTTAAGAGTTGTCTTTATCTTTGTGATTACCAAAGCTAAATATCTTTATTTTCCCATATTGTTTTTATTGAAAGTGCTAACTGGCGGGCTTTTTCGCTAATTCTTCCTTCTTTATATGCCTATTTTATCTTGCATTGTTTTGCTTCAATTCCTATAGTGTGTGAAAGTGGTGAAAAGTGGAAAAAAGTGTATTTTTGTGGTGTTTTTAGAATTTTTCCATCAAAAGCAGTTTTAATTCGGGAGCGTTAAGCGTGTTTCAAGGCAGCCAGTCCTTAAATGTGGATGTAAAAGGGCGTGTTGCGGTACCTAGCCGGTATCGTGAACTGCTTGCTGCTGTCTGTGAGGGGCGCCTTATTGTGACTGCAAACCCTTATGAACGATGCCTGAATATTTACCCGGAACCACAATGGAAAGATGTAAAAGCGAAGATTGAGGCGCTACCTAACAGCAATAAAAAAGTTAGGCGACTACAGCGGTTGGTGTTGGGTAATGCGAGTGAGCTTGAGATGGATGGTAATGGTCGATTGCTTTTGCCGCCGACGCTAAGAGAGTTTGCCAACCTTGATAAAAAAGCCGTGCTCGTAGGTCTGGGAGAGAAGGCTGAGTTATGGAGCGAGCAGAGCTGGAATGAAATGTTGGATGAGTCTGATGATGAGCCAATGCCAGAAGAAATGAGTAACTTATCTTTATAACGTTCTAACAACCGATTTATTTGACAACGGATTTAATTGTGGCAGCAAGCGTAGAAGTTGAAGCAGGCGAGGCTCATCAAACCGTTTTATTGGAGGAGGCGGTTAGCTCTCTGGTTACCGATAAAACGGGCGTATACGTTGATGGCACATTTGGCCGTGGTGGGCATAGCCGAAAAATACTAGAAACACTTTTGCCAGATGGGCGGCTGTTGGGCATAGATAAAGATCCGGAGGCGATCAGCTCTGCTAAGGCTTTGATGAAAGATGATAGCCGCTTCTCCATATATCATGGGTCTTTTAAAGAACTTAAGGGGGCCATGGGTGAGCAAGGGTGGAGTGATGTAAGCGGTGTATTGTTGGATTTAGGGGTTTCTTCACCGCAGCTGGATGATGCGTCGAGAGGCTTCAGCTTTCTAAACGATGGCCCACTCGATATGAGAATGAACCCGGAAAAAGGGTTGAGCGCGGAGCAGTGGTTGGCAGCTGCAGAAGAGCGAGATATCGCTTTTGCCCTGAAAGAGTATGGTGAAGAGCGCTTTGCCAAACGAATTGCCAGGGCTATTGTCGAAGCAAGAGCAAAAGGGGTTATCGATACGACGGCAAAGCTGGCAAAAATTGTGGCGGATGCAAACCCCGCATGGGAGAAAGGAAAAAATCCGGCGACCAGGGCTTTTCAGGGTATTCGTATTCAGATTAACAATGAGCTTGGGGATTTGGAGTCGGTGCTTGAGACGGCTTCGTCGATACTTAAGCCGGGTGGGCGCTTGGTTGTTATTAGTTTTCACTCCCTTGAAGACCGAATGGTTAAGCGCTTTATGCGGCGTAAAGTAAAAGGCATGGAGCCACCGCCAGGCGTGCCCGTTATGCATGACCAGATAGAAAGGCACTTTACGTTGGTTGGAAAAGCAATTAAGCCTTCGAGGCAAGAAGTTGACGTTAATATTCGATCTCGCAGTGCCGTGATGCGGGTAATGGAGAAGATTGGTTGACATCAATGAGGAATTGGTGGCTTTTTCTAAGGGAGGTTTCGGGTGCGCTGTTGGGAAAGAGTTCTCTAATAACGGTGTTTCTGTGCCTCGTACTGATAGCGAGTGCAGTCGGTGTAATTTTTGCGTCGCACCTCAATCGCCAGTTATTTACCGAGCTTGCCCTACTACAAGAGGCTCGAGATGCATACGAGATGGAGTGGAGTCAGTTGTTATTGGAGCAAAGTGCATGGAGTGCGCATGGGCGAGTTGAGTACTTGGCAACAACAAAGCTGGATATGAAAGTTCCAGAAGCGAAAGATATCGTCGTGATGAAGTGATGCGATGAGTGACAATAAGAATTTAGTATAGCCCTTCGAGGCATGGGAAATGAGCAGCAGAGCTGATCCAAACCAAGAACAGACTAATAATGAACAGGGTATCGCTATATGGCGATTCTGGTTCGTTGTGTCTGTCTTTGTGCTTGCCGTGATTGTGCTCTTGTATCGAGCTGTAGAGCTTCAGGTGGTTGACCAGCAATTTTTGAAGGGGCAGGGAGATGCTCGTACCATTCGCCATGAGAAAATAGATGCTCACCGGGGAATGATTACTGACAGGTTTGGCGAGCCCTTGGCTGTGAGCACTCCTGTTGAAACTGTTTGGGCTAACCCTCAGATGATGGATAGCAATGCAGGGGATATGCGTAAGCTAGCTAATGCGCTCAATGTCAGTGAAAGCTGGTTGAACAAAAGGGTTGCCAGGAATAAGGCGCGCGAGTTTATTTATCTAAAGCGCAAAATTTCTCCAGCCCAGGCCGCGCGTGTGATAGCACTTGATATTCCAGGAGTGTATAGCCGCAGAGAGTATAAGCGGTTTTATCCCGCGGGTGAGGTTGCCTCTCATGTGGTTGGGTTTACCAATATTGATGAAATGGGGCAAGAAGGCGTTGAGTTGGCATATGATGAGTGGCTAACCGGGCACCCTGGTAAAAAGCGGGTTTTGAAAGACCGTAGAGGGTCGGTCGTTAAGGATCTTGACCTTGTTAGGGATGCACAGCCTGGCAGGTCGCTGAGCTTAAGTCTCGATATGAGAGTTCAGTATTTGGCTTATCGGGAGCTTAAGGCGGCAGTTACAGCACACCGTGCGAAAGCAGGGTCAATGGTGATTCTTGATGTGGCCACAGGTGAAGTGCTGGCGATGGTTAATCAGCCGTCATATAACCCAAACAATCGCGCAAAACTGTCGACATCCGCTTTGCGCAACCGCGCCATTACAGATGTTTTTGAGCCGGGCTCGACAGTCAAGCCGGTAACTATCGCTGCTGCATTAGAGACGGGCAAATACTACCCCGCAACCAAAATAAATACGGCGCCCGGCTATTTCAGGGTTGGTAGGAAATCGATAAGAGATCATCGGGACTATGGGGTGATTGACTTATCGACCATTATTGCTAAATCGAGCAATGTTGGAACCAGCAAGATTGCATTAGACCTGACGGGTGAGGTTGTTTGGGACATGTTTTACCGGCTCGGCTTCGGTCAGGCTACTGGCACAGGTTTTCCTGGAGAGAGTATTGGGCTGTTGAGAAACCCTGCCAAGTGGAAGCCTATTGAAGTAGCAACAATGTCTTACGGTTATGGTATGAGTGTGAATGCGTTGCAGTTGGCGCAAATGTATATGGTGCTAGGCAATGACGGCGCGAAGCCTCCGGTCAGCTTGTTAAAAATTGAAGGTGATGTCACGACAGAAAAGGTAATGGATACAGCGGTTGCGAAGAATCTCCGCAAAATGCTGAAAAAGGTTGTAGAAAAGGGCGGTACAGGTACGAGGGCGCGCGTGGCAACGTATGATGTTGGTGGCAAGTCTGGCACCGTTCACAGTGTTGGTCGCGGTGGATATGAAGATAGCCAGTATAAGGCCTTGTTTGCAGGTGTTGCTCCGGTTGATAAGCCCAGAGTGGCGGCGGTCGTTGTTATTGACGGCCCTCAGGGTCAGGAATACTACGGCGGTGAAGTTGCCGCACCTATATTTTCTAGAGTGATGTCTGGGGCCATGCGTTTATTGAATGTAACGCCGGATAACTTGCCTGTTCTGGCAGGGCAACAACTTGTTCATTCCGAAAAATCTGGTCAAAAGTCAACTGGAAACGGCAGAGAGAAGGGTTGATCATGATGGCAATAGAACCTAGAGAACATACTCTCAGTGCACTGTTGAAAGGTATCTGTGTTCTTCCTTCAGTTTTAGATTGTCGTGTTTATGGTATTGCGCTAGACAGTCGTAAAGTAAAGAAAGGTGACTTGTTCGTTGCGTTAAAAGGGTTCAACTCTGCCGCTAGAGCTTATGTTCCCCAAGCTATCGCTAATGGTGCGGTTGCCGTTCTGGTTGAGAGCGATCAAGGCGTAGTCAACATTTGCGAGGATGGAGACTCCGTAGAGCTATTTATTCCAGGTTTGAAAGGGCATGTAGGAAAGATAGCGTCACGTTTTTTTGGGTCACCTTCTAAAGCGATGAAGGTTGTTGGTATTACTGGGACGAATGGTAAGACCTCTGTGTCGCAATACCTCGCAGGAGTGCTGAGCGGTCTTGGAGAAGCAACTGGCGTTATCGGGACGCTTGGATATGGGCCACTTGATGATTTGGAAGTCGCAACACATACGACGCCAGACGTAATCAAGGTTCATCAGATTCTGGCGAACTTGAGGGGGCGAGGTATAAGTACAGCTGCAATGGAGGTTTCCTCACACGGCCTGGATCAAGGTCGGGTTGATGAGGTGAGTTTTGCCGGCGCTGTATTTACAAACTTATCGCGAGACCACCTGGACTATCATGAGTCCATGGAGGCATACGGTAATGCAAAGCGGGCATTGTTTCAGAAGCCCGGGTTGTCATTTGCTGTCATTAACTTTGATGATGAATATGGTCGCGACCTGGTAAACACGATCTCAGGTGATACGAAAATTATCAGTTACGGGATTAGCGAGCCTGCGGATATATCGGTAGACCGGGTTCAATATACAAAAAAAGGCATACACGCAGAGCTGTCCGGTCCTTGGGGGACGGTATCAGTCCGTTGCCAATTACTCGGGGCATTTAATCTAAGTAATGTAATGGCTGTTATAGGCGTTGCTTATGCTATGGGATATGGGATTGACGAAATCTGTCAGGCAGTTGCTGGACTCTCTCCGGTGACTGGAAGGATGCAGTCGTACTCTGTTGAGGGCCAACCTGGCATTATCGTTGATTATGCACACACACCTGATGCGTTAAAAAATGCGCTAAAGGCGGTGAAATTGCACTGCAATGGCAATGTCTGGTGTGTTTTTGGTTGCGGTGGAGAGAGAGACAAGGGTAAGCGCCCCATGATGGCAGCGATAGCAGAAAAGTATGCTGACAAGGTGGTGGTTACTGACGATAACCCAAGGGGCGAATCACCCGAAGAGGTAGTGAAAGATATTTTCAGCGGGTTTACTGAAAAAGAAAACGTTCGCGTTATTCATGACCGGCAAGACGCAATTGAAACTGCGCTAACCGAAGCCTCCGCTAACGATATGGTGTTAGTGGCAGGCAAAGGACATGAGGACTACCAGGAAATTGCAGGGCAGCGCCTTTATTTTAGTGATTTGGCGGTAGTTGAGAGCTATTTGGACACAGGGCATCAAAATGATTGATATATGCTCGCTCTCTACGCTCGCTGAAATCACTTCTGGCCAGTTAGTCGGCAGTGACGCAGAGTTTTGCTCTGTAAGTACAGATACTCGAAGTATAGAGCCAGGTGATTTATTTGTTGCGCTACAGGGGCCTAATTTTGATGGCAATCGCTATGTGGCTCAAGCAGATGCACAGGGTGCGATAGGGGCGTTGGTCTCTTCATGCCAAGAAACAGACCTTCCGCAGGTCAAAGTGTCAGATACATTAACTGCCTTGGGGGCATTGGCGAGGCACAACCGGCAAAAATTTAACGGCAAGCTCGTTGCTATAACGGGCAGCTGCGGGAAAACATCAGTTAAAGAGATGTTGGCAGACTTGTTAGCTGAAGAGGGCTCGACATTAGCCACTTCTGGTAATTTTAACAACCATATTGGTGCCCCGTTGACGTTGCTGCGCATTAGCAGGCAGCACCAGTTTGCAGTTATTGAACTTGGTGCAAGTGCTGTTGGCGAGATCAACTACACGGCTTCAATTGCAAAGCCCGATGTGTCGATACTGACCAACGCAGCTTCCGCCCACTTGGAGGGGTTTGGTAGCTACGAGAACATAGTAAAAGCCAAGGGTGAGATAATCACTGCTTTGGGTAGCGAGAGCGTGGCAGTTTTAAATGCAGATGATGCCGCGTTTGAGTACTGGCTTGATTTAGCAAAACCTAGAAAAGTGAAGGCGTTCAGTCTGGAAGCGGGCAATCGTCGCGCAGACGTCTGGGCGGAATCTATTGGGTTGCATCCAGATAGTTGCAGTTTTGAGATGTGTTGGAGTGAGGGGCGTTTGCCTGTGCTGTTGCCGCTTCCTGGTGAACACAATATTTCGAATGCGTTGGCGGCAGCGTGTGCTGCCAATGCGCTAGGCGTTAGTTGGGAGCAAATTCAGAAGCGCTTGTGCGGATTAAAGGGGGTCAAAGGACGCCTGGAAATATCTGAGTCTGAACTGGGTTATACCGTAATTAATGATACCTACAATGCAAACCCTTCTTCAACAAAAGCAGCGCTGGATGTATTGGCTAATGCGAAAGGCTACAGGGTAGCTGTGCTGGGAGATATGGCTGAACTGGGCTCAGACGCCAGTTTAATGCATACGGAAATTGGACGGTATGCCAGAGAGGGGCGTGCCGACGCAGTATACGCTTATGGTCAGTTTGCAGAGGATATCGCCCGTAGTTACGGAGACAAGGCGCAGTTTTTTAAAACGAAACAACTACTTACTGAGGCGTTAATAAAAGAGTTACGGGCGGACGCCACGTACTTGGTAAAAGGTTCGAGAAGTTCAGCGATGGAAACTGTCGTAGAAAAAATGCTTAAACAAAAGGTGATTGCGTAATGTTGGTTTGGTTAGCTGATTTTCTATCACAGTATATCAGTGTGTTTGGCGTTTTTAAGTACCTGACGCTAAGAGGGATTTTTGGGGTTCTTACAGCGCTGACTATTGCGCTTATCGTAGGGCCAGTAATGATCAGAAAACTGAGCCAGTATCAAATAGGGCAGTCTGTTCGGGATGATGGGCCACAATCACATCTTAGCAAAGCGGGCACGCCGACTATGGGGGGAGCGCTAATCCTTGTCGCTGTTGCGGTTAGTACGTTGCTTTGGGCAGATCTGAGCAATCGGTATGTGTGGATAACGCTTCTGGTTACCTTATTGTTTGGTGCCATAGGGTGGGTGGATGACTATCGAAAAGTGGTAGAGAAAAACTCTCGTGGTTTGCCTGGGAAGTGGAAATATTTTTGGCAGTCTGTTTTTGGAGTGGGGGCTGCGTTCGCACTTTACAGCACAGCGGAGCTACCGCAGGAAACCACGCTGATCATTCCTGTCTTTAAGGATTTTGCGTTAGAGATGGGGCCTGTGTTCATCTTGTTAAGCTACTTTGTCATCGTGGGAAGTAGCAACGCTGTAAACCTGACGGATGGTCTGGATGGGCTGGCTATTATGCCAACTGTGATGGTTGCAGGTGCGTTGGCTATTTTTTGTTACCTCTCAGGTAATGTTCGCTTTGCGGAGTATCTCCATATCCCCTATTTGCCAGGTACTGGAGAGCTTATCATTTTCTGCGGCGCGCTGGTGGGGGCTGGTTTGGGGTTTCTCTGGTTTAACACATATCCGGCTCAAGTATTTATGGGTGACGTTGGTGCCCTTGCTTTAGGGGCGGCATTAGGCGTAGTCGCAGTGATTGTGCGGCAGGAAATTGTTCTGTTCATAATGGGTGGCGTATTTGTAATGGAAACGGTATCGGTAATTTTGCAGGTCGGTTCATACAAACTCACCGGTAGAAGAATTTTTAGAATGGCACCTCTCCACCATCACTTTGAACTAAAGGGATGGCCAGAACCCAGAGTTATCGTGAGGTTTTGGGTAATTACAGTGGTGTTGGTTTTGATCGGTTTAGCCACACTCAAAGTGCGATAGGCAGCAGTAGGAGTATTTTGTGTCACTTATAGCAACAGATAACATTAGCATCGTAGTGGGGCTCGGTATTACCGGGCTTTCCTGCGTTCGTTATCTGTTGTCAAAAGGGCATCGTGTAATTGTCGTTGATAGCAGGGATAACCCGCCTGCTCTCGATGCCTTTAAAGCTGAGTACCCAGACGTGCCTGTATGCCTCGGGCCATTTGATGCTGAGCTGTTGAGCTCAGCAACACAGCTGTTTGTAAGCCCTGGTGTCGCGATTGCCGAACCTGCAATAAGAGAGGCTCAGAGCCGAGGTGTTCGAGTGACCGGTGATGTTGATTTGTTTAGTCAACTGGTCGGTGCGCCTGTAATAGCTATAACCGGTTCCAATGGAAAAAGCACGGTAACGACGCTAGTTGCAGAAATGGCTCGGCAGGCGGGGCTAAATGTTGCGGTAGGGGGAAACTTGGGAACCCCTGTGTTAGATCTGCTCGATGATAGTGTTGAGTTATATGTTATAGAGCTCTCGAGTTTTCAGCTAGAAACCACTCATCGGCTGGGGGCCTCGGCGGCAACCATTCTGAATATTTCAGAAGACCATATGGATCGATATCCAAATAAGTTGGCTTACCTGCAGGCTAAGCAGAACGTTTTTAGAGGGTGCCGTTACGTCATCGTGAATGAAGATGACAGGCTTAGCGAACCTTTGATGGTTGACGGGATGGAGGCCATTCGTTTTGGTTTAGGAAAGGCAGATATAAGGAAGTTCAGTACAGTCACAGAGGGCGAAGAAACGTATATTTGTTTTGGCTTTGAGAAGCTGATCAATGTTGCAGAAGTAGCAATCAAAGGTGCTCACAATATTAGCAACGCGCTTGCCGCATTGGGCTTAGGGTCTGCTGCTGGCATTGATATGAGCGCAATGCTGGAGGCGTTGAAGCAGTATAAGGGGCTTGAGCATCGCTGCCAGTGGGTTCGAAGTCTCGATGGTGTTGATTATATAAACGACTCGAAAGGCACAAATGTTGGTGCCACTGTCACTGCCATCGAGAGCTTTGGGAAGTCCGGGCGCGGCAAGGTGGTATTAATTGCGGGCGGGGAAGGTAAAGGAGCAGACTTTTCGCCATTGGCAGAACCACTAACAAAATTTGGCCGCAACGTGGTTCTGTTTGGGCGTGATGCAGGAAAAATTGAATTGAGCTTAACCGACTCTGTCCAGTCAGTGAAAGTTAACTCGCTGGAAGAAGCCGTTAAGGAAGCTAGAAAGCTGGCACAAGCTGGAGATTCAGTGTTGATGTCTCCCGCTTGCGCCAGCTTTGATATGTTCCGCAATTTTGAAGCACGCGGTGATGCATTTATAGATGCGGTGAACCGGCTATGACGAACACGGCGCTGGCAAACTCAACCGGGCCACTGCTTTCCGTTGGCAAGGGTGTTGATTTTTGGTTGTTAGGTTCTGCCGGGGCGCTCTTGATGATAGGGCTGGTCATGATTTCATCAGCCTCGATTGATATCGCGGACATCCGAAACGATAACCCGTTTTTTTATGCAATGAGGCACGGTAGTTTCTTGTTGTTGGGTTTAGCCGCAGGGTTTGCGGTAGTAAATGTTCCAGTGCAGTGGTGGATGAAAAGCGGCTGGCTGTTGTTATTTGTTTCGCTGGCACTGTTGGTGTTGGTGTTATTGCCGGGAGTTGGGCGAACCGTTAATGGAAGTACTCGCTGGATTGGTTTTGGTGGTTTGAATTTACAGGTTTCAGAATTGGCCAAACTGTTTTTGATTGCCTACATGGCAGGCTACCTGGATAGGCGAAGAGAAGAGGTGATGGCAAGTTGGTGGGGCTTTCTGAAGCCCATGTTGGTGATGCTGATGGCCGCTTTTCTATTGCTAATGGAGCCAGACTTTGGTGCTACCGTTGTGATTGCCTCGGCTATTTTAGGAATGATATTTCTAAGTGGCGCGCGTATCGGCCAGTTTTCGGTACTCATAGTTGGGTGTGCTATTTCAGCGGTATTGTTGGTGGTTTCGCAACCTTATCGGTTAAAACGGTTTACCGGCTATACCGACCCTTGGGCGGATCAATTTGGTAGTGGGTATCAGTTGTCGCAGGCGCTGATTGCGTTTGGGCGCGGAGAGTGGACAGGAGTGGGACTCGGAAACAGTATTCAGAAGCTTTTTTATCTGCCAGAGGCCCACACTGACTTCGTGTTTGCCATTTTGGCTGAAGAGTTTGGTTTGTTAGGTTGCGTTGTTGTGATTGCGCTGTTTTCTGTGCTGGTATTCAGAGCCCTAAAAATAGGTGTGAAAGCTGAGCGAGCGAATCAAAGGTTTGCCGCCTATTTTGCCTATGGTATTGCGCTGTTAATTGGCGGGCAGGCCTTAATCAACATGGGGGTAAACACCGGCCTTTTACCAACAAAAGGATTAACGTTACCACTGGTAAGCTACGGTGGAAGCAGCCTGGTTGTAAGTTGCATGTGTGTAGGAGTCTTGATCAGAATTAACCTGGAGCGATGTCAGTTATCCGATAGCGGTGGCTCCGATGGGGGGAAAGATGGGTAAGTGCAATACCTTTCTGATTATGGCTGGTGGAACAGGTGGTCATGTATTTCCTGCGCTGGCAACGGCCCGTATGTTACAGGAGCAAGGCGTTAACGTGCACTGGTTGGGCTCTGAAAATGGAATGGAGGTGGAATGGGTTTCTGCCGCAGGTATTCCAATTTCTTGCATTTCGATATCGGGCCTTAGAGGTAAAGGCAAGCTGGCTTTGCTTACAGCGCCATTCAGACTTGTGAATGCATTGTTGCAGGCATTATCGGTCGTGCGAGCGGTGAAGCCTGATGGGGTGCTGGGTATGGGGGGCTTTGTAACAGGCCCAGGCGGATTGGCGGCAAGGCTAATGGGCAAGCCTCTGCTGATACATGAACAAAACGCAGTAGCAGGAATGACAAATAAGCTGCTGTCGAGGTTTGCAAGCCGTGTGATGGAAGCATTTCCAGGGTCGTTTCCTCAGGGTGTCAATACCGTAGTAACAGGAAATCCGGTAAGAAAAGAGATTTGCAACTTACCTGCAAAGCAAGCTTGTAATGTTGATGGGCGACGCCCACGGGTTTTGGTTGTTGGTGGCAGCTTGGGTGCTGTTGCGATAAATCAGGTGGTTCCCGAGGCGATAAAGCTTAGTTGTGTCGATATGGGTATTGATGTCACCCATCAGGCAGGTAAGAACAACTTGGAAGCCACTATAGCGAACTATAAGCGTGCGGGTGTTGAAGCTAACGTTGTGCCTTTTATTTCAGATATGAAATCTGCATATGAGTGGGCAGATATCGTGATTTGTCGGGCGGGCGCGCTGACCATTTCGGAACTATGCATGGCGGGTGTAGGTGCGATCCTTATCCCTTACCCCTATGCGGTAGACGACCACCAAACAAAAAACGCGGGGTTTATGGTCGATGCGGGTGCGGCAGAGCTCATGCCTCAGAATGAGTTAACAGCACTAGCACTTCACAAAAAGTTAAAAGCGATGATAGAGAAAACAGAAATAATGACCAGTATGGCTCAAGCGGCGAGAAATTTGGCTAGGCCAGACGCCACCGAAAAAGTGGTTTCGTATTGTATGGAGGCGTGTAATGGCTGATAAGAAAATGAACCAGGTAATGATATGCGATGTACCTGAAATGAGAAGAATTCGCAGGATTCACTTTGTAGGAATCGGTGGTGCCGGTATGTGCGGTATTGCTGAAGTGCTGCTTAACCAAGGGTATGACATATCAGGTTCTGACCTGAACGAAAGTGCTGTAACTAACCGTTTACGCTCGCTCGGAGTTTCGGTTTTTATTGGCCACCAATCAGAAAATGTACAAGGTGCAAACGTTGTTGTTGTATCTAGTGCGGTCAATGAAGAAAACCCAGAGGTTATGCAGGCTCGCAGCAGCAGGATTCCTGTTGTGCCGAGGGCTGAAATGCTGGCAGAGATAATGCGCTATCGGCATGGCATCGCTGTAGCCGGAACCCATGGTAAAACTACCACCACCAGCTTACTCGCTTCTGTTTTGGCAGAAGCTGGGCTTGATCCGACGTTCGTAATTGGTGGTCGACTCAACAGTGCAGGCACAAATGCGAAGTTGGGTGGGTCACGATACATTGTTGCAGAAGCGGATGAGAGTGATGCTTCATTTTTGCACCTGACGCCAATGATTGCCGTAGTGACAAATATTGATGCTGACCATATGCACACTTACGGCGGGGACTTTGCAAAGTTAAAGCAAACGTTCATCGACTTTCTGCATAACCTCCCATTTTATGGGGCTGCGGTTATGTGTGTTGACGACCCGGTTGTTGAAGACGTAATTCCTCATGTTTCCCGTGCTGTTATCACCTATGGGGTGAGTGATCATGCTGACTATCGTGCCGAGTCAATTACGCAGGAAGGAATCCATACAAAGTTTATTGCCAAGCGACCGGGTGACTTATCAGATATTCATATCACCTTGAGTATGCCGGGGCACCACAATGTACTTAATGCGTTAGCGACCATAGCCATTGCGACGGACGAAGGTATTGATGTCGAAGCCATACAAAAAGGGCTGGCAAACTTCCAGGGTGTAGGCCGACGCTTTCAAGTTTATGGTGAATACGAAACAGGCCGTGGAGAGGTGATGCTGGTTGATGATTACGGTCATCACCCAAAAGAAGTTGAGGCGACCATAAAGGCGATAAGAGCTGGTTGGCCAGATAAGCGTTTGGTCATGGTTTATCAGCCACATAGGTATAGCCGCACCTGTGACTTATATGAAGACTTTGTACGGGTATTGTCTGAAGTTGATGTGCTTCTGCTGATGGATGTTTATCCGGCAGGTGAAAGGCCGATACCGGGAGCTGATAGTCGCAGCCTTTGTCGCAGTATTCGTCAAAGAGGGCATGTAGACCCGATATTTATTGATGACGGAAGTGATATCGAGTCGGTATTAGGAAACTTGTTAGAGGATGGTGATCTGCTTATCACTCAAGGTGCAGGTGATATAGGACGACTATCAACTCGCTTGGCAGAGATAAACCTAAAGGTAGTGTGAGATGAGTGCAGTAAACAGCAACTACAAAGTATCACCTGAGCTTGCCCAGCAGCTGGGAAAGGTGGCCGTGTTGTTGGGGGGGAATTCAGCAGAGCGGGAAGTCTCGCTGAAAAGTGGTGAAGCGGTTCTTAGTGGGCTGCTTAAAGCGGGCGTTGATGCTCAGGCAATCGATATTAAAGGCAGTCCGCTTGATTGCTTGAAGTCTGTAGATTTTGACCGTGCTTTCATTGCATTGCATGGTCGCGGAGGGGAAGACGGAACGATTCAAGGGTTGCTGGAGTGTCTTGAAATTCCATATACCGGTAGCGGTGTAATGGCCTCTGCATTGGCCATGGACAAACTGCGCACCAAATACTTATGGCAAGGTGTTGGATTGCCAACGCCGCCTTTTGTTGCGCTTGATCGTGCAAATATTGAAAAAGGTGAATTTGAGGCGATTGTCAGCAAGTTGGGGCTACCTCTAAGTGTTAAACCTGCCAGAGAAGGCTCGAGTATTGGAATCAAAAAAGCCACAACGCTGGAAGAGCTTATTGAGGCTTATAAAGAGGCCATCGAATTTGATGCACAGGTGTTAATTGAAAAATGGATTGAGGGGCCCGAGTTTACGGTAGCGGTATTAGCTGACAAGTCATTACCTGTTATTGGTTTGAGTACAAATCATGTTTTTTATGACTATGACGCCAAGTATCTTGCAGATGATACTCACTACTATCTGCCAAGCGGTCTGGATGAGGGTAAAGAGCGGGAAATAGCGCAAATATCCGAAAAAGCATGTGAGTCGGTAGGCTGCAAGGGATGGGCTCGTGTCGATGTTATGCAGGACTTAGATGGTAAGTTCTGGTTGTTAGAGGTCAACACAACCCCTGGCATGACTGACCATAGCTTAGTGCCCATGGCGGCAAAGCACGAGGGTATTTCGTTTGAAGAGCTGGTCGTGCGTATTCTCCAGAATACGCTTGAGACGAGTTAGGTGCCAGGTGATTGCTGTGGATCAGCGTAGTAGAGAATCCAGGTCTGCGAAAAGCACAGGAGCCACGTTAAAAAAACAGCAGCAGAAGCGTTTTATTAAGTTTGATGTAGCCAAACTGAAACGCGTTAAAACGATTAACTTTGTGCCGATGACGATTGTCGTCCTGTTTTGCACTATAGCGGCGCTGTTGGTGGTTTATTGGGAGACGCTTGCAAACAAGCTTGATCACGAAGTAGTGAGGATAGAAGTAAGAGGGCAATTGAACTACCAAAACCCGGAAGCGCTTCAAAAGGTTTTGAATAAGCACCTGGGTGAAGGCTTTTTTGCTATCGATTTGAATGGTTTAAAAGCAGAAGTTGAGGCAATGCCCTGGATATATAGCGCTTCTCTGACACGACGTTGGCCGGGGGCTCTTATGATTACAGTGAAGGAGCAATACCCTGTCGCAAAGTGGAATAAAGAGGCTTACCTAAACGAGTACGGAGAAATGTTTAGTCCTCTACAAGCGGTTAACGTAGCTGGGGTTCCCGAATTTTTTGGCCCTATGGATCATGCCAAAGAAGTGTTGACGCAGTATGTCGGGTATAGAGAGCTGTTGGCCACAGTGGATGAAAACATTGCAGCCCTCAGTCTGGAGTCAAGAGGCGCATGGCGTCTGACGTTGCAAAATGGGATTGAGATAAAGCTAGGCAGGGCACCGCTTGATGAAAAGCTTAACCGCTTTTTAAGGGCGTATAAGCAAGGGTTAAGTAGCAAGGCCGATGAAATTCAATCTATCGATGCGCGGTATACCAATGGAATCGCGGTTCGGTGGAAGAGTGTTAAAGAAGGCGAAGGTGAGAGTTCAGGCTCGACTTAAGCCAACCTTCAGACATGGTCTGGGGGAAACCATATAGTAGAAAATCAAATGTTAGTGACCGGTTTTGAGGGTTACTAGCGATAAGAATCTGAGATGCCAGAGTTAGTGAGTAACAAAATGATTGTAGGACTGGATATAGGAACATCAAAGGTTGTGGCGATCGTTGGCCAGGAGACCCCCGAGGGCGGCGTTGAAGTGATTGGGATTGGCTCTCACCCTTCCAAGGGCTTGAAGAGAGGGGTCGTGGTTAATATCGAAACGACTGTACAGGCTATTCAGCGGGCAATAGAAGAAGCGGAGCTGATGGCTGGGTGTGAGATCCATTCCGTTTATGCAGGTATTGCTGGCAGCCATATTCGCAGTCTTAATTCTCACGGTATTGTGGCTGTGCGTGAGCGAGAAGTTGTGCAGGCTGATATCGAAAGAGTTATTGATGCAGCTCAGGCTGTTGCAATCCCGGCAGATCAGAAAGTGCTTCACATTTTGCCGCAGGAATATGTCATTGATAGCCAGGAAGGAATTAAAGAACCTTTAGGTATGTCAGGAGTTCGTCTGGAGGCAAAAGTACACTTGGTTACCTGTGCCGTGAATGCCGCGCAAAATATAGAGAAATGTGTAAAGCGTTGTGGACTTGATGTTGACGATATCATTTTGGAGCAGCTGGCCTCGAGTTATGCGGTGCTTACTGACGATGAAAAAGAGTTGGGGGTATGCGTAGTTGATATTGGTGGAGGCACCACTGATATGGCGATCTTTACCGGTGGCTCCATTCGACATACCGCGGTAATTCCGATTGCTGGGGATCAGGTGACAAACGATATAGCAATGGCATTGCGTACGCCTACGCAAAATGCAGATGAGATAAAAATCAAATATGCATGCGCGTTGACGCAACTGGCAGGAGCAGACGAAACAATAAAGGTTCCGAGTGTCGGCGACAGACCACCTAGAGACCTGTCCCGCCAGGCGCTAGCCGAGGTCGTTGAACCTCGCTACGAGGAGCTGTTTACGCTTATTCAATCAGAGCTTCGCAGAAGTGGCTTTGAAGACTTAATTGCAGCTGGAATTGTGCTCACCGGAGGGACTTCAAAAATGGAAGGCGCGGTAGAGCTGGCTGAAGAAATTTTCCACATGCCGGTTAGACTGGCATCGCCGCAAGGCGTTACTGGTTTAGCTGATGTGGTGAATAACCCTATGTTTTCAACAGGCGTAGGGCTGCTGATGTATGGACTAAAACAGCAGGGACTGGGGATCGTTCCCCCGGCAAAACCAGAAGGAGGAGCAAATGTTATGGAGCGCTTGAAAAGCTGGTTTACCGGAAACTTTTAAAAATAAGAGCTCGTTTAAACGAGCAATAAAAAGAACAGAAAGCTTTAAAACTAACAGACTGAAGAAATATAGGAAGGAGAAGGGCGATGTTTGAGCTCGTAGATAATGTACCACAGAACGCTGTGATAAGGGTTGTAGGCGTAGGTGGCGGAGGCGGTAATGCTGTTCGCCATATGTTGGCAAGTGACGTTGACGGTGTTGATTTTATTTGTGCCAATACGGATGCGCAGGCTCTTAAAGAGCTGGATGCAAAATCAATCATCCAGTTGGGTAACAATATTACTAAAGGGTTGGGAGCTGGTGCTAACCCTGAAATTGGACGCCAGGCAGCCATTGAAGACCGAGAGCGCATAGCTGAGACGCTTAAAGGTGCTGACATGGTCTTTATTACCGCTGGCATGGGGGGTGGAACAGGTACAGGTGGAGCACCAATTGTTGCTGAGGTGGCGCGCGATCTGGGAATACTAACCGTTGCCGTTGTCACTAAGCCGTTTCCGTTCGAGGGCGGCAAACGAATGAAAATTGCAGATGCCGGCTTAAGTGAACTCGCAGAGCATGTAGACTCCCTAATCACTATTCCTAATGAAAAACTGCTTGCAGTGTTAGGTAAAAATACCAGCTTATTGGACGCTTTTAGCGCGGCTAATGATGTTTTGTTAGGGGCTGTTCAAGGTATCGCAGACCTGATTATCCGCCCTGGTATGATCAACGTCGATTTCGCCGATGTGAAAACCGTCATGTCCGAAATGGGAATGGCGATGATGGGAACAGGCTCCGCGACCGGTGAGAACCGTGCAAGAGAAGCCGCAGAGGCGGCTATACGAAGCCCTCTACTTGAAGATGTAAACCTGCAAGGTGCGCGAGGAATTCTGGTGAATATCACCGCAGGTGTTGATCTAAATCTGGGAGAGTTCTCAGAAGTAGGTAGCATCGTTGAAGAGTTTGCTTCTGATGCCGCGACAGTGGTTGTCGGTACGGTTATTGACCCTGATATGAGTGATGAGTTGAAAGTAACTGTTGTTGCTACTGGGCTGGGACAGGCAATGGATAAGCCAGTTAAGGTTGTAGACAATACAGCTAAACCGGTTGATGGCACGACTGACTATAACCAGTTGGAGCGTCCTGCGGTTATGAGAAAGCGCCCAATGACCAACGGAAGCGCTGCGGTTGATACAAAAGCTGCCGTAGGAGCAGAAACTGGAGTTGAGTATTTGGATATTCCTGCGTTTTTGAGAAGGCAGGCCGATTAACAATCGGTAATGTCCATTGAATTGGTTTCAGTGACTGGTTTCTGGTATCATTTGGCAAAAATTTGTGCGAATTAATTTGCGCAATGATACTGAATATCTTTGAGCGGTTTACATCCTTATGATTAGACAAAGGACTTTAAAAAACACAATCCGGGCAACGGGTGTTGGTCTTCACAGCGGTAAAAAGGTCTATTTGACCTTAAAGCCAGCGCCTATTGACACGGGTATTGTGTTTTGTCGGACAGATCTTGATCCTGTTGTCGAGATCTCTGCCCGCGCCGAAAATGTAGGTGAGACAACGCTGTCTACTACATTGGTGAAAGATGGCGTTAAGGTGGCGACAGTCGAGCATTTGCTTTCTGCCATGGCAGGCCTGGGCATTGATAATGCCTATGTGGAGGTGAGTGCGGAAGAAGTTCCTATTATGGATGGGAGTGCTGGACCTTTTGTATTTCTGATTCAGTCTGCAGGAATAGAAGAGCAACAGTCTGCGAAAAAGTTTATTCGCATCAAGAAAGAAGTCACTGTGACAGATGGCGATAAGACTGCCACGTTTGTGCCTTTTAATGGCTTCAAAGTCAGCTTTACTATTGAGTTTGATCATCCGGCCTTCAAGGGAAGAAGTCAGGAGACGTCCGTGGACTTTTCGAGCACATCATTTGTCAAAGAGGTTAGTCGAGCTAGAACGTTTGGTTTTATGAGGGACATTGAGCAGCTACGCGCTATGAACCTTGCCTTGGGAGGCAGTGTTGATAATGCGATTGTTGTTGACGAATTCAAGGTTCTTAACGAAGACGGTCTTCGATATGAAGATGAGTTTGTTAAGCATAAGGTCTTGGATGCGATTGGCGATCTGTACCTGCTAGGAAATAGCTTAATTGGAGAGTTTAAAGGCCATAAGTCAGGGCATGACCTCAATAACAAGTTATTGCGGGAACTCATTTCGCAAACAGACGCGTGGGAAGTTGAAACGTTTGATGATGCTTCTACTGCACCGATCTCGTATATGAGACCCTTATTGACCTAATTGTATAGCTTAAGTGTTGAGCGCGGCGGCATTCACTCATTGTGATGTCGAGTGCGGGTCGCTAGTTTCAGCAGCACATTTTTAAGATCTATATCCTCCGTTTGCCCAGCTTCTTCTTTGAGTAGCTGGGCATTTTCGTTACTAATGGGTTGCAATTTCCTGACGAGCTTCTTTTTATGGCGAGAAGGCCTGACTTTTATTGTAATTGACTGCAGCTCCTTTAATACTGGGTTGGCGCGAAGCTTTTGTATCAATTGTGCTTGAGTGAATTTTAGTCGAGTTGCCAGTGCGGCAGAGTGAACAACCAGCTTTAATACTCGATCTTTGTAGCCCGAGATTTTGAACTGCCCTTTTAAGCTTTCGGGGAGGGCTTGATCCAATTCTTTGTTGAGCTTGGATATAGCATCAGCCTTTCTGAAAAGCCTGTTCAGGTCGTGGGTTTTACGGGTTATCTGGGCTAATGATCGCTTTTCAGTGAGCTTTTCGTTCTTCATATTGATGCAAAAGTTTGAAAAAAATTAAAAGAAGCGTGAGAATAGCGCGCTCCAAGCCCTTATTGTGCAGTTTTAATACAGATTGTTACAAGAATAAACAGCATTAATTGTAAAATAGTTAAAAATGTTAATAGGGCAGGATAACTCATCCACATTGAGTTTGCAGTGTTTTGGGCTATAAAGATATATGTAGTGCGGGGGCGCTATTTGTATTTTAGCTGTTTAGCAAGACGCTCAAGCGATGAAGAGAGATTGACCAGTTAATGAATATAATTTTTGTAGGGCGTAGTCACGGTAAATCCAAAACCATTGTTCTTAACAATGCCAGAATAGCATTGGTCGCTATCGCCTTTGCGCTAGTCCTGGCCGGAGGGGTATTTGCAGGTTTTAAGTTAATTGCCCCTCAGAAGACAGGTAGCCTGCCACAAGAGTTGAGCGGGAAAACAATAGAGCACTGGCAGTCCATGCTTGTTGCTCAGCAACAGCAGATCGATGAGCTGAAGCGAGAGTCTGGCGAGCAAGTCGATGCGCTTACATTGCGAATGGGGGCTATTCAAGCAAGCTTGTTACGCCTCGACGCTCTGGGTCAGAGACTAACAGAAGTTGCCAAGATCGGAAAAGGGGAGTTCGACTTCGAGAGTGCCCCTGCATTAGGTGGCCCTGAGTCCTCAATTGACACCGAATCGTACAGCCTTCCCGACATACAGGAGTCCCTGGCTAGAATTGAGAACCAGATTGAAGATCGAGAGCAACAGCTCGATGTGCTGGATGAACTATTTGTTAGCCAGAAGATACAAAAAGACCTGTTTATAGCGGGTCGCCCTATTCGCAAGGGCTGGATGTCATCTCGATATGGCTATCGTTCAGACCCGTTTTCTGGCAAGCGTGCATGGCATGCGGGTGTTGATTTTGCGGGCAAGGATGGAAGTGATATTGTCGCCGTAGCTTCAGGTGTTGTGACCTGGTCGTCAGAGCGTTATGGTTATGGCAACTTGATTGAGATAAACCATGGTGGCGGCGTTACGACTCGCTATGGGCACTGTAAAGAGTTGCTGGTAAAAGTGGGCGAGGTTGTTAAAAAGGGGCAGGTTGTTGCCCATATGGGAAGCACAGGAAGATCCACCGGTCCGCATGTCCATTTTGAAGTTATTAAAAACAATAAGTCTCAGAACCCTGAAAAGTATATCTATCGAGCAAGCCGATAATAACTTTGATCTTTTCGGTTTTTCTCATCTCTTATTAAGGGCGTTAAGCCCTTTTGTCCTGGTTTTAAAAATTTTGTCGCGTGATTAAAATAGGGTTAGAATGTTCCGCTTATCAAATTTAGGTGGGAGTTCAGCCTGGCGCGCACGTATGATTTTAAGCAGTTGCGGTTACCAGTAATGTAGTTTCGGTTACCAGTAGTGTAGTTGCGGATGATCAAGTCTGCCTGAGCTGTTTCTATTTAACATAACTAATAAAATCAGCGGTATTGTAACGCCATTTCAATGGTTTAAATACATAGTAAAAACACGTAGGATGATGGTTTCGAAGGACAATGTTTTAAAAGCGCAGTTTAAACAGGAAAAAGCTCCGCGCTAATTACTGCATGTTACTATTATAAGAATATTAATGTTTTCAGAATGTTAGTAGTTTTTTCAGCAGTAATAACAACTCAGTAGTTACTGTAGATGCAGTCATTACTGAATAATAATCCAGTAGCCTCATATTAAATTTTCGTAGACATCAAACAGAAGAGCACTATGTTTTCATCTTTGGTAAAGAAGGTCTTTGGTAGCAAAAATAGCCGTGAATTAAAAAGAATGGGCAAAATCGTTCCACTGATTAATGCCATGGAAGAAGAGTTAGCCAAACTAGACGATGAGTCTCTTAAAGGGCAAACAGCAAAGCTTAAGGCGAGGATTGAAGGCGGAGAAACACTGGATCAGATACTGCCTGAAGCATTTGCCGTGGTTCGAGAGGCTGGCAAGCGTGCCATGGGGATGAGGCACTTTGATGTTCAGATGATTGGTGGCATAACGTTGCATGAGGGGCGCATTGCCGAAATGAGAACCGGTGAGGGTAAAACCCTCGTGGCGACACTGCCTGTTTATCTCAATGCGTTGTCAGGCAAAGGGGTTCACGTTGTAACGGTTAACGACTACCTTGCCAAGCGTGATGCCAATTGGATGAAACCTCTATATAACGCTTTGGGAATGGAGGTAGGTGTCATTTATGGCGGCCAGGATCCTGAAGAGAAACGTCAGGCCTACCAATGCGATATTACATACGGCACCAATAACGAGTTTGGCTTTGATTATCTTCGAGATAATATGGCGTTTAGCGCGGCTGAAAAAGCTCAGCGAGGGCTGCACTATGCCATTGTCGATGAGGTTGACTCTATCCTGATCGATGAAGCGAGAACACCTTTGGTTATATCTGGAGCGGCAGAAGATAGCTCCAAACTTTATACTCAAATGAACCAGATCGCACCCATGCTAAAAAGAGCAGAGGTGAACGAGGAAGGTGAAGCGACAGATGAAGGCCACTATATCGTTGATGAAAAAAGTCGCTCTGTCGATCTAACGGAAGAAGGCCATACCTATATAGAAAAACTATTGGTCAGTCAGGGGCTGCTTGAGGAAGGTGATAGTCTCTACTCAGCCAGTAACCTCGGCCTGCTGCATCATGTATCTGCGGCGCTAAGGGCTAACGTCTTATTTACTAAAGATGTTGATTATATTGTTCAGAATGGGCAGATAGTCATTGTCGATGAGCATACTGGCCGGACAATGCCTGGGCGACGATGGGGTGAGGGAATGCACCAGGCGATTGAAGCCAAAGAGGGCGTTGCTATTCAAGCAGAAAGTCAGACACTGGCTTCTACCACTTTCCAGAACTACTTCAGGTTGTATGAAAAACTGGCTGGCATGACAGGTACGGCAGATACCGAGGCATTCGAATTCCAGCAAATATACGGGTTAGATGTCGTTGTTATTCCAACGAACAAGCCGATACAGAGAATAGATCATAATGACTTGGTTTATTTAACCGAAGAAGAGAAGTTTCAGGCCATTATTGATGAAATAAAAGATGTTACCGCTGAAGAGCGCCCTGTCCTTGTTGGTACCGCATCAATTGAGACATCTGAGATCCTGTCTGCAACGCTGAAAAAAGCGGGCATTAAACATAATGTACTGAATGCCAAACAGCATGCTCAAGAAGCACAGATCATTGCTCAGGCTGGTCGAGCAGGCGCGGTAACCATTGCAACAAACATGGCTGGGCGAGGGACAGATATTGTATTGGGGGGCAACTGGGAAGCTGAAGTTGCGGCCATGAATAACCCGACCCAGGAGCAGATTGATAAGATCAAGCAGGAGTGGTCGATTCGTCATGACGCAATTATAAAAGCAGGTGGCTTGCACATACTGGGTACTGAACGGCATGAGTCGAGACGTATTGATAACCAGTTAAGAGGGCGTTCAGGCAGACAAGGTGATCCGGGAAGCACGCGCTTCTTCCTTTCACTTGAAGACAGCCTAATGAGAATCTTCGCATCAGACCGTGTTAAGAATATCATGCAGGCATTAGGCATGCAGAAGGGTGAAGCAATTGAGCACCGCATGGTGAGCAATGCGATTGAAAAAGCCCAGCGAAAGGTCGAAGGCCGCAACTTCGATATTCGAAAGTCTCTTCTGGAATATGATGACGTAGCAAATGACCAGCGCCGAGTTGTTTATGAACAGCGTAATGAGGTGATGAGTAACGATGATATCTCCGAGATGATAAATGCTATCCGGGAAGACGTTATTGATGACGTAGTCAGTGGCTTTATTCCTCCCCAGAGCTTGGAGGAACAGTGGGATATTGCAGGGTTGGAGAAGCACCTTGAGTCTGAAATGGCTATCTCTCTGCCTGTTCAGAAATGGCTTGACGAGGATGACAATCTTCACGAAGAAACGTTGCGTAACAAGATTCGAGATGCAGTCATTGCGGCTTATAAAGACAAAGAAGCGTCGGCTGGTGCAGACGTCATGCGTAACTTTGAGAAGCAAATTTTCTTGCAAATACTCGATACTTTATGGAAAGAGCACTTGGCGTCCATGGATAATCTGCGTAGAGGGATTCACCTACGAGGCTATGCGGGTAAGAATCCAAAGCAAGAATATAAGCGTGAGTCGTTTGAATTGTTTAATAACCTGCTAAGCGCACTGAAGCACGATGTTGTTAGAGTGTTATGTCATGTTCAGGTTCAGAGCAAGGATGAAATAGAGAAAATTGAACAAAAGCGCAGAGAAGCGCTAGCTCACCAGATGGAAGCTGCAAAAACTCAGCATGAGGAAGGCTCAGCCATGCCTGCTGAAGAGAAGACAGGCGAAGAGCAACCTCATGCTGAACCTTTTGTCAGAGATGGACGCAAAGTTGGACGTAACGAAGCGTGCCCATGTGGTTCTGGTAAGAAGTATAAGCAGTGTCACGGTAAGATCGCTTAATGCAATAAGCGGCCTTTGCTCTATGTGGGCAAGGGCCTCAATCACTAATTTGATTGATTTTTGTTATCTAATAGACGGTAAAGGGGTGAGCTGACAGGCTCATCCCTTTATTTGGTTTTAAGGCGCAAAAATCAAGTTTACCCTAGCAGACTGTTGGGATTAGATAACTTTTGGGATAAAGAGAGAGTCGTTATGGCCGTTGGGAAAGGTGGGTTGCCTGAATTTAATGCTATTAGTGGTGTTCGTCTAGGTGTGGCCAAATCAGGTATAAAGTACCCCGACCGGAAAGATTTAGTGGTCTTTGAGTTAGCTGAAGGGGCCACGACGGCTGGCGTTTTTACCAAAAATGCATTTTGTGCTGCCCCCGTTGTTTTATCAAAGGAACACTTGAAAGCCACTCCTCCCCGTTACCTGCTGATTAATACCGGCAATGCAAATGCAGGAACAGGCGCTCAGGGAATGGAAGACGCTACCCACTGTTGTCAGGCGCTTGCTACATTAACGGGGGTTCCCCAAACTGCAGTGTTGCCATTTTCAACTGGCGTGATTGGGGAGAAGCTGCCGGTTGAGTCTATTGTGGAAGGTTTACCATGCGCCCTGAGTGCGTTAAACGAAACCGACTGGGCTGGAGCTGCTGAAGGGATAATGACGACAGATACGCGGCCTAAAGGCGCAACCAGGTGTATAGATATTGCCGGGAAAGATATCTTTATCTCAGGTATCAGTAAAGGCGCTGGAATGATTATGCCCAACATGGCAACCATGCTGGGGTTCGTGGCAACGGATGCCAATATTGAACAAGCGCTACTACAGGACTTATTAATCGAGTGTACGGACTCGTCATTCAATCGAATTACGATAGATGGTGATACCTCTACCAATGACTCATGTATACTGGTTGCAACGGGCAGAAGTGATGCCCCCGAATTGAAAAAAGGGACAGAGGAACTGGAACTGTTTAAAGCTGAGCTTAAAGCTCTGTTTGTTGAACTCGCTCAAGCCATTGTCAGAGATGGCGAGGGGGCAACAAAGTTTGTTTCTGTGATCGTTGATGGGGCTAACAGCCAACAAGAGGCGCTGGGTGTCGCTTATACGGTTGCGCATTCGCCACTTGTGAAAACAGCGTTGTTTGCAAGTGACCCTAACTGGGGCCGTATTTTGGCTGCGGTTGGAAGAGCTGGGGTTGATGACCTGAATTTAGACGCGATTACCATACATCTTGATGAAGTGTGCATTGTTAGTGAGGGGGGGAGAGACGCTGAGTATACAGAGGAAAGAGGGCAGGAGGTGATGAATCGCGAAGAGATTTCCATCCTGATAAACCTGGGGCGTGGTCAAGTCTCTGAGACGATATGGACAACCGACCTGTCTCATGAGTATGTCACTATTAATGCGGAATACCGCACCTGATAAGGGCTTGTGTTGTGATGCCATTAGTTCATGTAGCCGTTGCTGTGATTCGTCGCGATGATCAGGTGCTGATCGCGCGCCGTGCAGATCATGCTCATCAGGGAGGTTTGTGGGAGTTTCCAGGGGGGAAAGTAGAACCCGATGAGACTGTCCAGCAAGCCTTGAAGCGCGAGTTAAAAGAAGAGCTGGATATTGATCTCGACATTAAAGGGAATACTCAACCGTTAATTCGAATCCGGCATGACTACGGTGACAAGGCTGTTTTACTTGATGTCTGGGGTGTCACTCAATTTACCGGCAAGGCAAAAGGGGCGGAAGGCCAACCCATTAAATGGGTGGAAAAAACTGAACTAGCTGACTATGACTTCCCTGAAGCCAATAGGCCTATTCTTGCAGCCACTCTCTTACCGCAGAAATACCTGATCACGGGCCGTTCCGACAATGTAGAAGACTGCCTTTATCGATTGGAGAGAGCCATTCTGGTTAATGGCATAAAACTGGTACAGTTTCGTAATCATGACTTATACCGGCGTGACTATGATGCCTATGTTGATTTCGCCAAACAAATTAAGAGACTCTGCGACAAAAATGGAGTGTGCTTAGTGCTAAACGCACAGCCGGAAGTATTAAAAGATATTGATGTTGGTGGCGTGCACCTTAGTTATGCCGAGTCTCGCCGGCATGCTGTTAGGCCTGTGCCGGCGAATAAGCGGTTCGGCGTTTCGTGCCATAATGCCGAAGAGATCGCAAGTATAAGGCACTTAGAGCCAGACTACGTTTTTCTTTCGCCGGTAAAACCCACTAATTCGCACCCTGGCGCAGAGTCGCTAGGGTGGAATCTATTTCAGGACATTGTTGATTATGCCCCGTTTCCGGTTTACGCACTTGGGGGATTGGGGGAGGCAGATATTAATGATGCAATTTGCCATGGTGCGCAGGGCGTCGCGGCTATAAGTAGCTGGTGGTAGGCTTATTGTTTTCAGAACTATATTGAACGCTTAGCAAGCGAGTGCGGTCTAATCAAACGACTATAGAGGTTATGATGTCGAAACTTACACATCTGGATGATACTGGTGCAGCCTATATGGTGGATGTATCTGAGAAAACGATCACCACCAGAGTTGCAAGGGCGGAAGCGTATATCGTCATGAAGGCGGAAACGCTCAAGATGATTACTGAGGGGCGACATAAGAAAGGTGATGTATTTGCGACTGCGCGTATTGCAGGCGTGATGGCTGCAAAGAAGTGCCCTGAGTTAATTCCTCTTTGTCATAGCTTGTTATTGACCTCGGTAAAGGTCAGCCTGAGTGCAGAGCCTGATAATTCACGAGTAAGAATTGAAACAATGTGCAAACTTGATGCGAAGACAGGGGTTGAAATGGAGGCCCTAACCGCCGCCAGTGTCGCGGCACTAACACTTTATGACATGTGTAAAGCCGTCGATAAGGGCATGGTCATTGAAGGGGTTAGACTTCTTGAGAAAGAGGGCGGGCGCTCAGGGCATTGGAAAGCGGAATGATGAGTTGCAGTTATGAGCAATAATGAAGCAGGTAGTACCGTTTTACCCGAAGCTAAATTGGTCGACAAATTTGGCAGACAGGTCACTTATGTTCGAATATCTGTAACAGACCGCTGTGACTTTCGCTGCGTGTACTGTATGGATGAAGAGATGAGCTTTCTGCCTAGAGCAGATATCCTAACGCTAGAAGAGATTGGGGTTATCGCTAAGGTGTTCAGTGAGTTGGGCGTTCGTAAAATCCGACTCACAGGAGGAGAGCCACTAATTCGTAATAATGTCATGTCTGTTATTGAAGAAATTGGCGCTCTGCCCCAGCTGGATGAATTGGTATTAACCACCAATGGATCTCAGTTAACCAAGCTATCAAATGGCTTGGTATCAGCAGGCGTTAAGCGTATTAATATCAGCCTTGATAGCCTTAAAGCTGAACGGTTTCGCCAGCTGACTCGCACCGGCTGCCTTGATACTGTTTTAAACGGTATAGATGCCGCTATTGCGGCAGGTTTTACAAGAATAAAGTTAAATGCGGTAATATTAAAAGGCCGGAATGATGATGAAATTCTTGATCTGGTTAAGTTTGCGAGAGATAAGCAAATAGATATCAGTTTTATTGAAGAGATGCCATTGGGTGAAATCTCATCGCATGACAGAGGTGAATCGTACTGCTCAAGTGATGAGATATTAGATATCATCTCAACTGTTTATTCTCTTACGCCTGTTGATGACTCCACAGGCGGGCCATCAAAATACTACGCAATGTCCGATTCAAATAGTCGCATTGGTTTTATTTCTCCCCACAGCCACAACTTTTGCGGTGACTGTAATCGGGTAAGAGTGACTGTCGAAGGTCGGTTGCTTTTGTGTTTAGGAAACGAGCACTCAGTTGATTTAAAGGACGTGCTACGGTCGCATCCAGGAGATACCGGCCGATTAAAGCAGGTGATTATTAGTGCGATGGATCTCAAGCCTGAGAGGCATTACTTCAACAATGATGATGACCCTCAAATATTGAGGTTTATGAACATGACTGGGGGCTAAAAAGACCCGCAGGGGCTGCTTATGAGCCGCGATAAAAATGTACTGATGTGGTTCAAATAGCAACAATGGTTAGTACTGTAAATTTGGTGTATGTGATGTCTCTCACACAAGTATATTGAGTATGGTACAATGCCGCCCTAATTTGATTCTCAAGTGTATCCAATGTCATCGTTTACCGCATTTATGAGATATTGATGCCTCTCAGAGAAATATAGTGCCGAGGAAATATAGTGTCTGTTCGCTTTATTGAAACTTGTCTTTTGCCCACTCCATTTGCTGTCTTTGAAATGCACGGCTTTGAAGAAACGGAAACAGGTCAAGAGCATGTGATTTTGTCATTAGGAGATATCTCTAATGGTGAGCCCGTATTAGCCAGAACGCATTCAGAGTGCCTTACTGGTGATGCATTATTTAGTATGCGTTGTGACTGTGGATATCAACTTGAAGAGGCGCTGAAAAGCATTGCCAATGAAGGGCGCGGAATTCTGCTATATCTTCGACAGGAAGGTCGTGGGATCGGGCTACTCAATAAAATTAGAGCTTACCACCTGCAAGATGGAGGGGCTGATACGGTTGAGGCGAATGAGCGGTTGGGCTTTGCTGCGGATCTTCGAGACTATAGCATGTGTCAGGGAATGCTTGAGCATTTGGGGGTTTCGAAGTTAAAGCTGATGACGAACAATCCAAGAAAAGTGAAGGCGCTCAGTGAGTTTGGTGTTGAGGTCGTGAGTCGGGTGCCGCTTCGGGTGGGCAAAAACCCTCACAATGAAGGTTATCTGGCTACCAAGGCGGACAAATTGGGCCACTGGCTGCAAACTCATCAGGATGATCAGCCACCGGAGTAATGCTACTCCGGTTATTTTTTACCTGCTTATTTTATTGATTGATAGCGTGTTGAGAGCTGCTGTCTATTGCTGGTGCTGAGTCTTTTAGCTGAACTTGGCTCCACTTTGTTTGGATCGCTTCTAATATTCCTTGTCTATCCAGCCCACACTCTTTTAATAGCTCTGCTGGCTTCCCATGTTCGACAAAGTAATCAGGTAAGCCAAGATTGATAGTTGGTATATCTATGGCTGCCTGGTTTAAGAATTCGTTAACCCCGCTGCCTGCGCCGCCAGCAATCGTATTTTCTTCAATGGTTACCAATAAAGAGTGAGACGTAGCAAGGCGGCTAATCAGAGCTGTATCCAACGGTTTTACAAAGCGCATATCAATCACAGTTGCGTTGAGCTCTTCCGCTGCATGTAATGTCTCATGCAGTAGAGTTCCAAATGCTAAAATAGCGATATTGTGCCCTTCACGGACAACGCGCCCTTTGCCGATGGGAAGCTGTTCAAGCGTCTCTTCTATCTTTGCTCCAATACCGGTTCCCCTTGGGTAGCGCACGGCTGCAGGCCCTTGGTGGTGGTAGCCAGTATTGAGCATTTGCCTTAGTTCATTTTCGTCAGAAGGTGCCATAATCAGCATTTCAGGGATGCAGCGCAGGTAAGATAAGTCAAAGCTGCCTGCGTGGGTTGGCCCATCCTCACCGACCAGGCCTGCTCGATCAATAGCAAACAACACATCCAGATTCTGAACTGATACATCATGGATCAGTTGATCATAGGCTCGTTGCAGAAATGTTGAATAAATTGCGACGACCGGCTTCGCACCGTCACAGGCCAAACCCGCTGCCAAGGTGACTGCGTGCTGCTCCGCTATGGCGACGTCAAAATAACGATCAGGAAAGCGGTCAGCAAATGCGATAAGGTCGGAGCCCTCTTTCATTGCCGGAGTAATACCGACAATACGTGGGTCTGCTTCTGCGATATCACATAGCCATTGGCCGAACACATTAGAGAATTTGGGTTTTTGAGGTTTTTCTTCTGACGCTATAGCGGCTTTCGGTGCTGGCGCTATTTTGTTGATAGCGTGGTAGCCGATTGGGTCTCTTTCTGCTGGAGCAAACCCTTTGCCTTTTTTAGTGACAATATGAAGGAATTGCGGTCCGCTTAACTCTTTCATGTTCTCAAGCGTGGCAACCAGGGTTGGCAAATCGTGGCCGTCGATAGGGCCGATGTAATTGAAACCAAGTTCCTCAAACAGCGTGCCGGGAGCCACCATCCCTTTGAAGTGTTCTTCGGTTTTTCGTGCAAGCTCCATAAGATTTGGGTTTTGGCTTAAAAAGCTTTTACCACTGTCTCTCATATGGTTGTAGGTTTTGCCTGAGAGAATTTTTGCTAAGTGGTTATTTAAGCCGCCGACACTATTGGATATCGCCATATCATTGTCGTTTAGAATAACCAACATGTCTGGCTTAACATCACCTGCATGACTCAGTGCCTCAAATGCCATGCCTGCGGTTAAAGCCCCATCACCGATGACGGCAATTGATTGACGTTTAATATTTTGCAGTTTTGCTGCGAGTGCCATGCCTAGTGCTGCACTGATAGATGTGCTTGAGTGCCCCACGCCAAATGTATCAAACTCGCTTTCCGAGCGACGAGGGAATGCAGCCAGGCCGTCTTTATGTCTGATTCTGGTCATCTGATCGCGACGGCCAGTAAGAATTTTGTGTGGATAGGCCTGATGACCAACATCCCACACCAGCCGGTCTTCAGGCGTGTTGAAGACGAAGTGCAGAGCAATAGTCAGCTCTACAACACCTAAACCTGCACCAAAGTGCCCGCCGGACTGCCCAACGCTATATAACAAGAATGCACGTAGCTCGTGTGCAAGCTGCGGGAGTTGGTCTTCGCTCAGCAAACGCAATTGGGCCGGAGTGTCCAGCTTATCCAGTAGAGGCGTGTTTGGTCTGTGAGTTGGTATTTCTTGAAAAATGTGAGAATGAAGCATCCGGCGATGTTAATCCGTTGAGACAACAAAGAGGCATTATAACTCGGATATTCAGCAAATTGACACAGAGGCATGTACTTTTTTAGCACTGAAGTTCTGCTGAATTTTGCTCATTTGCTGATGTTAGTGTCACTGTTTAAAAGGCGGCTTGGTTTCAATATTCAGTTATTAGCGGCTTCTGCTAATAATAAACTCACTAATTTGTGCCAGTCTTGAGGTGTCAATATTGGTGAGATTGTCGAGCGCTGATAGCGCCGATAGATGAAGTGCCTGTGCTTTTTCTCTGGCACCGTCTAACCCTAGCAGGGCGGGGTAAGTTGGCTTGTTCCTGGCTTCGTCTGCGCCTTGTGTTTTGCCCAGGGTTTCGGTATTGCTGGTGATATCCAGAATATCGTCTTGAACCTGAAATGCGAGGCCTATGCTCTGTGCGTAAAGCCGCAGTTGCTGTAGCGTGCTTGCATCGGATATTTCAGCGCTTTGCGCGCCTAAAATAATGCTGGCTTCAATGAGTGCGCCGGTTTTATGGTTATGCATGTTTTCCAATGAGTCGAGGCTGAGTTGCTGGCCAACAGAGTCCAAGTCAATCGCCTGCCCGCCTACCATTCCCAGGCTGCCACTGGCTGTGCTCAGTGTTTTCAGCATTTCGACTCTTGATTGAGGCGAGTGCTTACCTCTGGTACAGAGTATCTCGAAGGCCATTGCCTGCAACGCGTCACCCGCTAAAATAGCCGTGGCTTCATCATATTTAATATGACAGGTCGGTAAGCCTCGGCGTAGATCATCATCATCCATGGCTGGCAGGTCATCATGAATAAGGGAGTAGGCATGAATAAGTTCTACTGCGCTGGCTGCTGCGAGTGCGTCACTTTTGTCTATTCCAAACGCTTCGGCGGTCGCAAATACTAGAACAGGCCTTATTCTTTTGCCTCCAGACAGTGCGCTATATCTGATAGCCGAGTGTAGTTTCCGAGGTTCTATCGTGCTTGAGGGAAGCCAGCCAGTTAGTGTGTTATCGATTAATTCCTGGCTTTGGGTGAAGTAGCTGCTAATGTCGTTGTTATTCATTTATCCGGTAGGCCTAATAAAAAGCTGCGTGCTGTTTGACGTCTGTGAATTAGTCTTTGTCTGGGGTGAACCCAGTGGTTGAAAGCTCCCCATCGGAGTTTTTCATCAGAATATTAACTTTCTGTTCTGCATTTTGCAGTGCAGTTTGACAGTTTCGGGTCAGTTTCACCCCTTCTTCAAATGCTTCTAAAGAGCTTTCGAGCGTCAGTTCGCCTTGCTCCATTTTTCGAACAATCTCCTCAAGTTTTCTCAGTGACTGCTCGAAATCTACGGGGGCTTCACTCTCAGCCGCAATGTTTTTTGTCTTGGGCATTGTCTTTCAGACCTGCTTGAAGTCGGTAAGTTGTTGTTTAGGCGCTACCATCATGAATATCAAAGTTACCATAGATTATTAAAATTATTCATGATTTTTGAAAAATTATAGCTACAATAATAAAGTGCATAACATTATACCAGACCAACAATAATCGAAATCATTTTTCTTTATTCTTGTACATATAAGTGTAATAGCGGATATGACGTGTGGCTTCATTATATCCGGTTGGCATGGGTGAGAGTTTTTTCGACCTTGTGTATTGATTGATTGGTTATGTATGTATTGATTGATGACGTATTGTTGGTAAAGGCAAGATGAGGAGTAGCGGGTGGATTTAGCAAGCCTCTTAGGCTTAATTGGTGGTTTTGCTATCGTCATTATGGCGATGGTGTTGGGCGGCGGCGTTGGGATGTTTCTCGATGTGCCATCGTTTCTGATTGTAATAATCGGAACCATCTTTGTTGCATTAATGAAGTTTACATTAGGGCAATTTCTGGGGGCAGGCAAAGTGGCTGCGAAAGCATTCATGTTCAAGATGGATAAGCCTGAAGAGCTGATTGAACAGATTGTGGAAATGGCTGATGCAGCGCGTAAAGGAGGTCTTTTGTCCCTTGAGGGAAAGGAAATCAATAATGATTTTTTGGCAAAAGGGATTCAACTGTTGGTAGATGGGCATGATGGTGATGTCGTTAAATCTCTGCTGACTAAAGATAAAAATCTTGCGGTGGAGCGCCATAGTTTAGGCAACAGTGTGTTTATGTCGATAGGCGATGTTGCGCCTGCAATGGGAATGATCGGTACGTTGGTCGGGCTGGTTGCAATGTTATCAAATATGGATGACCCAAAATCAATAGGGCCTTCCATGGCTGTTGCCCTGCTAACAACGCTTTATGGTGCGATGGTCGGCAACATGATTGCCTTGCCTATCGCCGATAAATTGAAAATCAGAATGGCGGAAGAGCAGCTGCTAAAGTCGATGATTATAGATGCGTTATTGGCGATTCAGGCTGGCCAGAACCCTCGTGTAATTGAGCAAATGTTAAGAACTTACTTGCCGGAAGGTAAACGAGCATCTGCCGAAGCAGATGGCTAATAACGTGCTCTCTGTGAACGGTGAAATTTGCTGCTTTAGCTCAGCTGTAATAAATGTGTTGTGAGTGATTTTTTGAATGAGTGATGAAGAAGAACAGGATTGTCCCGAATGCCCTGTCGGCCTTCCTGCTTGGTTAGCGACATTTGCGGATTTGATGTCGCTGTTGATGTGCTTTTTCGTATTGTTGCTCTCTTTTTCCGAGATGGATGCGCTGAAGTTTAAGCGCTTGGCTGGATCAATGAGAGAGGCTTTTGGGGTACAGAATCAGATTAAAGCCAATGATATTCCAAAGGGCACGAGTATTATTGCTCAGGAGTTTTCTCCCGGTCGTCCTGACCCTTCCCCCCTGCAAGTGGTGATGCAGCATACGACCGACCCTGATCAGTCAACCCTTGAGGTGTTATGCGAAGCCCAGATTAGCAAGGCCGTCGAAGATCAGTGCTCTGAGCAGGTCGGTGAGCAGCAGGCACTTAATGAAGTGGTGATTCAAAAGCTGCAAGAGCTGGTTGAGCAGACTGAAAGTAATGCTATGGACATGGCTGCCAAGCTTGAGAGCGAAATTCGCAGCAACATGGTTGAGATTGAGACCCGGGGGCGAAAGATTGTCATCAGGGTTCAGGAAAAAGGCTCCTTTTCGTCAGGCTCAGCAAGACTGCAAACAGACTTTTTTCCGGTGCTCGACAAGCTGATAGAGCTGCTTGCTGATATAGAGGGCAATATCGCAGTGGAAGGGCACACGGACAATATTCCTATTAATACCGCTCAGTTTCCTTCAAACTGGGATCTTTCGGTTGCGAGAGCGCTTGAGGTGTCTCATGGCTTGTTTGATGATGGCACGTTAGATCAGAGCCGTTTCACTGTTACCGGGATGGCTGATACCAAACCATTAGTACCCAACGATACGCCAGAGGGCAGGGCTAAAAACAGGCGCGTTGAGATTATTCTTCAAGAGCCGGTCGATCCAGAGCTTAAGGAAAATATACGCAAAGCGCGTGAAGTAGACCCGGATAGCTTTAAAGGCGATGACTTTGATGGGTTTGAAGAGCTAAATCCAGATGAGATTTTCTAGCGTGTGCTGAGTGTCTATAGATGGTGAAACTGGCTTTTTATAGTAATGATGACAAGGGAAGCGCAAGGCAATAATAGATATGCACAATAATAATCAAGAGCGAAGGCGTTACTTTAGAATTGTCGATCAGGTTGCCATTAGCTATCGGCTGTTACCTGAAGACGAGGCTGCAGCAACAGGTGTGGGTATTAATTCGCCTGCTGCATTGATTGCGCAGCTGGAAAACCAAATATCGGCCTCACTTGAAACACTGCGCTCAGCCCAACCTCAAGTGCATGAGTTGATGGAGCTATTCAATAGAAAAATAAACCTGGTTTTATCGCTGGATGAGTCACTCTCAGAACCTGACAGTCAGCAGCAGAAACGCTCTCAGCAGGTTAGTATCAGTGCCTGCGGAATTGCATTCCCGGCTCCTGAGCAGTTACGGCCCAACGATAGACTATTACTGGATTTGACGCTGTTCCCTTCTAATGTTTGTCTTAAGCTGGTTGCTGTTGTCATTAGTAGTGACTCGATGGAAGAGCCAATTGGGGATGACTGCTATATCGTTAGAGCAGACTTTGTTGACATTACCAGCAATGAGCAGGAAGTGCTGGTGCAACATGTTATTAAACGACAGACTCAGCAGCTGAAAGAAAGACGCGAATCGAGGCAAAAATAATGGGTGTAATGCCTTATAGCGCGAACCTTGACCTCTCTGCTGGCGTGCCACCTTCTGAATAGTTTTGTTCCACAAAGCTGATGCCGCCATTGCCTTGCACTCTTAGAATGGTACTTGTTCGAGTGCCATACCCGGGGCTTTTTATAAACAAAGGGGACAGTAGTTTCTCAATCATTTTGCCAACCCCCGTCTCAGGCAACAAGGACTCTTCTGCTTGCTGGTCGTTTTGGAGAAGTGTCAAGAGTGCCTCCTCTTTTGCTGAAGGTGAGTCATAGTCGAGGTTTACTATTTTACTAAAACTGTCTACTCCCGTTGTTACCTTTGGCCAAGGAGTATTCAGTAAATGGTTGCTGAGACCATAGACCCCAGAAGATAACTCACAAGGTGGCTGGTTGCTTCTGTTCGAGTAATAATAGAGCGACGAGCTGTCACCGACTAAAAGGTTGAAGCCTGCGTATTGGTCATGATTTTGTTGAAGTTCTTGCAGATAATCTGCCGGTTTTTGCTCACCTATCAGGTACTGCGCTGTCAGAGCGCCTCTGGATAGAGGGTACTGCTTTTTATCGGGCCTTCTAAAGTTAGTGACTGCGGCGAACTTGCCTCCGCGAGTAACGCCCAGCCATGTACCATGTTGTTGTAAATCTCTGCCCGCCAGTAGTTGCTCGTTATCTTGCCAGAAATGAGCATTTTGGCTGGGGCGTTTGTAAAACTCATCTCTATTGGCGGCAACGATCAGCTGCTCTTCGGCGCCTGGGTTCCAGGCGAATAAAATAAGGCACATTAAGTTGACTCAAAAATGAAAAATCTTAAGACCATGTTTTACCACTATGGCCGCTTCTTGTGTATCATACCACTCTCAAAAAAACATGAGCGGTAGATGATAGGGTTTGGTCTACTTTTTCCTCTCGGCTTTGGCTCTAGCGCTGAACGAATATAAGGGTTTATTGGATAAATGGTTGTTCTGCTGTATTTGGTGTTAGGGGCAATTGCCGGGCTACTGGCGGGTTTATTTGGCATTGGTGGCGGGCTGATTATTGTTCCCGTTTTGGTATTTAGTTTTGCGTATCAGGGTATTTCACCTGACGTATTAACGCATATGGCGGTTGGCACATCACTGGCGACGATAGTCTTCACCTCCTTGAGTTCAGTTAAAACGCACCATGAAAAAGGGGGCGTTCGCTGGGAATTATTTAAACCAATGACCGTAGGCATTGTCTTAGGCGCTGCGCTCGGGGTCTATACGGCAGCAGAGTTGAGTGGCCCGGTGCTGCAAAAGGTCATCGGTGTGTTTGCTATTGTAATGGCCGCTCAAATGGGCTTTGGATTGAAACCCAAACCAGCCCGTGAGGTGCCAGGCAACAAAGGGCTGATGGGCGTAGGTGCAGGGATTGGCTGGGCTTCGGCTATATTTGGTATTGGTGGTGGCTCATTGTCGGTTCCTTTTTTAACCTGGTGCAATGTTCGCATGCAGCAGGCGGTGGGTACTTCAGCCGCCTGCGGGCTACCCATAGCGGTATCTGCGGCAGTGACAAATATCTACAAAGGCTGGGGGGAGCCCGCCTTGCCGGAGTGGAGTGCCGGGTTTATTTACCTACCTGCTTTCATCGGCATTGTGATGACCAGCGTGTACTTCGCTCGGGTAGGCGCTAAGCTAGCGCATAAATTATCGGCTGAGAAACTTAAACGTATTTTTGCTTTGTTACTTGTCTTTGTTGGGCTTCGGTTTCTGTTAGCCTAACGGTTTCTGCTAAGGTGGCAAGATGTGTACATGGCAACTTCAAAGCGGCATAAAAAGCGGCGTAAAGGAATAACTAAATGTTGAAATACCCTCAAATAGATCCCGTGGCGGTTTCAATCGGGCCTCTTAAGGTTCATTGGTATGGGCTGATGTATCTAATAGGGTTTGCTACGGCATGGTTCTTAGGTAAGAAACGTGCGACAAAACCATGGTCACCAATAAAACCGGAGCAGATGGGCGACCTTATCTTCTATTGCGCGATGGGTGTCGTGCTGGGGGGGCGGTTTGGTTATGTCTTTTTCTATAACTTCGATCGCTTTCTGGATGATCCGTTGTGGCTCTTCATGGTATGGGAAGGAGGGATGTCATTCCATGGTGGGCTAATTGGGGTCATTCTGGCGATGTTTTGGTTTGGGCGTCAGCTGGGCCGCACGTTTTTTGAGATATCTGACTTTGTCGCACCGTTGGTGCCGGTAGGGTTAGGAATGGGGCGACTGGGCAACTTTATTGGTGGCGAGTTGTGGGGAAGACAAACAGATGTCGCCTGGGCGATGATTTTTCCCCGTGACCCTGAACAACTGCTTAGGCACCCGTCACAGCTATACCAGTTTGCGTTAGAGGGTGTGGCGCTATTTGCTGTGTTGTGGTGGTTTTCTTCCAGGCAGCGGCCCAAAATGGCTATCTCAGGTCTATTTTTACTTTGCTATGGGGCGTTTCGCATTGTTGTTGAATTTTTCCGCCAGCCCGACGAGCATCTTGGTTATATTGCCTGGGATTGGTTGACGATGGGACAACTATTGTCGTTACCGATGGTGATTATTGGTATCGGGATGATGATTTGGGCTTATCGTATGAACAGTGTTGCTGGCACATCCTCGCCAGAAAAAGTTTAAGAATGATGACGTAAATTATAGGTAGTGTTAGATGAAAGCGTATTTGGACTTAATGCAAGATGTAGTTGATAGCGGAACTGACAAAGGCGATAGAACAGGCGTGGGCACCCGCTCTGTGTTTGGTCGACAAATTCGCTTTGACCTATCCAAAGGTTTTCCGCTGGTCACGACTAAAAAAATTCACTTAAAAAGTGTTATTTATGAACTGCTTTGGTTTCTAAAGGGGTCAACTGACAATACCTGGCTTAAAGAACGCGGTGTTTCTATCTGGGATGCCTGGGCAACGGATACGGGTGACCTGGGGCCGATTTATGGCAAACAGTGGCGCAGTTGGCTAGGGCCAAATGGTGAAACGGTTGATCAGATCTCAGAGGTTATTGAGCAGATAAAAACAAAACCCGACTCCAGGCGCCTTATTGTTTCTGCCTGGAATCCGGCAGAGCTGCCCGATGAGTCTATAGGGCCTCAGGCGAATGTCGAACAGGGGCGAATGGCGCTGGCCCCTTGTCACTGCTTGTTTCAGTTTTATGTGTTGGACGGAAAGTTATCCTGTCAACTATATCAGCGTAGTGCAGATCTATTTCTGGGAGTGCCCTTTAACATCGCCAGTTATGCGTTGTTGACCCATATGATTGCAGACCAGTGCGGGCTGGATGTTGGTGAGTTTATTCATACCTTTGGCGACTGTCACCTTTATCAGAACCACCTGAATGATGATATTGTGTTTAAACAGCTCAAAAGAACGCCACGATCGCTTCCCAAACTAGTGATTAAACGTAAGCCCGATACGATATTTGACTATGAGTTCGAGGACTTTGAATTTGAAGGTTATGACCCAGACTCTTTAATCAGAGCACCGATTGCGGTGTAGTATTTGCGGTGTCGTATTGCAAACCGTCGTTTAAAATTATAATAAAAAAGGGAGCTGCGTAATGCGGCTCCCTTTTTACAGATTTCTACTGATATCCCTGTTAAAAATCTTCCCAGTCATCATCATTTGAAAATGATGCTGCGTTTCCGTTACCGGTTGTTTTACTCTCGTAAGACCGTGGTTGGTAGGACTTTATCGCTTCGGGCTGTGATGTGTTCTCAATGGGCTCTGCTGATATGTACCCGCCCACTTTAAAGAAACCAATTAACCTGTTCATTCCCGACGCCTGTTCAGACATTGCCTCGCTGGCTGCAGAGGCTTCTTCCACTAATGCTGCGTTCTGTTGCGTCATTTCATCCATTTGGGCAACGGCTTGGTTAATCTGCTCGATGCCAGAGGTTTGTTCTGCCGCAGCATTGTTTACTTCGTTGATCATGCTGGCAACACGGTCTACGGCGTTAACTATTGCCCCCAGCGTGTCACCCGATTCATTAACCAGATTTGAGCCTGTTTCTACTTTAACAACACTGTCTCGAATGAGGTTTTTAATCTCTTTCGCGGCATCAGCTGAGCGTTTTGACAGGTTGCGAACTTCACCTGCCACCACTGCAAACCCTCTGCCTTGCTCTCCGGCTCTTGCTGCTTCTACGGCTGCGTTCAAGGCGAGCAGGTTAGTTTGAAATGCAATTTCATCGATAACGCCGATAATATCATTAATGCGATTGCTCGACGTGAGTATCTCCTTCATGGCTTCAACGGCTTCTTGAACGATTGCACCACCGTGCTCGGCTTTGTTTTTTGCATCGGTAGCAAGTTGGTTGGCTTCACCTGCATTATCAGAACTTTGTTTAACCGTAGCGGTGATCTCTTCCATGCTGGAGGCTGTTTCTTCCAACGAACTGGCCTGTTCTTCTGTTCGCTGGCTGAGGTCAGTATTGCCTTGGGCTATTTCATCTGCGGCAGTATGTACCGTATTTGCAGCCTCTCTGATTTGTGTAATGATCTCAGTCAGTTTACTGATTGTGCTATTGGCATCCTCCTTGATGCGCTGAAAGTCGCCATCGTACTCTTGTTCGATGGATTTTGTCAGGTCGCCCTCGGCTAACTGCGCGAATAGTTGGCCAATATCTGAAACAAAGGATGAAGAGCTTTCAAGTAGTTCGTTGAGCCCAACACTGAGTTTTTTGAAGAACCCTTCTTTGTCATCAAGTGAAATGCGTTTAGATAGATCGCCTTGGGATGCTGACTCAACAATCGCATCAATCTCTTTTTCGATCGCCACCTCATTGGTTCGGTCTTCCCACTCAACAACCGTTCCGAGTCTGTTGCCATTGTCACCAAACACAGGCGTTGTAACCAGAGTGAAAGTCCGCCCACCGATTTTAATCGTTGTTTCATACGGGTCTGTGAGTGCCGCCATCATTTGCCGTTGATGTGTCGGGTTTTTATGGAATATATCGACATTGGCACCCATTAATTTCTCGGCGTCAAATTCGCTTAGGTCTTTCTGAAGGTCTTTTTCTGCGTCTTTGAACATGCGCTTAACCGCGTTGTTCATATAGATAATATTCAGGTTAGAATCAGCCATCATCACGTTGGTATTACATACATCCAGCGCCTGACGCACGCGGGTCGCGGCAGCTGCTCGCTTGGCACTGTCTTCAACATCAAAGCCATTCTTAATCCGCATGGTGGTAATGGAACGGGTGAGCGAAGACAGCTCGTTGTTGCCGTTCATCTCAAGTGTCTGGCTATAGTCTCCATTACGGATTGCAGCCAGGTTGGTTAAGCTGTCTTTGATGGTGTTGAGCGTTTTTCGGCTCACTGTAATGCCAATTAGCGTGACTAGAAGCACTGACAAAGCCGTAAGTGTTGAAAGCAGGTAGAATGTGAACGAAAGACTATCTACACGTCTTTCCAGTAGTGCTTCCAATAAGTTGGCCGATTGGTCATAGAGTGCGAACGATTCGCCTATCGCTCGGGTGCCTGCTTGAAATAATGCCTGCGAGTCGCCCCTGAAACGGCCATCACGAACCGCAGTGATGGCAGTAATAAATTCAGTGATGGCTGCCTCTGCTTCGCCTTCCTGGGTTCCAAGGGCGCTGGCGACCTCCTGGCTTGCTGTAGCGGCACTTTTGTAGGACTTTGTTACAGCTTTGAATGTGATATTTAATGCTATCGTAAGCTCATCTATTCGTTGCTGCTGGGCCGCACTAGGCACGCCGCCTTCTGCAATGATGCCTGCTCCTAACCCTCTGGCTTGCCCCATAAACTCAACTAATTGAGGTATATGGTTGATGATGAGCTCCATGTTATAAGAGCTGTCCAGGTCGGGATCCAGGACCAGATTTGATGTGTCGCCCACATAGATAATCAGTTGCAGAATATCATCAATAAACTCAGTATGGCGGGCAAAGCTCTGTCCAGGTGTGAGTGAAAAAGCCAATGACTTAATGGACTTCCACTCTTCGAAGAGAGCATTCAGGTGCTGCGTTGTGTTGAGTGACTCACCGAGCTGGCTATCAACCTGAAATGCTTGTGAAAACGCCTCATCGATATCTTTTCGTCGCTGTTTTATTTGGCTTTCAAAACCGGTATTGCCCTTGAGATAGGCGTTGGTCATGCCTCTATGTTGTGGTGCTAGCTCAAGCAGTGATCGTAAAGGCTTTACGTACTCCACACCTAACAGCTCTTTTGATGAAAAGTCTACGTTTTCCTTTTGAATGCTCAGTTTTGCGACGATAACCGCTACTAAAAAAGCGAAAATGACTCCCAGTACGATGAACTGGTGAGCCAATTTAATATTGCCAAATTTAGCCAAAACCGATGCGATTCCGGTCTTGACCGGGTTGCCATTCTTTAGACCGAGCTTTCCATCTTTAATTTTTTGGAGAGCTATTTCTGCCGCTTTAATTTCTTCTCGGGTCGGCTTCGAGCGAACAGACATGTACTCAACAATATTACCGTCTTTCCAAACCGGCGTTACATTGGCTTTTACCCAATAAAAATCGCCATTCTTACAGCGGTTTTTCAGTACCTGAACCCAGGGCTTTCCCTCTTTAAGCGTGCCCCATAAGTCTTCAAATGCAGCAGGTGGGATATCTGGATGACGGACTATGTTATGGTTGTGGCCTATCAGCTCTGCCTCGGAGAAACCACTGACATCAATAAACTCCTGATTAACGTAGGTGATAGTACCTTTAAGGTCAGTCGTTGATACAAGGGTGTCACCTTCATCGAAATTAACCTCGTTATCGGTGACCGGCATGTTGATTTTCATGTGACCTGGCTCCTGAGCCTAACTAATTTTCAAACTATACTAGACGTCCGCGGGGGCAAAGATGGTTGGCCCACTTAGCCCCGTTTGTACTTTTTGTCTATGTAAGGAATTAGTTTAAGAATAGACATAAATTTCTGATGTGCGAGGTTTATTGCCCCGTCTGGTAAGGTAAAATACGAATATAAATTAATAGTTATGAAAACATCACCTGCCACAAATCTATAGGGGCTTACTCACTACAATGAAAAAATCGATTATCGTTGCGATGGCTGAAAACCGGGTCATTGGCAGAAACAATAAGCTACCTTGGTATTTGCCGAATGATCTTAAATATTTCAAATCCGTTACTATGGGAAAGCCCGTTATTATGGGGCGTAAAACCTTTGAATCGATTGGTAAGCCTCTGCCGGGTAGATTGAATATTGTTATTACGCGTAATGCTGACTGGAGTCACCCAGGTGTTACCGTGGTGCATACGATTGAAGATGCGTTTTCTAAAGCAGAGGCAACGGCACTGATTGATGGTGTTGATGAAGTAATGATTATTGGGGGGGATCAAATTTACCAAACGGCATTGAGCCTGGCCGATAGAATTTATCTGACCAAAGTGCATGCTGAAGTTGATGGCGATGCCTGGTTTACCGATGTGGACTGGGATCAGTGGGAAGAGTCCGCCAGAGAGGACTTTATGGCCGAGGACCCAAACCCTTACGATTATAGCTTTATTGTTTATGATCGAAAGTAGGGTGATAAGAAAGTAGGGTGTTAACCTATGTTTGTAGCCGTGATGAAGGGAGGTACGACCGAAATCAAGGGTGTTATCTATAGAATACCTAGTAGCCTTATAGCGGATACTGGTCTCTAAAGGCATCGTTGATTGCGTTTTACTTCATCACGACTATCAGGCAGGCTGGAGGTTAATCCAGCATATCCAGATTTCTAACAGCGCCTTTATCAGCACTGGTGGCCAGCATGGCGTATGCTTTTAGCGCGGCTGATACTTTACGCTTTCTTGGTTGGGCGGGTTTCCAGCCATCTTTGCCTTTGGCATCCATCGCGGTGCGTCGGGCGGCCAACTCCTCATCACTAATATTCACATTGATTGTACGATTAGGAATGTCGATTGTGATGCCATCCCCTTCTTCAATCAATGCTATTGCACCACCAGATGCAGCCTCAGGTGATGCATGGCCAATGGATAAACCTGAGGTGCCACCAGAAAAGCGCCCGTCTGTTAGCAATGCGCAAGCCTTACCCAAGCCTTTTGACTTCAGATAACTTGTTGGATAAAGCATTTCCTGCATACCAGGGCCGCCTTTAGGGCCTTCGTAGCGTATGATGACAACATCGCCTTCCTGTACCTGATCATTGAGTATGCCTTCAACCGCCGCATCCTGGCTCTCAAATATCCGTGCCTTGCCGTTAAATAGCAGGATTGACTCATCAACACCGGCGGTTTTGACAACGCAGCCATCTTCGGCAATATTTCCGTAGAGAACGGCAAGCCCGCCTTCCTGAGAGTAGGCGTTCTCTTTGGAACGAATACATCCGGTCTCCCGGTCGCCATCAAGGCTTGGCCAGCGAGTGCTTTGACTAAACGCCGTTTGAGTGGGTATACCAGCCGGGCCTGCTTTATAAAATTCAGCAATGGCAGGGTCATTGTTGCGCATAATATCCCACTTGTTAAGCGCCTCGGCCATGGTTTTGGAGTGCACTGTTGGTAAATCTGAATGGAGAAGGCCGGCACGATCAAGCTCACCAAGAATGCCCATTATCCCGCCTGCGCGATGAACGTCTTCCATATGGTAATCTGGAGAGTTAGGTGCAACTTTGCACAATTGAGGGATCTTCTGAGATAGCTCGTTGATATGTTTAAGCGTGAAGTCAACTTCCGCTTCCTGAGCTGCGGCCAACAGGTGAAGAATGGTATTGGTTGAGCCACCCATTGCGATATCAAGGGTTATTGCGTTTTCGAATGCCTTAAAACTGGCGATGGAGCGGGGTAATACAGACTCATCATCCTCTTCATAATAACGGCGTGTGATATCGACAATATGACGGGCAGCATCCAGAAATAGCTGTTCTCTGTCAGCGTGTGTGGCGAGCACCGTTCCATTGCCAGGCAACGAAAGGCCGATGGCTTCGGTTAAGCAGTTCATTGAGTTTGCAGTAAACATACCGGAGCATGAGCCGCAGGTCGGGCAGGCACTTCGCTCATACTCTTCAACCGTCTTATCATCGGCATCAGGGTCAGCGGCAATAACCATCGCATCAACCAAGTCGAGCTTGTGTTCAGATAGTTTGGTTTTACCCGCTTCCATTGGGCCGCCAGATACAAAGATGGTAGGAATATTCAACCGCAGCGCTGCGTTGACCATTCCCGGTGTGATCTTATCGCAGTTCGAGATGCAAACCAGTGCATCGGCGCAGTGCCCGTTGACCATGTATTCGACTGAATCAGCGATCAGGTCTCGCGACGGCAAGCTGTAAAGCATGCCGTCATGGCCCATTGCTATACCGTCATCTATCGCAATAGTGTCGAACTCTTTTGCGACACCACCGGCTTTTTCAATCTCTTTGCACACCAGTTGTCCAAGGTCTTTTAGGTGAACGTGTCCGGGAACAAATTGAGTGAACGAATTGGCGACAGCAATGATTGGCTTTTTGAAGTCATCATCTTTCATTCCTGTGGCACGCCATAAAGCGCGTGCGCCAGCCATGTTTCGGCCTGCGGTAGAGGTTTTTGAGCGATATATTGGCATTAGACACTTCCAGTAAAACGGTCGATAAAATAGTTTGAGATTTCTGCACGGCTACTGCGCTTACAAATACAGCGTTAAAAAATGGCTCAAAATTGTGCGCTCTCCTGGGTCGACCGGGACTTATTACCTATAAGTTGCGCTCTTTCGTCATTTTTTGCCTTGTCTATGCTGCGCTCGTAACGCCGAGCAAAGATCTCAGTGAATATTTATATCTAGCAAGCATACCAGAGATATTCGGCGGATTTAACTCTCTATTGCCACAGCAATGTGAATACTTTGATGCAATCAATGGAATACCTGTTAAACTTTTGGATAATCCCTTTTACGTCAGAAAACGGCAATACTTCTGCGTAACCCTTTGTTACTCTGACTAAAGTTAATGGCACGACTGAGCCGATAGCATGACGACGTTCGTTGCTAGATGTGGTTAATACATCCATATGGCTGAGACATGTTTCCCTGATTTCAGGATTAGGCATACCAATATCTAAGGAATAGGTTCATTTAATGCACGCTTCGATCAAACTCAATGCTGATGCTTTAAAAAAGTTTCGTCCTCTTGATCGGTTATCTGAAAACCAGAGGATACTGCTCGCGCATAAAGCCCACTTTTCATCGTTTAAAAAGAAAAAAGTTATATTGGAGCGAGGAAGCCTGGATCATCATGATTACTTTTTGTTGAGCGGGACGATAGAACTGGAAGCGCCAGATGGAAGAACAAGAACGATTGAGGCGGGGTCAGATAAAGCAGATGCCGCTATCGCTCACCTTCAGCCTCGTCAATATACCGTTAAGGCGGTTACTGATGTTGATTTTTTGGTGATTGAGCAGGATGTCCTCAATATTTTGCTTAAAGAGGCTCCAGTAAATAGTTATGAGGCCGGGGATGACTTTTCGGTTTCCGATGAAAGCTCTGAAGAGGACGAGGGCACTTATAAAGTGCTGATGAGTTTTTACCACGACTTAAAGTCAAACAACTTCACGCTGCCCAGCTTGCCCGATGTTGCTTACCGAATAAGGCAGATAGCAGATAAGGATGAAACATCTGCCGATGATATTGCCAGGGTTGTTAATGCTGATCCGGCGATGGCGGTGAAGCTTATAAAGTCATGTAACAGTCCGCTTTACCGAGGTTTCAATGATGTGTCGTCGTGCCGGGATGCGGTGGTTCGCTTAGGGGTGCAAACAACACAGCAGCTGGTAACCGTCTTTTCAATGAGGGAGTTATTTAGAAGTAAAAAGGCCGAGCTTAAGCAAGCAATGACTGCATTGTGGCAGCACTCGAGAGAGGTAGCATCGGTTGCCTATGTGTTGGCTGAGCTGACGCCGGGTTTAAACAAAGACCATGCAATGCTCGCTGGTTTGATACATGATATTGGCGCTATACCGGTCATCTCTTATGCGGAGAATTTTCCCGAACTGTACGCAGATGAAACGGCGCTGAAAGATGCTGTTGATGAGTTAAGGGGCGAAATCGGGTGCACGATTCTTGAGCATTGGGGGTTTCCTAACGACCTGATCGAAGTTGTTTCGAAAGCAGAAGAGTGGACGTATGATTCCGGGAGCGATGAGCCGGGCTACGCAGACATCATTATTGTCGCACAGATGCATGCATTAATTGGTTGCCCTAAGCGCAATGATCTCCCTCCTTTCAGCCAGGTGCCAGCGTTTCGGAAACTGGCAAGTGGGGGGCTTACTCCAGAGAGAAGCTTAAAGGTGATGGTTGAAGCGCGGCACAAAATTGAAGAGATTCAGCATGTGCTGGGGGATGACTTCAGGGTAGACTAAGGGTTATTTGCCGCTGGTTTCCTGTTGCGCTTTTGCAACATGGCTGACCTCTTTTTCTATTTTATGCAGTCTCATCTCGATAAGCTCAAGCTTTGCGAGAATCTGTTGCTCTCTCTGAATAACCATTTTTTCGTCGCGAGAAACAAAAAACGCGGAAAAGCTCGCGGTCAGCATAGAAAATATACCGATTCCCATCAATATCAGGAATGAGGCGAATAATCGGCCTTCGGTACTGACCGGAACGACATCCCCGTAACCTACAGTGGTCACCGTGACCCATGCCCACCATATACCGTCCCAGGGAGTGTCGATTGCCGGGTCTAGTCCTGCAATGAGAAACCCCGCCATGACGGTGATGACAAAGCCAATCATCAGCGTTGTACCAAGATGGTTCCTTGCCAGGATTCGACGGGCCGTACTGGAAATATGGATAAGAATACCAGCCATGACGATGAGGCGAAGCGACCTAAGCACGCCAGCAGCGGGGAACTCCTCCCACAGAACAGGAAACCCCAGGATAATGATGACCAGGTTGACCCAGTTGCCGATCAGGTAGTAAGACTTGTTTCGCACAAGGGTCGTAAGCAACACGGTTTCAAATAAGAAAAAGCCCCAGATAATCCAGTCGGTTATGAGAACAAAATTGGGGGGAACCGCGCCTTTAGCCTGAAGATACCATTCGATAACGATCCAAATCGCCATTAGTACCATGGGCCACTCAAGGTGCCCTGCATATTTTAGGGCGGCTGATGTTTCGTTGCGATCTACACCCGCTAAGCCAATAACTCTTGGAAAAGACTGATTGTTCATTAATTAACTAGGGTCATATAAGAGGTTTGTTTTTATAATGGTAGCAGAATATTCTTTCGCTGTTTTGGAAGGCTTGGTATTTTGGGACGCGTAGGATTTTTGGAAGGTTTAGTGTTTTCGAAAGACTAAAGCGCTTGAAAAATATAGTATTGAGTGGTTTGAAGTATTATAAACAGGATGAAAATATGTCACGAGTTGAGATCAGTTTCCCGGAATTCACCCACTTTAGTACTGAGTTGCCAGTGCGAATAGGAGATGTAAATCAAGGTAGTCACCTCGGACATGACAGTATGGTCACTATGCTCCACGAAGCCCGTATTCAATTTTTTCGTTCGTTGGGTTATGACGAGCTAGATATTGAAGGTGTTGGCACGCTGGTAGCGGATTTGGCCATTAGCTATCGAAATGAAGCTTTTTATGGTGACAATCTCAAATTTGATATTGCGGTAGAGGATATTTCCCGGAAAAGTTGCCAGTTTATATACCAGGTGATACGCACTGTGACGGTTGCGAAAACTGAAAAGAGTGAAGATGATCGCAGTGGTGTGAGTTGTGATGCAGGCAGTGGCAGTACTGTACATAATAATGTAAAAAGTGGCGAAACTATTGCCGTGGCAAAAACAGGGATTGTGTTTTTTGACTATGCTGTGCGTAAGAGTGCGGCCATTCCGGCCGGATTTATTGAGCAACTGGAAAAACGATCAAGTTAATGAAAACACCCCTGTTCCCTTTAAAGTCAGTGTTGTGCCCAAAGGGTAGAATACCCCTTCAGCTATTTGAGCCCCGATACCTTGATATGCTATCTGAGTGTATGAAAACCGATAGGGGGTTTGTCGTGGTGCTGATTAAAGAAGGGGACGAAGTTAGCGGGTCGTGTGATTTTTATAATATTGGCACCTACGTTCGATTGATTGATTTCCAAAAACTCGAAAGTGGCTTACTTGGTATTACCGTTGAAGGGACATCCAAGGTGTTTTTAACTCATTTCTCTCAAGGCACGGATGGTCTATACAGTGGCCGGATAGAACACTTGATGGAAGAAGAGTATCTAAGCCTGCCGGATGAGTATCTGGAGCTAGCTACGTTACTGGAACAGCTAACACGGCACCCCGCTATTAAAGCGCTGAATATGGATATCGATTATGCTGATGGTCGACAAGTTGGGTGGCGATTAGTTGAGCTACTGCCACTGTCAAAACAAGAGAAACAGTTTTTACTTGAGCTGACAGATCCGTTTGAGCGCTTAAAGCAAATAGAGTATTTGTTAACGCTGATGGAGCAATAAGCGGATTAATCAGAGACTCGTTTGTAGCGGTTGCTAATTATTGATAGATGGCTAGTAATTAAGAGGTTGCCAGTTATCAAGAGATTGCCAGTTATCAAGAGATTGCCAGTTATTAAGAGGTTGCCAGTTATTAAGAGGTTGCCAGTTATTAAGGGGGTGCTAGTTACTAAGAGGTTGATAGTTACTAAGTGCTTCAGGTAGATTGATACTAACGTATAGCATTGCTGAGATCAGCCATCCGGCCACCGCTAAAATAGTGAAAAAATCGATAGAGATCGGTTGTCTGTCAAAGCGACTATAACTGACCCGGGTTAGCGCGCAGATAAATAACCCCAGCAATATCCCCCCCAGAACGTCGCTCATCCAGTGTACCCCTATATATAATCGGCTAATACCTATCATTAACATGGGGATGCTGAATAAACTGTAGACCATCCAACGTTTTCTTTGCTGAACTTCCTGAGCAATAAACGCGGCAATGAGCCCGAGAAAAACTACGGCTCCGCTGGTATGACCGCTTGGAAATGCGTAAGAAGAAGGCCCACTAACTACCAAGTCGGGTCTGGGGACAGCAAAATAGTCCTTCAATCCGATAGTCACGAAAGAGGTTGCAATACCCGCCAAGGTTATGTGGATGGCGGCGGCATAGTAGCCTCTGAAAAATAACAATGACACGAAGATAGGAAACGAAATATAGAGAAGTTTTGGATCCCCAAGCAATGTAATCCCAATTACCACCGGGTCGTAAAAGGGATTTCTAAGCAGTGCAAAAAAAGTAGATGTCTGGTGGTTGAAAGCATCAAACCACTGTGTGTTTGTAACGGCCAGTGCTAGAAGAACAAACAGTGCCAGAGTTGATATTGCAAGGACTAGCGAAGGCAGTGGGAACTCCCCTCCATCTGCTCGTTTGCTGGAAAATGCTCTCCAAAACTGGTGTGTTATGTTGTAGCGGGTTACCCACTTTTTCAAATAGTCATAGCTGCGGCTTTTGTCCTGTAGCTCCCATTGAAGGCGGATAAACAACAGATAAGTGAATGCAAGCACTCCAAGTGCGGTCAGCAACACCGGGTAAAAGTGGGGTGGGAGATGAATATCCAGCGATATGGATGCCCCTACAAGATAGCCGGGCAATATATAAACAGGCGCCCAGCCAATTGCAGAAATAACATTAAATATAAAAAATCGTTTGGGTGACATGTTAAGCATGCCGGCAATCAACGGCAGTACAGGACGAATAGGGCCGACAAAGCGGCCAATCAATACGCTCTTCCCGCCATGCTTCTTGAAGAAAACCTGTCCATTACTGAGGAGTTTGGGGTAGCTGCGAACAGGCCATACAGAGGCAATTGAATCCTTGAAATGACGACCTAAATAATAGCTCAGTCCGTCACCGCATACTGCGCCAAAAAATGCCCAGAAAAGGGACGCCTCGATGGATAGAACGTTGCCCCCAGCGATAGCGGCAACCATAAAAAGAAGCATGACGCCGGGTACGATAACCCCTGCGATAGCCAGAGACTCGATGAATGAGATGATGAATATCGCAAACGCGACCCAGTTTTGATGGGCCTGCAGTGCATCAATCAGAGGTTGAATACTGGTAATGTCCATTACTGAGTGTGGTGGCTAACTCGATTATGTCCGTTGGTTTCCGCATCATTGAGTGCGACGTGGGCTTGCTCTCTTAAACTTTCTGCCGTCGTGGAGCTGTTGTTTGGGGTCGTGGAACTGTTGTTTGGGGTCGTGGAACTATTGTTTGGGGTCGTGGAACTATTGTTTGAGGTCGTGCACCCAAGGCTAATGGTCATTGTTCCGATGGTTTGCCACTGAGTCTCTTCAACCGTTCTGCGTACACGCTCGGCCATGATCAATACGCCTTCCTGTGGCGTGTTGGGAAGGAGCAGGTAAAACAGGCTGCCTTCACAATAATAGTGACTATCACCCGCGCGAATGATGCCCCCGAGCAGCTTGGAAAGTTCTATGGTTAGCTCCTTTGCCGCATTATTCCCATGAACATCTGTAAACTGATCAAAGTAATCAACCCTTACGGCAATGAGTGACAGCGTGTTTCCTGTAACCTCAGAGCGGCTGATCTCTTTTGTGAGTGTGTCGTCCAAGTGCTTCATATTGTATGCACCCGTGAGCGGGTCGTGAAGCGATAACTCAATAAGTGTGCGGTTTTTGTGATGGTGAAGATAGGCAAAAATGCCGGCAACACTACTAACCAGAAGGTAACTGGTAAAAAACAGCAGGCCATTGTAGATGTTCTGCTGGTATGCAACGAGCAGGGTGACGGATGCTAGCACGACACCATTAAATATATTGGAGTCACGAAATGGCAGAATCAGATAGCTTAACAAACCAACAGGGTAAATCCAGAGTGTCGCATCGGTTGACTGTGCATCAATATTTGATGCGACTAAAACCACCATTAGGCCAAGAAGAATGAGGTGAGCGTAGTCTTTTATTTCAAAATATCGCTGTGCAAATGTGTACGCAATGCCAAAGCCAAACAGGGGAACCAGAAGTGCAGCGGTATAGACGAGCTCATAGAACCCATAACGGTAGTTCTGAATTGCCAAAAAAAACATAAACACAGCCGTGAGGCCATAAGATACGGCTCGAGTAATGTTTTTAAGCTGGAAGTCGCTCATCCTTAATATGCCTTGTGGTTTCTAATTATCGATTTTATTTGGATTATTTTTTTTATCAATGATGTCAATGTCTGAGTCTATGTAGGAGCGGGCTCTATTATGCCCACTTTTTTGTGCCTGATGGAGGGCAGAGAGTGACTTTTCAAGCATTGACGCCGCACTGTCCCCAACATTTAGGCTCGCGGTTCCGATGCTGACAGTAATGGTCATTTTCGCATCGCTTAATGAATCTTTGATGTTCAGTCGCAGTTTTTCAGCTGTTTTCATTGCGTCTTGCGTATTGGTATACGGAAATACGATCAGAAACTCGTGGTCTTGCCAGCGATAATAACTATCGAATGCGCGAAGGTTTTCGTGCAGTACATGCCCAAGCTTGTTTAGCAGTGCGTCATGGTCGGCAGCATCGACCTGATCAAAACCTTTATCATCTATGGCAAGCGCCATGACTGTCAGATCTGTTCCTTCTCTTTCGCTACGTTGAATTTCTTTGGTGAGATCATCATTCAGATGTTCTTTGGTAGAGGCTTGGGTGAGGTTATCTGTGCGTCTTAGAGGTTTTAACTGGCGATCTTTTATTTCGCGAAGAAAAACAAAACCGGCAGTGAGCGCCAAGCATAGCAGGTAATTGAACAGTAGCGCCTGTTTGGCTGTGCCCTCACTCATTTGGGTTAGCAGAATGATTAAGCATATGCTGTAGAGCGAGACGGCTATAGCGGCTGCCTTTAATGGGTAAAAGAAGAACAGCAGCATAGGAAAAATGTAGCTCCACGAGCTGGCAGAGTATTCGCTTTGAACGGTGCTTAGTAAAGTGACTACCGCTAAAAACAGCGTTGTAAGGTGAACCCAGGGGTTGCCGCTTGGAAGTTTCTGGCTCTCTTTTTCCTGCGAGCGACGTTTTTCAGTAAGGCCGCTCATGGTAAGCAAGACAGAAAAAACCAAGGCAGCAGATGCACCTTCAATCTGCCCGCTAAAAAGCCCGGTAAGCGCCAACAGTATGGTGATCGCTGCTCCACATAGGTAGGCATTGGTGCGCGTGATGTAGTTATTGGTGCGCATGGTGTAACTTAAGTCAGTCTGAGGCATATTAATCTTTGTTATTATCCTTTAACAATTAAGGATGCAGGCGCCGTTCCTTAATTCAACGTTGGTGTCATCGGTTCAGAAGGTTATAATAACCTCTTTTGGCGTATCGTATAAATGATTGTTGCTCTCAGAACACGTCTAAGACCTTAATTTTTATCCGATACCGTTTAATGTAGCAGCTTTATAGGTTGAAAACAGGCGATGGATGTAAAAGCATACATGGTGGAAGTGGGTGAAAAGGCCCGCATAGCATCAGCTCAAATTGCTCAGGCTAGCACAGACGCAAAAAATCGTGCGCTGCTTGCAATGGCTGAAGCACTGGATAATGCTCGGGAAAAACTCGCAACGGCAAATGAACTTGATTTGGAAAACGGTCGGGCGAATGGTTTGGAACCGGCAATGCTTGATCGCCTGGAGTTGACGCCAGCACGTATCGATACCATGATCGAAGGGCTTAAGCAGGTAGCCTCCCTTGCAGACCCTGTGGGTATTATTGATGATATGAAATACATGCCATCGGGTATTCAGGTAGGCAAAATGCGCGTACCCCTTGGCGTTATTGGCATTATTTATGAGTCGCGCCCCAACGTGACGGTTGAAGCAGCCAGCCTGTGCCTAAAATCTGGCAACGCCACCATTTTGCGGGGAGGGTCTGAAGCGATACACTCTAATCAGGCTGTGGCAGACTGCATCAGTCAGGGGTTGAGCTCAGCCGGTTTGCCCGAAGACGCTGTACAGGTTATCAAAACAACAGATAGAGCTGCTGTCGGTGAACTGATTACAATGCCCGAGTATGTTGATGTTATCGTACCTCGTGGTGGTAAGGGCTTGATTGAGAGAGTGAGCAAAGAAGCCAAGGTTGCGGTAATTAAACACTTGGACGGCATCTGCCATGTGTTTATTGACCGTGATGCCGATAGCGAAAAAGCTCTGAATATTGCCTTCAATGCAAAAACTCATCGTTACGGCACCTGCAATACGATGGAGACCTTGCTGGTCGATGAGCCCGTTGCTGAATCTGTTTTACCCATGCTGGCAGATAAATATCAGCAGGAAGGGGTTGAACTGAGAGGTTGTGATGCAACGCGACGAATTCTGACTGATATCAACTCAGCAACAGAAGATGATTGGTCGACTGAATACCTGGCCCCGGTTTTGTCTATCAAAATCGTCTCCGGTATGGAAGAAGCTATTTCTCATATCAATAAGTATGGCTCTCACCATACTGACTCGATTATTACTGAGAACTACACTCGTGGTCGTCAGTTTATTACTGCGGTTGACTCCAGCTCAGTGATGATCAATGCATCGACTCGTTTTGCTGATGGTTTTGAGTATGGTTTAGGTGCTGAGATAGGTATCTCAACTGATAAAATCCATGCTCGTGGACCTGTTGGTTTGGATGGTCTGACATCGCAAAAGTATGTCGTGTTCGGTGATGGTCATATTCGCCAGTGAGCGCACTAAGAGTTAGCTATCTATATGAGTCGCTTGATACTGCGCTCTCCTGGTTATAAGAGCCTGCCATGAAGATTATTATGGGCGGCACTTATGATCCGGTGCACCATGGGCATTTGAGAATGGCCCTGGAATTAAGCGAACTCATTGGTTCCTGTCAAACATCTGTGAATAATCCAGACTGTCAGACTGTTGAGGCAGTGACAGGCGCGGATGTTCACCTGCTTCCTTGTTATAAACCGGTTCATCGCGGTGAACCGGGGGCAACGTCTGAGCAACGTGTGGAGATGTTAACTATGGCGACTGATGGCGATGCAGCGTTAATTGTTGATCAGCGTGAGATCACCAGGCAGGGGCCGTCCTATACTGTTGATACGTTGAAAGAGATGAGGCAGCAATTTGGCGATGACGAACCGATTGTTCTGGTGATGGGCGCAGATGCATTTAACGGGTTTGCCCGTTGGCACCAGTGGCTGGAAATTCCAAAGCTAGCCCATATAATTGTTCTAAGCCGGCCTGGCTGGAGGTTATCCACTTCCGGTGAGCTGAATAATCTTGTTAATAATTGTAGAACCGAAAAAATTGAATCATTGTTTGAATGTGCTGCGGGGTATATATTGCCGCTAGAGCTGTCTCAGCTCGATATTTCAAGCTCAAAAGTCAGAACTTCAATAGCGAAAGGGCATTCAGCCAGGTACTGGGTACCCGATCGTGTTTGGCGTTATATTTGTGATAATCAGCTGTATGGCTATCACGGTTAGAAAACCAAGTAATTAATATTAACCTCCCAGAGGACGTAAACTGTCGAACTTGAGATTGGTCCAGTGAGTATAGGGCTTACAAGATTCTTCCAGACGAAAACTATATGCAAAGTGAACAGTTAAAAGACATCGTAGTAAAAGCGATGGATGATATGAAGGCCAAAGACGTTAATGTACTTGATGTCAGAGAACGAACCAGCGTTACGGAATATATGATAGTGGCCTCTGGAACATCTAACCGTCATGTGAAATCAATTGCTGATAACATTGTTGATGAGGTCAAAAGCAACGGTATTCGGCCGCTCGGAATTGAAGGTGGGGCAGGCGCCGATTGGGTATTGGTTGACTTGGGCGGAATTGTCGCTCATGTGATGATGCCTGCCGCTCGTGAATTCTATGACCTTGAGCGGTTTTGGATTGATGCGCCTGATGCTGTTGCGGAATGAGCCCTGTTTTAGTGATATAGCGGCCCAAGCCTGAATACCTATTAAGTAGTCGACTCATGAAAATAAAACTAATAGCGGTAGGAACTCGAATGCCTTCATGGGTCAATGAAGGGTATGCAGAATACGCACGCCGCATGCCGGCTGAGTTTTCGCTTGAGTTGATTGAGGTAACCTTGGGCCAGCGCGGAAAAAATGCTGATATTGAGCGGGTTATCAAGCGTGAAGGCGAGCAGATGCTTGCATCCGTTGACTCGTCTGACTATGTTATTGCGTTAGAGGTCAATGGCCGGAACTGGAGCACTGAAAAGTTAGCCTCACAGGCAGAAAACTGGCAAATGGGGGGGCGCAATGTCGCGTTGCTGGTTGGGGGACCTGACGGTCTGTCTGATGCTTGTCGGGCGAGGGCAGACCAGCAATGGTCGTTATCTCCCTTAACACTTCCTCACCCGTTAGTACGAGTACTACTCGCTGAGCAGCTCTATCGTGCTTGGAGCATTACGCGCAATCACCCCTACCACAGACAATAATGGTCAAAAGGCTACCCGGTTGAAAAATAGCGCGCTGAAGTATCACAGGTTTAAACATCGCAGGTCAAAACATTGAACACTAGTAGAATGTTAAAGGACCCCATCAAGGAGAAACGGATATTCACCTTCCGTGCAATCCTCGCGATGTTCTTTATTATCGTGCTGGCGGTCGTCCTGGTATCTCGTGTTTATTATCTTCAAGTGGTTGATTATGACCACTATACGACTCTCTCAGACAAAAACAGAATGCAGCTCCAGTCCGTAGCGCCTACTAGAGGGCTCATTTATGATCGGAATGGCGTTTTGCTAGCTGATAATCAGCCGGTTTTCAGTGTCTCAATTGTCAAAGAGAGAGTTGAGAGCCTGGATCAGACGATAGCACAGATCGGCAGCATTATTGAGCTTAGCGAAGAACAGATTAAGAACTTTGACAAACGTCTGAAAAACCGTCGTAAGCCTTATGAACCCGTCCCGCTGAAATCCAAGCTCACAGAAGAAGAGATCGCTAAACTATCGGTGCAGAGGCACCTTTTGCCAGGGGTTGAGGTTGAAGCAGAGCTGGTAAGACATTACCCGCATGGTGAGATGATGGCCCATATGCTTGGGTATGTTGGACGGATCAATATAAAAGAACTCAAGCGGGTTGATGCCACCAACTATTCTGCTACTAACTATATCGGAAAGCTCGGTATTGAAAAGTTCTATGAGGATGTTTTACATGGCAGAGTGGGGCATCAGACGGTTGAAACAAACGCACGAGGGCGAGTGTTAAGAGTATTGGACCAGCAGCCATCGGTGCCGGGGCGGGATATTACGCTGAGTATTGATGTGCGTCTCCAGCAGGTGGCGATCGATGCAATGCAAGGTCAGCGGGGGGCGGTGGTCGCGATAGAACCGTCAACTGGGGGCATTCTTGCGCTGGTGAGTACACCAAGCTTTGACCCCAACTTGTTTGTAACAGGCATTGATCATAAGTCCTATGCCGCCCTGCGCGACTCGCTTGATATTCCCCTGTTTAATCGTGCGCTCAAAGGGCAGTATCCACCGGGCTCAACTATCAAACCCATTATTGGTTTGGCAGGGTTGGATACTGCAACGGTTAATCGGCAGACCAAGATTCGAGACCCAGGCTGGTATCAGCTAAAAAATGATAAGCGCTTCTATCGTGACTGGAAAAAATACGGTCATGGAATCGTCGACTTATACGACTCCATCGTACAGTCGTGCGACACCTTTTTTTATAGCATGGCGTTTAAACTAGGCGTCGACCAAATGGAACTCTACCTTGATAAGTTTGGGATTGGCAGTCGCACAGCCGTGGATATCGATGAAGACCGGAAAGGGATTTTACCCAGCCGTGCATGGAAGAGGGGCACCAAAGGGCTACCATGGTTTCCGGGTGACTCCTTAAATATGGGGATTGGGCAAGGCTTTATGCTTGCAACACCGCTGCAACTCGCGACGGCAACGGCAGTATTAGCTAATAGGGGGCGGTGGCATCGTCCCCATCTGGCACTGAAAATCTCCGAAGGAACTAACCCGGACGAGCAGATTGAAATTCCTCGCATGCATGAAAATGATCCGCCTGATGTTATGTTGAATAACCCCGATGACTGGGATTACATTCTGGGTTCGATGGAAGACGTTATGCATGGCAAAAAAGGAACCGCCAGAGGCAGTGCGAGAAATGCTCCCTACAGAATGGCTGGGAAAACAGGCACCGCGCAGGTGGTCGGAATAAAGCAGGGCGAGGAATATGATGCCGAGGCATTGGCAGAACGCCATCGTGATCATGCGTTGTTTGTTGGTTTTGCCCCTGTTACTGCGCCTAGAATAGCGGTTGCTGTGATAGTAGAAAATGGCGGAGGAGGAAGTCGTGCAGCGGCTCCGGTAGCGCGGAAAGTATTTGATGCCTGGGTGTTGGGCTTTCCTGAACAAGAACAGGAAGAACGTGCGGCTAGCGACGCAACGCTTGACCTCGCCCCTGCCCATGAGCGGTTAGAGCCTCAATTGGTATCGTCGGAGAGCCTTCATAATCATGGCTAATCAAGAATTTCTGCGTCAACTCCCTGGCGGGGACTATCACCTGAAAAACAGAACTAGTTTGTTATTCAGGTTGCATATTGACCCTATATTGATGGTGCTTATTTTAATACTCTCCATAGTTGGTCTTTTTGTTCTTTATAGCGGCAGTGGAGAGAGCGCGGTTCATGTACAGAAGCAAGCGATGCGTTTTATGCTCGCGTTTGTGGTGATGATCGTGTTTGCCCAATTGGACCCGAGCGTGTATCGCCGTTGGGCTCCCTGGCTGTTTGCTATGGGGCTGATTGCATTGGCGGCAGTCTTGGTGATGGGGACGGGAGCAAAAGGAGCCCAGCGCTGGCTACAGTTGCCGGGTTTACCTCGTTTTCAGCCGTCAGAATTCATGAAACTTGCGGTTCCGATGATGGTGGCCTGGTACTTATCCGAGCGCTATTTGCCGCCCCGATTCAAACATGTACTGGGGTCCTTGGTACTTATTTTTATGCCTGTTGTTCTGGTTATTAAACAGCCGGATCTTGGTACCTCACTGCTGATAGCTGCTTCTGGCATCTTTGTGTTGCTGTTGGCTGGCATTAGTGGAAAGCTTGTAGGTGGCTTTATCGCGTCGATAGCTGCACTGGTACCTGTTATGTGGATGTTTGTCATGAGGGACTACCAGAAGCAGCGGGTGCTGACGTTAATCGACCCTGAGAAAGACCCGCTGGGCTCCGGCTGGAATATTATTCAGTCTAAGACTGCCATAGGGTCAGGGGGCATGACTGGCAAAGGGTGGCTGGAAGGCACTCAGTCCCAGCTAGACTTTCTCCCGGAAAGCCATACTGATTTTATTATTGCCGTGCTCGCCGAAGAGTTTGGTTTTGTCGGTGTCGTGCTGCTGATTTCGCTCTATGTGCTGATAGTGGCACGAGGCTTATACATTGCGATAAAAGCACAGGACTCTTTTGGCAGAATGCTCGCAGGTAGCTTAACGTTAACATTTTTTGTATATGTATTTGTCAATATAGGCATGGTAAGTGGTATTTTGCCTGTTGTAGGTGTTCCGTTACCCTTGGTAAGCTATGGTGGTACATCGATCGTGACGCTGATGGCAGCCTTTGGTGTTCTAATGTCTATCCACACCCACAAGAAAATGCTCGATAAATAGCGTTTTCGTTTAAATATCCTGATAAGCTCGTCCCTGAGACCCACTTTGATGGATTGGCCGCCTGAATTAATTGATAAAACAACAAAAAGGAATTGATACGTTGAATAAATATTTAACTCACCTTTTCCAGGTAACCTGGAAGCCCTCGGTGTTGGGGCTGCTGGCATCAGTAGCAATGACCGGCATGGCAAATGCCAACTATCTGGAGCATGAGGCAGTGAAACCCTTTGTGCTTGAAATGGTTGAAAAGCACAACTTCGACAAACGCGAAATCGAAGCACTGTTTGCCCAGGCAGAGAAAAAACAGAGTATTCTGGACGCAATCGCAAGACCTGCAGAAAAGCGTCTTGAATGGAAGGGGTATCGCAAGATCTTCCTGACTGAAGATAGAATTACTCGGGGTAAGGCCTTTATGGCTGAGCACAAAGAGACGCTGGAGCGGGCTGAAAAAGAGTTTGGCGTACCGAAAAACATCATTACAGCCATTATTGGGGTTGAGACCCGTTACGGTAAAAACCGTGGTGGATATCGAGTCATCGATGCGCTATCGACGTTGGCGTTTGATTACCCCCCAAGAAGTAAATTTTTCAGAGGCGAGCTTGAGCATGTATTGCTGTTGTCGCGTGAACAGAAGTTTAACCCTATAGAACTCAAAGGTTCCTATGCCGGAGCGATGGGGTATGGCCAGTTTATTCCGAGCAGCTACCGTCATTATGCTGTGGATTTTGATGGTGATGGCGTGGCAGATATCCTGAATAACCCTGTTGACGCAATCGGTAGTGTTGCGAACTATTTTAAACAGCATAAATGGGTTGAAGGAGAGCCGGTTACAGGGCTGGCGAAAGTGAGCGGTGCCGATTATGAAAAAGCGCTTTATAAAGGACTAAAACCAAAGTATACCCTTGAAGAGATGGCCAAGTGGGGTGTTACTCCAGTGGATAACTTTGATCCTGCTGCCAAAGGAAAGTTACTCAAACTGGAAGGCAAACATGGTACCGAGTACTGGCTCGGCCTGCATAACTTCTATGTGATCACCCGGTATAACCATAGTCACCTTTACGCAATGGCGGTATACCAGTTGTCAGAAGCGTTGAAGTAATTGAATTGATAGCGATGAAGACTTTGTTAATGGATGTGCTTGTAAAGGGGCGAATAGCCGGGGTAAGCGTTAAAGCGCTGAGTGTATTGTTAGTTGCACTGTTTGTTGTCGGGTGTTCTACACCTTCTCGATACAGTATGGATCGTGATGCAGCTCCCGATGTGGAGCTTGATGTCAGTGATCTCCCAGACCCGATTCCGGTTTATGAACCCAAAAGCCGAGGCGGAAACAAGTCGCCTTATAAAGTCTGGGGTAAAACCTATTATGTACTGCCTACTGCGGAAGGATACCGGGAGCGAGGTGGGGCATCCTGGTACGGCGCCAAGTTTCACGGACACAAAACCTCTAACGGTGAAACGTACAATATGTACGAAATGTCTGCGGCTCATAAGTCACTACCGCTACCGACTTATGCCAAGGTGACAAACCTTGATAACGGGCGAAGTGTTATTGTTAGAATTAATGACCGCGGGCCGTTTCACGAAGGCCGAATTATTGACCTCTCTTATGCGGCGGCAAAAAAGCTGGGTTATTACGATAAAGGCGTCGCAAATGTAGAGGTCGAGGCGATATCTGTTGCAAAGTACCCTGCCAAAACTACGCCCGTTTCTTCCACCCCGGTGGCTGTTAGCTCACCGACTGACCCGAACTCATCAGGCAGTGAAGTAGTTCGCCAGAGTGAGTTGGCAGATGGTTATGGTTATTTCGTTCAGGTAGGTGCGTTTTCCACTGCGTCCGCCGCTCACAGGCTTAAGCAACGTGTTGATGCCGAGACCAAAGGCGGCGTCTTTGCCAGTACGTCGAGTGTAAGTTCCTCGGGTGTCAGAACGTCGTCGGATGAAACAAAGGTTTTTCATCGCGTGCGCTTGGGGCCTTTTTACGAACTGGAACAAGCAGAGCAACTGTTAAAGCAGCTTAACATGTCCAACCTGGGCTCTCCGATGATTATTACACGCCCTACCTCGTCATAATGTCTAAATAAGCGAGTGTTTCAGCAATCAACGTGCTGGTAAGGCTAGTGCGTTCGTTGGTAAGGGTGATACGTTAGTAAGAAAAGAGTAATCACGCGAACGGGGTGAATCCTATACGTGGATAGGGTAGTATTTCATTCCAGTTGTTCATGCACTTCAGGGTTGAGGTGCAAACCTTCACGTCAAACTAAACTAATTGAGTCTGTTCTATGTTATCCCGGAAAACTTCAAACTTGCTCTGGCCTCTAATTTTTGTGTTCTCCGCTTTACTCTCCGTCAGCGGATATTCTACAGCACAGCCTGCGCTAATTCCTGCTCCGCCTCAAATTGCCGCTAAGTCCTATATTCTGATGGATGCCAATAGCGGAGAGATCATTGTTGAAGAGAACTCCCAAGAGCAGCTGCCTCCTGCCAGCCTGACAAAAATGATGACTGCTTATATCGTTGAATATGAGATGGCGCAAGGCAATATCTCACCCAGCGATGACGTCCTCGTTAGTGTAGAGGCGTGGCGCACGGGTGGCTCAAAAATGTTCATCAAAGAAGGGACTCGAGTGCCTCTGCAAGACATTTTGAAAGGTATTATTATTCAGTCAGGAAATGATGCCAGTGTTGCTGTTGCGGAACACATTGCAGGGAGTGAAGGGGCTTTTGCGGACATTATGAACCAGCATGCCCAGATTCTGGGTATGAGCGGCAGCCATTTTGTAAACGCCACTGGCTTGCCATCTGAAGATCACTACTCGTCTGCATTTGACCTTGCTCGCTTGGCCCGAGCGATTATTCAGGATTTTCCAGAACAATATGGGCTCTACTCCGAAAAGTACTTTACCTACAATAATATTCGTCAGCCGAACCGCAACCGTTTGCTATGGAGAGATAAGTCGGTTGATGGGCTGAAAACAGGCCATACTGATGCAGCGGGATACTGCCTTGTTGCCTCGGCAAAACGAGATGATATGCGGCTCATCAGCGTCGTAATGGGGACTACCAGTGAAGAAGCGCGAGCAAGAGAGACGCAAAAACTACTGAATTATGGTTTCCGCTACTATGAAACTCATGAGCTATACCAAACTGGGCAAGTGCTTCTCGACAGCAAGGTTTGGGCCGGCCAAACTGACGTGCTTAACCTTGGTGTAGCGAAAGATGTTGTTGTTACAATCCCTCGTGGGCAGAAAGGTAACCTTGAAGCGGTACTTGATGTAGATAGCGTTATCAAGGCGCCTGTGAGTACCGGCCAAGAATTTGGGCGAGTTAAGGTCATGCTTAATGGCGAACTCGTAGTTGATGAGCCACTGATTGCACTAGAGCCTGTTGAAGAAGGCGGCTTTTTCAAGCGGATATGGGATATGATAAAACTATTCTTTATCGGGCTTTTCTCTTAGTCACTTTGGTAGTATCCCGTGTAGCGAGTATCAGAGAGACCCTAGGGTCTCTCTTTTTGTTTTCCAGGAGTTAAATAATGAGTGTTGCATTTTTGAATGGTGAGTTTTTACCATTGGAAGAGGCTCGAATATCTCCGCTTGACCGAGGATTTCTGTTTGCAGACGGAGTCTATGAAGTCATACCGTTTTACAGCGGTAGATCATTTGGGCTAGATGGTCATTTGGCACGCTTACAGAGAAGCCTTGACGCGATTCGGCTGACGGTAGATATGTCTTTAGCAGCGTGGCAGAGTTTGGTAACTATGCTCGTTGAGAACAATGGGGGGGGAGATGTCTCTGTTTATCTTCAGGTCACGCGGGGCGCTTACTCGAAAAGGGATCACGGGTTCCCCTCAGAGGTTAAACCGACTATTTTTGCCATGGTAAGCCCAATTGATTCGCCGCTCGCAGCGGATGCCACGAAGGCGAAGGGTATCAAAGCGATTACAGTGCTGGATACGCGATGGGATAGGTGTGATATAAAATCTATTTCATTGCTCCCAAATATCCTTTTAAAACAGCAAGCAAGTGATGCCGGGGCTCAAGAGGCCATACTCATTCGGGAAAATCGTGTTACTGAGTGTGCTGCGGCGAATGTCTTTGTTGTTAAAAATGGTACAATCTACACGCCAGAAAAAGATCAGCATATTTTGGGGGGCATAACCCGGGATATTATTATCCGACTTGCATTGGAGCACGGTATGCCGTTAAAAGAGATGGTAATGGAGCCCGCATTTCTGGAAGATGCCGATGAAATCTGGATAAGCAGCTCCACCCGTGAAGTGGTGCCGGTTATTGAGCTGAATGGCAAAGTGATTGGTAATGGGAGCCCCGGCAAACTGTGGCAACAGATGGCCGAGTGCTACCAAGACAACAAAAAACGGATATTTGGTTAGGCCAAAAGCGAGCCATACTTAACTGTAGTACATGTTGAGCGCACGGTGTGTTAGAGCGGTACTTGTTATAGACCGTACTTGTTATTGGCAGTAACAATGCCCATTAAGTTAGCATGATTGATTAGATATAGGTGTAGTGATATGAGTCAGCCTGAACCTCCTAAAATAGAATTCCCCTGTGATTATCCAATAAAAGTGATCGGCAAAGCTGCACCTGACTTCAAAGAGTTTGTGATTGAAACGGTCTCGGTTCACGCGCCTGACCTGGATATTGAACAAGTAGACATTAACGCCAGTCGCAATGGAAATTTTGTCTCCGTCAGATTATCGATCATCGCAACGGGCAAAGAACAGCTTGATAACCTGTTTAAGGATTTGAAAGCCAGCGGCCGAGTGACGATGGTTATTTAGGTGTGAATGAATGAGTTCTGACGCGTCTGATAAAAATAGCCTGGTCTCGCTAAATAAACAGCTTCTTGTACGCAGCTTGGGCCTTGTCGACTATACACCGGCATGGGATGCAATGAAGTCGTTTACAGATAGCCGGAATGATCACACAGTTGATGAAATCTGGCTGTTACAACATCCTCCTGTATTTACTCAGGGTCAAGCAGGAAAAGCTGAACATATTTTGGTGCCCGGTGATATTCCTGTCGTGCAGGTTGATAGAGGCGGGCAAGTCACTTATCACGGCCCCGGACAATTAGTTGCCTACATCATGGTCGATATTAAACGACGGAATATGGGGGCTCGTGCTTTGGTCTCATTGATTGAAGATGCAATTATTGACACCCTTTCTGCTTATGGAGTGAATGCTGCTGCGCGTAAGGATGCACCCGGCGTGTATGTGGAAGGGGCGAAGATTGCGTCATTGGGTTTAAGAATAAGAAAAGGCCGCTCTTTTCATGGATTGAGTCTAAATATTGATATGGATATGGAGCCCTTTTCACGCATCAACCCATGCGGCTACAAAGGCATGGAGGTGGTGCAACTTAGTAAGCTGGATGGCGTTGCGGAGAGAGTTGAGTCAACGGCTTCACGCTCCGAAAGAGGCTCAGAATTTGTCGACTCCGTAGCAGAGGTGTTGCAACTGAAGCTTGCTTCGGCCTTTGGTTATGAGTCAGTGAGCCATGCCCAAACGTTACCAGAGTTTCAAGATCAGTCTAAATCTCAAGAACAAACAAACGAGTTGAACAATGAAAGAGTCGGAAAATAGTACTGGCGCGGGAACCACTTCGTCTGAGAAAGCCGAAGCAGTCAACAAACGGCGGGTCGAGACGGGGGTCAAAATGCGAGGCGCAGAAAAGGTCGCTCGCATACCTGTTAAAGTTATCGCGACAGACAAAATGCCACGTAAACCTGACTGGATACGAGTGCGTGTTCCGGCTACGCCAAAAATTGATGATATAAAGAAAAAACTCCGAAAGCATAAGTTACACACCGTGTGTGAAGAAGCATCGTGCCCCAATCTTGGGGAATGCTTTGGTGGTGGCACTGCCACGTTCATGATTATGGGGGATATCTGCACTCGTCGCTGCCCTTTCTGTGATGTCGCCCATGGTCGCCCAAAACCATTAGATCAGAGTGAGCCGACTCAGCTGGCAACAGCTATTGCGGATATGGGGCTGAGGTATGTGGTAATCACCTCTGTTGATCGGGATGATCTTAGAGACGGGGGTGCAGGGCACTTTGCAAATTGCATTAGAGAAACCCGCGCATCGAGTCCGAACATTGAGATAGAGGTTTTAGTGCCTGACTTTAGAGGGCGCATGGATATCGCGCTGGATATTATGCAAGAGACCCCTCCTGATGTGTTTAACCATAACCTTGAAACGGTTCCTAGCCTTTATCGCAAAGTGCGCCCCGGGTCAGACTATGAGTGGTCGCTCAAGCTACTTAAAGAGTATAAAGCGCGCGCGCCACAGGTACTGACAAAGTCAGGATTAATGTTGGGTATCGGAGAAGAAATCGCTGAAGTTGAACAGGTTATGGAAGACCTGAGACGTCATGATGTTGATATGCTGACGCTGGGGCAATACTTGCAGCCAAGTAAAGATCACCTCAAGTTGGAACGGTTTGTCACGCCTGCCGAGTTTGACTTATTGGCTGAAAAAGGCCGTGCGATGGGGTTTAAGCATGTTGCAAGTGGGCCCATGGTTCGCTCATCCTACCATGCTGATAAACAGGCTCATGGAGAGAAAGTAAGTTAATAGAGACCTTCGCTTACTTAATAGATGGACATAATTGAAGTTAGTTAATGATGGTAGACGATAAAACCAATAGCACTGTATCCCGTATAAAAACGGGGAGTTTCGAACGACGGCTCAGCCTTACCAAAGCAGGTCTTTTTGCCAGCACCAGAATGGCTGGACATGTTGCCGCGAATGTTTTCACGGGTAAAGACAAACGGATGGAACGCCGGAAAAAGATGCTCTCCCGGCAGGCTGACTTTTTGGTAAAGGAGCTTGGCAAGCTGAAAGGCAGCGTGGTCAAAATTGGCCAGGTAATGGCGCTGTATGGTGAGCACTTTTTGCCAGTAGAAGTGACGGAAGCGCTGCACACACTGGAAGACCAGACCACTGCCCTGGAGTGGTCTGCGATCGAAAAGGTGCTTCGTTTTGAGCTAGGCGAAGAGACCCTGACTGAGCTGGAGATCGACAGAGAGCCCATAGGGGCTGCCTCATTAGGGCAGGTTCATCGGGCCACACGAAAGGCTGATGGAAAACAAATCTGTTTGAAAATACAGTATCCGGGCGTTGCCGATGCGGTTGACTCAGACTTGGATGCAGTTGCGCAGTTATTAAAGCTGGCAAAACTGGTGTCGTTCAGCCAGGATTTTGATGAATGGCTGGAAGAAGTGAGAGTGATGATGCACCGCGAGGTGGACTATACGCTCGAAGCAGAGACCACCCGTCGATTCGGTAAGATGCTGCAAGATGACGACCGCTTTATCGTTCCAGAAATATTACTCGAATACTCAACGCCTCATGTAATGGCAACATCTTATGAACCTGGGCTGTCGGTATCAAGTGATGAAGTCTTGTCGCTATCTCAAGATAGGCGGAACAAGCTGGCACAAGGCGCGTTAGAGTTGTTTCTGAAAGAGCTGTTTATCTGGAAAGAGATTCAAACTGACCCGAACTTTGGTAACTACCGTATTCGCCTGGCAGACGAAGAGCATGCCAATGACAGAATCGTTCTTCTCGATTTTGGTGCCGTGCAAAAATACCCTGACTCATTTATTGACCCTGTATGTGACATGATTTATGCGTCGTATATTCGGGATCTCGACAGGGTGGTCTCTGGTGGTGTTAAACTACATTTTATGCACGATGATTGGCCGGAAAAAGTGCTGAAAGAGTTTGGCGGCGTTTGTATGGCTGTTTTGGAACCCTTGGCTGATGGTGATGTTGAAGTCCCCGACTATGCTCTGAACGATCAGGGCGAGTATCGATGGAAGCAAAGTGATCTACCGACGCGGATTGCCAAGCGGGCAGCGATGTCGGCGATTAACCGATATTTTAAGATCCCGCCAAAAGAGTTTGTTTTTCTCAACCGAAAGCTCGTCGGTGTTTATACCTTTATATCTGTTTTAAGCGCTGAATTTAATGGACGGAATATTCTGCAACCTTATTTGACCCGGTTTAAAGGGCTATAATAGTACAGGTAGGCCGATAGTCAGCTAGGCTGATCGTGCAAATAGGCTTCAGCCTACTTGTATATCCGTTATTAAAACAGCCCTAAAAATAAATACAAAAAGTGAAATTCTAAGATGCTAAGAGTTGTATTAACTGGTGCGACGGGGTATGTCGGTCAAGCTATTCTCGATCAGCTGGCTATGCTGCCAGCGGGAACGGTCGCTGTTCGTGCATTGGTTAAAAAAGATAAGGCGTTTTCCGCCCGAGACTTTGTTGAAGTAGTCGAGGGTAATCTACCAGATATTCCTGATAATTTGTTTTTTGAAGAACCTCATCTGCTTATTCATTTTGGTATCAAGCAGGTTGATTTCCTAAAAACCGGTTTTTATGAAACGAACGTGCTTGGAACCCATAACTTATTATCAAAGTGTAATGCCAATACTTTGGGGGTGATTTACGGAAGCACGCTGTCGATTCAGGGCAACAGTTCAAACAAGCGGGTCTTGGAATCGGAACTTGTTCAGCCTGAAACAGCGCTAGAGCGCTCCAGGGCTCAAGCTGAGCAGTTAATCACAGAAGCGATGTCGAGAGATAACAAATGGGCATTTTGCTTAAGGCCCCGATTTATATTGGGGCCTGCTGATTCGTTGTTAATGCAGGGGTTGCTGTGGTTATCCCGTTTTGGGGTTAGAGTCGGCGGGGGAGAGCAGCAGTACTCGGTGATTACGGTTGAAGATTATGCTCGAATCGTGGTGGCACTTAGCTTAAAAGTTAATTCACATGACGCGACTGAGCAGCCGGTCAGGTGTGCGCTCAATATAGCCTATCGACAGCCTGTTTCGTTTAATCAAATGTTTTCAGCGATCAGGTCTGAAAAGAATATTACAAACCGGGTCAAGTCGTTACCGATTCCAGTGTGGTTGCCAGGCCTGATAAAGTGGATTCCTCATGCGCTGGCCGAATCAGTTGCGACTCAGCTACAGTCAGTTGGCTTTAATCACTGCTGTGATGTGAGTGCACTAGAGCAACTATTGGGAGATGATGTGACCCGGTTGGACGGGATTGAAAAGCTGAAAGTGCTGTTAAATGATCCTGATAGCTAGGTTATGCAAGTTGCTTTAGCGCTTGCATAACCCGTGCACTCCCTCTTACTCTCTGGTGTTTAAATTTTATGCTGTAAAACCTTACTTCTCCCTGTCATTTTGCTAGCAACCTGAGTGCTGGAATCTTGCCAGTTACGTTCCGCAACGAGCCTTGGTCCAACAAGGTCTGTATACTCGGTATAGGTCATGAGACGCCAATTTCTTGGGTCTTCCATCAACGCTGACACTAATTTGTGATTTAAGTCATGACCCCCTTTATGTGATTGATAACGGGCGATAATAGGGTAGCCTGATAGTGCCAGGTCTCCCATCGCATCCAATACTTTATGACGGGCAAATTCATTTTTATATCGCAATGGTTCCTTATTGATAATGTTATGTTTATCAACCAGTATGGCATTGCTCAGTAGCCCACCCTTGGCATACCCCGCGGCTTTTAATGCGTCTATCTGCTCTGCAAAACCAAAGGTTCTAGCATTGGCAACCTGGTGTTTAAACTCTGAGAACCCCATATCACAACTGTATGATTGTTGACCTATTGCGGTATCAGGGAAGTCCAGGCTGACCGAAAAAGAGGGGGTAAAGCTAGGCACAAACGTCGCTGATTTATCCCCATCGTGAACCTCAACGGTGCGTTGCACCCATAATATCGAGCGTTCTTTCTTAAGGAATCTTATTCCTGCTTGTTCAATATTAACAACGAAATCTTTTGCACTGCCATCAAGGATGGGTATTTCAGGGCCGTCAACCTCAACAATAATGTTGTCAATGCCGCACCCATACAGTGCCGCCATAAGGTGCTCTACTGTAGATATTGATGCGCCAAAGTCGTTGCAGAGCGTTGTAGAGAGAGTGGTATTGCTTACATTGTATTGACGAGCAAGAATCTCTCTTTTGGGGCGTGGCAGATCCATTCGCCTGAATACAATGCCCCGAGTCTCTGTTGTTGGCTTGAGTTTTAGAATCACGACTTCGCCAGAGTGGAGGCCTATGCCGACAAAACTAATGGCTCGGTCTATCGTGGTTTGATAACGGGATTTTAATGAACTCATCATATATCTCCTCTTTTTGATCTTTGAATATCATATAAAGAGGGTTAGAAGAGTGCGGGTCTCCAGGCGCCAATCGCCAGTCAGTTGACGACAACCGTCATACTATCAATAGGTTATTTTGTTTTATTAAGCATGGTGAGCCACCGAGTGGTCTTTCTGATACTGATCCTTGCGGTACTGCTGTGGTGAAACGCCCTGCCAGCGTCGGAATGCTCTGGCAAAATTGGACGCATCGACGTAACCAAGCAGAAACCCAATCTCAATAATGGGCTTCTCTGACCCTTTGAGATAGTAAACTGCCAGCTCTTCACGTGTTTTGTTCAACAACTGTTTGAAGCTTGATCCGCGCTCATGAAGTCGTCTTTGCAGGTTCCTGATGCTCATATTCAGTGCTGATGCGGTATCTTTCTGGTTGGGAACACCGCTGGGTAGCTGCTCTATAAGTGTTGACTGAACCTGAACTTCAATATCGTCGCTGTTAAGTTTTCTAAGGTAATCAATGACGACTTGGTCGTTCATCCTTGCCAGCTCTGCATTTGCTGCAGGTTGTACTGTTTCCATGTATTTTTTATCCAGTACGATACTGTTGCACTGTGAGTCAAACGCTACCTTGATGCCAAAAAAAGTGTCAAAACGATCCCGGCACGAGGGCTTTGGGCGTTTCATGGTGACGGAGGCGGGAGCAACCTGAGGCCCCATACTGATTCTGCACATTTTAAAGAAGCTACAGATAGCTGCATCCGTTGAAATATACTCCAGCTCAGTATTGAGAGGCTGGTGATCAAAGACAATACAGTAACTATCCTTATTCTCATTCATAGAGAAATGACAGAGTGTTGATATGACCCGCTGGTAGCGAACCAGGCGATTAAGGCTATCTTTCAGTGTAGAGCTTGCTAACCAGGCGAGCCCTAAACCATGCAGTACTGCGGGCTGAAAATAGGACGCGTAGGTCAGTCCAAAAGCATCATCTTTCGTTTGCCTGTAGGCTTCTTTCCAGATCTTCTGAACCTTATTGACTGGAAGTCGGCTACCCGGTTCATAAACGGTAGAAGGGGGAATATCGGCTTTTAGCGAGATAGCATCAAAGTCCAAGCCGTAGCTCTGCACGGCCTGTTTTAACACCGCAACGGAGGTCGCCAGCGTGGTGTAGTTATCCTGTGCGTTATTCATGCTTCGTCAGTGTTTTGTGAGTTACGTTAAGGGGTGGTTATAAAATTATAGGAAAAATTGACGCAATACCTAGTAGCAGCCATAGATTAGTGCCTACACTAAATGCAGGGAGCATTATAAGCAGGCTATTGAGGAATCTCGCAGATGGGACAGTGGATTGATAAAAGTGAGTTTAGCCCTAAAGAATATGCCCGGTTTAATGAACGCCTGGCTGACAATCTTTCAGCCTTCAGAACGCTATTGGATCAGCAGGGCTTTGGCCTGGGTGTCCGCTCTTATGGCGCAGAGCTTGAACTGTATATTATTGATCAGTCAGGCCAGCCTCTGCCGCTCAACAGGATACTTCAAGACGAACTGCAAGACCCTCATCTGACGCTAGAGTTGAATCGTTTCAATCTTGAATATAATTTGCCTCCTGTCTTAAGTAGCGACAAACCTTTTTCGCACCTCAGCCGGGCAATGAGCGCGGCTATCGAAAAGGTCTCAGCGGCAGCAGAGCCTTATGAAGCGCGTATCTTGCCTATTGGCATTCTGCCGACACTTGAAAAGCGGCATGTTGGCATGGATGCGATCACCGATATTCCCCGTTATCATGTTTTGGCAAATGCGTTAAGAGACAGGCGTGGCAGTGACTTCCATATCAATATATCAGGGCAGGACGCGCTCGAATTGAGTTGGGAGGATGTTACGCTAGAGGGGGCAAATACGTCATTTCAATATCATTACCGTGTTAACCCCGATGAATTTGCCTCGGCATTCAATGTTGCGCAGTTAGTCACGCCTCTGGCCTTGGCGCTGGGTGCCAACTCCCCGATTTTTTTTGGTCAACGGTTGTGGCATGAGACCCGAATTGCCCTGTTCAAGCAATCGGTTGACTGTCGTATGGACGACCCGCTGTCACAGCGTTTGCCCTCGAGAGTGTTTTTTGGGCATGGCTGGATACGAAAAGACATTTACGAACTGTTTGCAGAAAATGTTTACTTGTTTGAGCCATTGATGCCTATTTGCAGTTCAGAAAACAATCATCAACAGGTGTTGCAAGGCGGAACACCAACGTTGGATGAACTGAGGCTCCATCAGGGGAGTGTCTGGAGTTGGAACAGGCCGATCTATGACCCTGCGGGTGACGGTCATTTAAGAATTGAAATGAGATCGCTCCCCGCTGGGCCAAGTGTAGAGAATATGATTGCCAATGCCGCATTAATGACCGGGTTAATCGAAGGCCTCAAACCCCATATAGATAAAATCCTGCCGGGCCTTCCGTTTCGCTACGCAGAACATAATTTTTATCGTGCGGCAAAGCACGGGCTGGAGGCCAGGCTATTTTGGCCAGAACCATCAGAGGGAACCCTCAAAGAACTGCCGGTTGTTGATATTCTCCAGTCAATGTTGGTGCTGGCGGAAGAAGGCTTGCACAGTATTAGCGTAGCAGAGAGCGATATAAATCATTACCTCGGGGTTATCAGAGATGGCCTGGAGGCAAGAGTGAATGGGGCCAAATGGCAACTCAACATGTTTGAAAAACTGTCACAACAGTGTGATAAAAAACAAGCGTTGATTGAGTTGGTAGACCGCTACTACCATAACAGCCGAAACAACCAGCCTGTTCATGAATGGAGTGAGACTATATAGGATCATAGGCGAATGGCTGCCTTGCTGTTATCTTCTAGTTTTCTGCTGAACATAGAATCGGGCGCAGGGCGCCCTCTTACAAAGACCTTGGCAAAATGAGTGGTTATAAAGAATAATCGGGCGCCCCGCGCCCGATAAAATGAGTTTTATTCAGAGACAATGTAATAGGGGTGAAGTAACGTCATATGTTAAAGATTATCCATAACCCTGATAAATCACTTTTTGGCTCTTCTGTAGAGTCATTTTTACACCGGCTATCAGGGCCAGCAGCGATCTTTGTTGAAGGCAAGGATCGCTCCAGAACGCGCGCGGTATGCACACTATTACATGGCAATGAACCTTCCGGGATTTATGCCATTCATCAGTATCTTTTAGCGGGCACTACGCCTGCGGTGAATGCCTTGTTTATTATTGGCTCAGTTAAGGCTGCGCTGGCCGAGCCCGTATTTAGCCACCGTACATTACCAGATATGCGAGACCTTAATCGCTGTTTTAAGCCGCCTTTTGAAGACCAGCAAGGTGAAGTGGCTGGGGCCATATTACAGCTTATTCACTCGGTTAAGCCCGAGGCGTTAATTGATCTTCACAATACATCAGGCTCAGGCCCTGCGTTTGGGGTGTCAATTAATGATGATGCTGACCACCTGGCGCTGACCTCCCTCTTTACTAATGACCTGATTGTCACAGACTTAAGGCTGGGGGCGATTATGGAGATCAGCGAGGCGGATGTGCCTACCGTGACCATTGAGTGCGGTGGTGCGTCTGACGCCTCTGCAAAGTTTGTCGCACAGGAGGGTATCTCACGCTACCTCGCCGCAGAGTCGGTTTATGCTGACCCCGGACTTGATTACCGGGTTAATATTTTCCGCAACCCTATACGTCTTGAACTGGAAGCTGGTAGCTATGCGGCGTACGCCAATGTTAAACAGTTAGATGCAGATATCACGTTGCCCGAAAATGCAGAGCGGCTGAACTATGGTATGGTGCCACATGAAGAACCGTTGGCTTATCTGAGTGATAAAGGGCTCAGCGTGCTGACAGCAAAAGATCATGACGGCAATGAACGGCTGCATGAGTATTTTGAGTGTAGGGGAGATCAGCTTTTTTCTATAAACCCGATCAAGCTCTTTATGGTGACAACGAATGCGGAAATTGCAGCCAGTGACTGTCTGTTTTACTTTATAGGTTGCAATGAATAAACGTACACAGGAAAAGGGCAAGTTAGGTTATGACGCTGTTTGTTAGGGAGATAACAACGCCGTAGCGAATGCCTTTGCCTATAAATACCAGAGTTATAAACGGCAGCATCCGAACCTTCATGATGCCTGCAACAAATGTAATCGGGTCGCCGACAATAGGTAACCAGGCAAACAGTAGGCTCCATAAACCATATTTGTTGAAGCTGTTTTGGGCTTTCTCAAGGCTGCCTGCTTTAAACGGGAACCATTTTTTGTGCTGGAAATGGAGCAAGTAACGCCCCAACGCCCAGTTAAGCAGTGACCCCAGCGTGTTGCCACAGGTGGCGCTAAGCCACAACCAAAGAGGCTCAGCACCATTTGCCAGCATAACACTCAGTATGACCTCAGAGTAGAAAGGCAGCAGTGTTGCGGCGATAAATGAGGAGATAAACAGCGACAGGTAGGTCATGGGTTGGAATGAGGATCCTTAAAGCGAAGATGGTGCGAATAGGGCGTTACTTATTTGTGCGTTTTTCCAAATAGTTTTGAAATGCCTCTTTACGGCTATATTCAGGATGGTCTTTCTCCAGTGGCACACTGGCATTCAGGTATTCCAGTGCTTCATACAGCGCTTTTTCGCTGCGCTCTCCTGATTCAATCAACTTTAGCGTTGCCTGAATAGCGTTTAGGTTAATAGAGGGATGGTTAGGATATAGCGTCAGTGCGTCTCGGAATGACGACAACGCTTTTTCGTAATCACCAGCATCGTATTGGTGCTTGCCCTCACGATTCTTTTCTGTAATTAACACCCGTTGATGGTGGGGGAGCGGGATATCCAGGATAGACTGAACCTGATCGACCAGATTCTTGTTGCCACTATGGTCTTTGATAAGCTTTCTCAGCATACCTTCTGCGCTGGGGCGGTCGCCTGCTAACAGCTTTGTTTCAGCGATATCGATAACCAATGAAGGTTCTTGAGTGAGCAAGTCTTTGTGACGTTCAATCGCCGCATCAACAATGGCGATCGTCTCTTCATTGTCGCCTTGCTTGAACTTGTCGAGCGACCTGTAGAGGGTATCGTTAAGCTTTAATGATTCTTCGTCTTCGAATTTCTGAAGACCTTCTTTAATGACTTGTCGGCCATCCTGAATTCGTTCGCTGATGATTTTGCTATCTGACTCAGCTTCGATTGCTTTTCTCAGCGTGCGTGAAAATGTTTCGTACTGTTTGACTGATTCCTTAAGTGTTCCCTGAGCAAGCTTAAGTACTGAACGGTTGGCTTTGACGGCGGTTTCAAGTTCGCCAATATCAGTGCTTAACTCACCGAGCCAGCGCTGCCTCTCAATACTCATGGGTGAGAGCGAAATCGCTTTCTCAACCGTTTCCTGAGCATCTTTTTTGCGCCCTTCACGCAGCAGGCAAGTGGCTAAGCTATCAATCGCTGGAACCGCCAGGCCATTGTTCTGGATGATGGCTTCAAACTCTTCAATCGCCTGTGCCGTATTGCCCATTTCGGCGATACAGCGGGCACGCCCAATTTGCGCCCAGGTTAACGGATGCTTTTCCAGCGCTTTATCAAACTGCTCCAATGCGCCTTCGTAGCGTTTTAACTCATAAAGTGTGCCGGCCTTCTTGCGTAAAGCCATATTGCTGTATTTGGGTTGCTCTGCCCGTATTCGGTCAGCTTCGGCAAACGCTTCGGCATATTGCTTGTTATCCAGCGCCTGGTTGAAGGCTTTAAAGGCCGCCTGCTGATTAACCAGGCGAGTAATACGCTGAATAAAGTCGCCCTGTGTAAATGGCTTGGCGATATAACCGTCCGGCTCGCACTCAATGGTTCCCAGAACGATATCTTTGGTTCGTTCCGCAGATACCACGACAAACAGGGTGGTATAGCTGAGCCGGTCAATGTGTCTCAAGTCTCGCAACAGTTGCTGACCATTCAGGCCCGCCCCCAGGTTGAAATCACACAATACCAAGTCGTACTTTTTTCGCGCCAGCAGCATGAAAGCAGACTGGTAGTCATTGGCTGTATCCACCTGTTTAGCACCCAACGACATTAACATATTACGGCCGATAGCGACGGCGGCCCCCATATCGTCGATGACAATGGCGCGCTTACCATGAAGTAAAGGTTTGGCTTTTGATTGTCCTGTAACCGACATAGGCAGTGTTGTTATTCCTGAAGGATTTATAAGGCCGAAATTTACCAGATAAACTAATTAAGGTAAAAATAATTGAATCTGCTGGTATGATAAGAAGGTTAAGCCGCAGCTCTTTATATTGTCGGAGTCAGCGCCTTCCATTAAAAGCATATGTGCTTAATAGAGTGTATACGATAACCAGACTTCATGGGCCGTTATAGTGTTAGAAATTACCCCAAATATATCGATCCCTGATGACGAGATTGATGTTTCTGCTATCAGGGCGCAAGGTGCCGGAGGTCAGAACGTGAATAAGGTCTCCTCAGCTATTCACCTGCGTTTTAATATTAATGACTCATCCCTCCCTGAATTCTATAAGGAACGGTTATTGGCGTTACGAGACCGGCGAATCAGCAAAGAGGGGGTGATTATTATAAAAGCACAGCAGTATCGCACCCAGGAAAAAAACCGCGAAGATGCGTTGGCGCGTTTACAGGCGCTAGTTCGAAGTGCCGGTATTGTGCAGAAAGCAAGGCGTCCGACCAAGCCAAGCAAAGGGTCGCAAACACGGAGAATGGACAGTAAAACGCTGCGCGGCAAAATAAAAGCGCTACGGGGCAAACCCTTTGATCACTGAGCGTCGCTCCAAGCGCACACGCATTGACCGTTTTATAAGTGCTCATCTTGAGATCAATCGACGTGATGTTAAATTGATGTTGGCGCAAAAGCGCATAGCGATCAATGGAATTGCCATCAATGATAGCCAGCAGGTTATTGATGAGTTCTCTCATGTAACGTTAGATGGACAAGTGTTGCAGGCCAATAAGCCCAAGTACCTGATGATGAACAAACCCGCTGGCGTCGTCAGCGCGACTAAGGATGAGCAGCACCGAACGGTGATTGACCTGCTGGATAAAGCTACAGGCTCAGACCTGCATATTGTCGGACGGCTTGATCTTAACTCATCAGGTTTGCTTTTGTTGACCAATGACAGCCGATGGTCCAGAAAAATAATGGCGCCCGAGAACAAGGTCGAAAAGCGCTATCGGGTGACACTCGAAAAACCATTGTCTGACGCCTATATCTCTGCATTTTATGAAGGGATGTACTTCGCTTACGAAGACATTACCACCAAACCCGCGAAGCTTGAGATAGTGAGCGACTATGTTGCAGACGTCAGTTTAACTGAGGGACGTTACCATCAAATTAAGCGGATGTTTGGCCGGTTTAGAAACCCGGTTTTAGCGTTGCATCGACTAAGTATTGGGCCGCTATTGCTAGACCCTCGGCTCGCTGTAGGGGAAAGTCGAGAGCTTCAGAGCGAGGAAGTTAGCCTGGTGGGGTAGGGTAAAAGTCTTATTGTTACCTTTTAGGGGATTTGATTAGTAGGGGCTTTGACTAGGGATCAATAATTAATGGGGGGTTGTTTCCTGCTCATGATTTGATGCTAAAACATGTTAATATGTTGCAAATTTTGAGTGCAGCGTGTCCCTACGCGTTCGTAATAAACTATTTGATGGAGCAGATTAATGGGCAGAGCCTACCAAAACCGTAAAGAGTCAATGGCTAAGACCTCTGATGCTAAAGCCAAGGTATATAGTAAATATGGTCGAGAAATCTATGTCTGTGCTAAAGCGGGTGGCGTAGACCCGGAAGGCAATTTGGCGCTACGTGGTATGATTGAGCGGGCCAAGAAAGATCAGGTGCCCAGCCATGTTATTGAAAAAGCAATCAATAAAGCCAAAGGGGGTGGTGGCGAAGACTTCTCTCCTGCACGTTACGAGGGCTATGGTCCAGGCAACTGCATGGTCATTATTGACTGTTTGACCGACAACCCAAATAGAACATTTGGTGATGTTCGACAGTGCTTTACAAAAACAAAATGCAAAATCGGCACTCAGGGCAGTGTTAGTCACATGTTTGATCATGGGGCTATTTTTGTGTTCGCCAGTGAGGACGAAGAAACAGCACTTGAAGCCTTGATGGAAGCGGATGTTGATGTCATCGATATTGAAAACGAAGACGGCAAAATCACCGTTATTGCCCCTCATACCGATTACTTTAAGGCCAAGCAAGCATTAATGGATGCGTTTGAAGGGGTTGATTTTGATGTGGACGAGATTCAATTCCTGCCTCACAACACCATGACCATTGAAGGTGATGATGTTGAAATGTTTGAAAAGTTTATGGATATGCTGAACGATGTTGATGACGTTCAAAACGTTTATCACAACGTAGAGCTATAAAGCACTCACCTGATCGTTTTCCCCATGTTTATTCTCTACTCTGTTCATAAGCCGGGTAGAGAATGTCCAGATAGAGCGACCGTTTTCGCCCCTCCAATACATGCGTTTAGATAGATTCCTCTGTAAAAGTACCGATTTATTGCGCCCCGAAGCGACTGCACTGATTCATCAAGGTAACGTGCAGGTTAATGGCGGTGTGGTAATAAACGAGGCTATCCAGGTGCATGAGAACAATAATATAACGCTTAATGGGGTTCGGCTTACGCCAAGGCCGTCGCGTTATATTATGCTTAACAAACCGCTTAATACTATTTGTTCAAACGTAGATGAAGGATACCCTTCGGTATTTCGTTACGTTGAGGTTGAGCGGGCGCTCGACCTTCATATTGCGGGTCGACTGGATACCGATACCACAGGTCTGGTATTGCTCACCGATGATGGTCGCTGGTCATATAATATTATTACCCCAAAGAAGGCGTGTAAAAAGCAGTACCGGGTTGGCCTGCGTGACCCTATAAGAGACGATGTGGCGCTAAGGTTTGAGCAGGGGATTCAACTACAAGGCGAAAAGTCCATCACACGACCTGCTAAGCTAGAAACGATAAACTCAAAAGAGGTGCTACTGACGATCACCGAAGGAAGATTTCATCAGGTAAAGCGCATGTTTGCAGCGGTGGGAAATCGGGTTGTATCGTTACATCGACAGAAGGTGGGTGAGATTACGCTGGATATTGATGTGGGCCAGTGGCGCTATCTTACCGAAAAAGAAATAATGTATTTTAAATAGCAGGCGAAGCGGGCCTGTATAAGTTTGCTAAAACCGAACAAGGTTTATGTCATGCATCATGAGTTATTCTGACTTAAGTCGGCGTCTGCCTTTTCTGAAATGGGCTAAACGCTATGACAAAACAACCTTTGTAGCAGATAGTATCGCTGCAATGGTTATCACCATCATGCTGATCCCCCAGTCTTTGGCCTATGCACTGCTGGCCGGTTTGCCGCCTCAGATGGGCTTATACGCCAGTTTATTGCCGCTGCTTGCCTACGCGCTATTAGGGGCGAGTGGGCCGCTTTCAGTAGGGCCGTTTGCGATCACCTCGATTATGACAGCTACGGCGTTAGCGGCGACGTTTCCTGAGCCGTTTACCTCTCAGCAGGTTGTGGGGGCCGTTGTGTTGGCATTTATGTCAGGCATGTTTTTGCTGGTGTTTGGATTTTTCCGACTAGGCTTTCTGACGAACTTTATCAGCTTCCCGGTAGTTACTGGTTTTATTTCGGCATCGGCTATCGTTATCGCGTCGAGCCAGCTAGGGAATCTGCTAGGTATTGAGGTCGACAATGCAAGCTTTTTTAATGTCATTGCGTCGACGGTTAAGCTGGTTGATCAAACGCATCTTGCAACCCTGTTGTTAGGCCTTTGTTCGATCACATTCCTGTTTATTATGCCTAAAATAATCAGGGCGTTGGTGTTGAGGTTTTCCTCGTCGGAGTTTGTAGCTGATAGCCTGAGTAAAACGGCCCCAATACTGGCCATGCTGGGGTCTATACTGGTTGTAGTATTGCTTGATCTTGAACACCAGGGTGTTGCCTTGCTGGGGCAGATTCCACAAGGTTTACCCGCCATACAACTACCTGACCTCAATCAGATGGAGTGGAGCCAGGCTACCTGGAAAAGCCTTCTCAGCTCGGCACTGCTGATCAGCATTATCGGTTTTGTCAGTTCATTGTCCGCTGCTCAGGCTTTTGCGACCAAACAGAGACAGCGCATTAACCCCGACCAAGAGGCGATTAGCCTGGGAGTTGCCAACTTATCCGCAGGGCTTTCCGGGGCCTTTCCGGTGGCGGCCAGCCTTTCCCGCTCCGCGGTCAGCTTTAATGCAGGGGCCAAAACGCCTGCTACAAGTGCATTTACGGCCGTAGGGATGGCGATCAGTTGTCTGTTCTTAACGCCTTATCTCTACTACCTACCCATTGTGACGCTGGCATCGATGATCTTTCTGGCGGTGCTGTCACTGTTTGACTTTAAAGCCATGCAACGTACCTGGGCGTTTAACCGAAAGGACTTTTCAGCCTTGCTGCTTACGATGCTACTGACTTTACTGAATGGTGTGGAGTGGGGGCTTGTCAGTGGGGTATTGCTCTCTATCGCGCTTCATTTGTACCGGTCAAGTCACCCTCATGTGGCGGTTTTAGGGCGAGTGCCCGAGACAGAACACTTCAGAAACATTGAGAGACATGAAGTTATTACCGACCCTGAAATTATTTCGTTTCGAATTGACGAAAGCCTGTATTTTGCCAATGCGCGTTTTCTTGAAGACAGGGTTAATGAGCTGGTTGCCTCTAACCCCAAAGCCAATCACCTGATACTGATGTGCAGCGCGATTAATGATATTGACGCAAGCGCACTGGAAAGTCTGTTTGAAATCAACCAGTACCTTAAAGATGCGGATATGACCTTCCACCTGTCTGAAGTGAAGGGGCCTGTGTTAGATAGAATCAAGCGCAGTGACTTTTTGCAGCAATTAACAGGAAACCTCTACCTAAGCCACTACTCTGCCTGGCGAGACCTTACCTCTCAGCCACTATATGACTAGCAAGCTCTGACTAGCAAGTTGCCATTTCAACACCTTGGGGCAAACGGGTTATGCCGCAAAAGCAAGGCCATACCGGTTATCCTCATGCCAGGCGATGGTGGCTCTCTTTTTGTCGAACTTAGGTGAACTAACCGATACCGGCCCTTTCATATCACCATCGTAGATAAGTTGAATGCCGCCCTCAGACATATCGACCACATCGCCTTGAGAAGAAGATGTGCCAAACTCAATATTTGCGACCAGTCCCGGTGTTAGCGCGCGGTTGAACTCACGGCGAGCGACGGCTCGGGTGTAGTGATCTTGATGAGCGTGATGAATTGGCAGCAGGTTCTTTGGTTCATAGTCCTCTCTGTTGCTCTGGCGATCAAATACCGATTGATCTATGCGAACATTGATCGGCGGATTATTTTCATCGCCATCAAGTACCCGGCGACCTGACTCTCCATTGATATTCTCCAATAAGCGGTAAAATCCGCTATATGACTTATAGAGCTTCCCATTGCTGTTCGGCTTTAGATTCTTCAAGCTTGACTCGTCGAATGCCAACCCCAGATTTTTGGCCTTTTCAATCATCCAAAGTAAAGCCAGGTCTGATAGCCCCGTATTTGGGTAACCGCCGCCGATATTGGAGTGAACACCTGCAAACCATCGCTGTTCAACGCACTGGTCGTCGTCAATCTCGCCGGTCCATAAATCTGCTTTAAATGGAGGACGCCTTTCATCAACGGCGAGCGCCTGGTAGGCATTTTTAATCGGTTTAGAGAGTTTGGTATCGAAAAAGCCAACCCAGCGACGCTTGACCAGGCGTCCCAATAACGGTGTGGGTGCCCCAAGTGCACCTACCGTATCCCAGGCCCCCATCATAAGAATCTCTGGCCGTTGATTGTTTTTGTACGGGTTTACGCCACGCTCTGAAGGAGGGGTACGATAATATGCGTAGGCTTGAGGCAGAGATTCCAACTGATTCTTGGGCAACAGGCCTATCGTGTTTAATAGCCCCCCTAGCGCTCGAACGGTATAAGCGCCTCGACTGAAGCCAAAGCAATAAATATCGTCACCCGTTTGGTAGTTGTGGGTGAGAAAACGATATGCATCGAGGATATTCTTCGCCACGCCAATGCCGAAAGCACCGCCTGCATACTTGTCCAGTCCGCCTTGCGTGCCGACCCCTTGATCGTAGAAGACGACTTGATGATGGTTGTTGGATGCGGGGAGGATTCCTCTTAAAATCTTAACCACGTTTGTTGGTTCACTGTCTGGCTCATTCCAGGTGCCATCACAGCAAATAACGATTCTTTTATTGTAACCTTTCATTTTGGGTTCCTCTTAGCGAATAGCGTGATAAGGAACTGCCTGTGACGCTCAAACCTGTGTACCGAAATCGACCATCAGATGTTTTCAGTTCAGTTGTTGTCAGTATAGTACAATAGCCGCGACCTGCCTCAGGTTCGCATCGACTAGGCGTGCCTCATAGAGCCTGAGCAGATATCATGTAAAACCTCCCTTTCTTCGTGTTCTACTACGCCGTCAGCCCAGGCCACAGACTCTAACGAATAGATGATGACTTGTCTTAAATGCGGCAGGTAATGGAGGCTTTTCAGGCTGCTTTCCGGTGCCTCGTATTCCGCAACGTTGTCTTCTGTGCCCATTACTTTATTGAGTATGTCTTCAGCAATATTGCCTGAAAAATCGTCTAGTGAACTGTCCAGATGGAAGATAAGCTGTCTAATGATTTTTAGCTCAAGCGGGTGTAGATGATCATCACACTGCGCAACGACCAGGGCGTTTTTGACCAGAATGGTTTCTAACTGTCCTCGCTCCAATTGACGGGTTTCCTTGCAGATATTGTCATGGTAATAGCGAAGAAAACTGAACAGGCTCTGCATTGGTGAGTTCAATTTGTTCAGTTGATACCAATAGGGGATAAAGTAACCTATCAGAAGGCCAATGGAGCCAGCTTTTATAATCTCCATCAGCCAGCTAAGCGATTCGATATAAGACTGCCTGAAGCCGGGGTCTTTGGCGTGATACAGCATAAACACGATAGGCAACGAAAGCAGCGTCATAATTGCGCCTAGCTTGAGGCAGCACGTGACCCTGAATTTACTGAGTCGAACGGCTTCAGTTAATGGTTCTGGTTTATGGGCAAGCTCCAGTAGCCAGGCTAAGCTAAACCCTAGTATGAAATTTTGAATGGCGTATGGGTAAGTTCTTGCCATCGCGCCAGCTATGTCGGTCACGCTGTCATTGATAGACGCCTGTAGAGTCCGTAGCGCGAATACTGAAATAACCCAGCCAAGTGCTGACAGCACCCCCGCAGAAAATCGAGTAACAAATGCAAAGCTGTCACTCACAATAAATCGTTTACGAAAATTACGATTCATGTAAATCGCTGCAAAAACGGCTATGTTATAGGTTGTTGCCATTATCAGCGTTTGAAAAAGGGTTGATGTTGATAATAGGCTTTGGTCCCTTACCAGATTATCAAGCATGGACAGGCCAAAGTAGCCACCAAAAATCAACACCATAAGCTGTAATATTTGAAAGAACGTGATGTCTTTTATCGACTCGCCGCCATCATCGAAGCCTATCTGTCTTGTGACTTCGACGCGTTTCTTCTCGCTCAATTCTGAGCTGTTAATCATCAGAACCAAAAACTCAATGACCCACTTTTCAATTTGGTCGAGGCGATCTTCAATCGTGCTAAACAGGTTCCTTTGCATTTTTCTTGAGCGGGTATTGCCCGGCAGGTCTTCCGCCATTAGCTGAAAATAGCTGGACATCTTCTTGGTCAGGCTTTGCATATCAAAGAACAGCCGTTCGTATTCGGACTTATGCATCTCGATATAGCGGTTATAGCGAGGGTATTTTGAGTTGTTGCGTTTGCGTATTTCTAGCAATAGCAGCGAAACTTTAACCCATTGATAATTGACCGATGAGTCCGGCTCAAAGACCAAGTACTCGCGCCTATACTCCCATTCATCAGCCAGCTTCAATAGTTGCTCTTTTTGGTATGGGCTGGTCGTTGTGATGTGGGAGCGCTTTAGTTTTTCGATGCGAACAATCATGTAGGCAGGTATTTTTCCCAGATCCCACATACGCTCAAGAATTCGCTTATCAAATTTAGAAAGCCATGGAATGCTCGGCAGCATTGTCGTTAGAATCAGTGTGGCGCCAATCGCCGGGGGGATGCCTTCGAGTGCGGCTGAAATAGAAGGGAAGCCGGGAATCAGTTTACTAAGGGATGGATCTAATTTATTGAGATTATCAACACAGAGGTACAAACCTAAAAATACGGTAAGCGTAATCGTCAGGTAACAAAGATAGACAAGGTTGAAGCGAGTTATGGTTGTTGCGTATCGGTTTGACTCAGGAGTGTTGTATCGGCGAAATGAATATAAAGCGACCAAAAAAGCGCCGGTAGCAAGTTGTATGATTTCATCGTTCATGACTCTCCTCGCATTTTTTCGTTGGGAGAACCTTTTCGAGGAACACGAAACAGCAAGGCGATGGCTTTTCTATCACAATAGTAGAAGGGGGGGCAGGAATTTACAAGCGAGTAGCCGCTATCCCGTTGCGACTGTGTTGCCTGCTCAGCGGCAGGTGTGAGAGCTACATTGCTAATGTAGCCTTGCATGAAAGGAGGTACGACTGGAATCAAGGTCATTCACTGAATCTTGATTATCCTCAGTGGTATTTCAGGCGCTAAGAAGAAAACCTTGATTCCGTTCGTTTCTCACTGCATACAAGGCTACAGTTTGGTGGAAAAAGCGCGCAGTACTGCGTTAGCCTTCTTCCTGTGATTTGTTCAGCCCACCGATTAACAGCCCCTTCGGTAAAAGGTCGTGTTCAACAGTGACCCGTAACCCGGCATCAAGCGCCAGATTGGAGAGGGCAACGGCATAGTCGCAGATAAACTCTTCTGCTGTTCCCCATAAATCCTCTGCGGGGATGTATGATTTTTTATAGAACTTCAGTTGTAATGCCAGGCCTTCATTAAATACAACCTCATCCCGTTTCAGTATACCGTACAAGGTCATGCTAAGGGTAAAATAGTGCATATCCCCTCCCGTTTTTGGGGGTTTTTCGGCATACTCCTGAAGGGTTTTCTCTAACAATCGCTGGCCTTTTTGCAGCTCATTCAGCAAGGCATGCTTGTAGGCATAGGTGTACCGGTTGACCACTGCATCCATTTTTTTGCCATCTTTACTGTCCTGATACCAGTAGGCCAGTGCTCTGGCGGTCTCAAAGTCAGCCCCCATTAAGGCGTAGTTAAAACCGTCAATGGCATTGGTCTCCATGACCGCCGCCCAGTTTACCTGTCCATACCCTGCGCTGGGCGCTTTCGGGGGGGGGGATGTATCACCGACATAATCCGGGTCTGTGACGTCATAAGCCATTTTGAAGCATTTAAGCATACACTTGCCAGCGGTTGAGAATTCGTACCTGAACCTTTCCGGAGATTCGCCATTTAAAAAACGCGCGCGGCCTAAACCGGCATAATCCATAGCTGTACCAGAATAAACACTCTGCAAGGAGATATCCTGCTCCTTGTACCACCCGCTTTTGTAATCATCTTCAGACTGTCGAATGGTTTTTAAATCACCCTCAATCCAATAATCAATATCTTCCTGATCTGCTTTTTTCATTATTTAAACGCCTCCATTACCAGTTGTTTGACTTTGTCAAAGCTCTCTATATTAAAATCATCCAGAGTATCTGTGACATTACCTCTTGAGTCCCGCTCCAGTATTCGCACCCGCCCGGTCTCTGTATTGGTATGGGTCGACAAATGGCGTTTTTGCCCTTTGCTACGAATAATCTCACTCCAGAGCTCAATTTCACTATTGACATAGGGGCCACCTTGCCTATTGGATGGCTGATTGACCTTTTTATGCTTTTGTTTGGTCATTAGTTTAGCTCTGCGTTTATTTTTCTTTTCCGAGCTTTGCCTTTCCAAATTGGTGTTTTTAGCGACTGCCAGGCTGTCTCTATTATTCCCTTTGGCTTCTATTTCAACTAGTTTACCGCTTTTGTCCAGTGCAAGGTCATCTGGCCCATGGTAACGGTCAATATAGCGCGGGTCTGTGGTGATACCCTGACGTTTTTTGGCCTGCTCCATCCCTACTTTGCCCAGTGCCTCACTGCTGGAGCGGCTGTTTAGCAAGGCTTGCTCAATATCCAGTATTATTTGATCAGGCTTGCGCAGCAGTGATTTGCCCCGACTACCCAGCGCCGTAATGGCAGATACAACCGCCGGTGTTTGCGGCAGGTTGCGCAGGCTCTTTGCTGCTGCCTGCTCTGTTTCATTGCTGAGTGGAATCATATCCCGGCCTTCGGTTTTATAGCGATAGGCAACCTCCTCAGCGCTTAGTATTTCGCCTGTGGCCTGATCCTGATATTGAATAATGCCGCTGCCAGCCATCCACTCCGCGTGAATTGCCGCATTCTCTCTGAGAAACTGATTAAGCAGCTCCTTGGCCCCGCCAACCAGTGTATCAATAAAGGACGCTTCAGCTGCAGGTGAGGGTTCCACTGGCGTGACATCGCCAATAAAAACATCACCGGAACCGCCGATAACAATACCACCGTGGGCGGTTACGCTCCCCATGGTCGCGGCGGGCATGCCGTTAATGAATACGGTTGAAGAACCTTGGACAATGGTATCTGGCGGGCCATTGCAAACAGCCATATCGCCTACGCGAGCGGCAGGTTGGCCATTAATGAAAACGTTTGATGAGCCGGTGGCAGTGGGGCCTCCCTTATGGCGGGTTTTGCCATCGACAAGGGGGCACTGGTGCATGTCGCCCAAGCGGGCGGCGTTATTTTAGCCTCTCCATCATTTGGTCATTTACTTTTCCTGATACTCCATCAACTCTATAGGGGCACCGTTTACCTCTACAAATGCAACCATTAAACCTTTACTTGGCGAGTTGGGTTGAATAATTATATTTTTCCCTTCTATTTCTTTTTGCAGGTCATCGACCACAAAAGCAACGTGCGGAACGGTTTTAACAAGTTCAGGGTATGGCGCGTTGTCCCAATACCTCTGCCACTGAATGCCGTACGGGTTGTTTTCATGGTCGGACACAGTCATTTTTAAGTGAGGCAGGTCTATCTCACCATCGAACTTCTGTTTGGTTGGTATGCCTATATGGTTAAATTTCATCTGCTTTCCTAGATGCTATGTGCGTATAAACTACCCCAGTCCCTTGCCTGCATCTTTTTTATTGATCAGCTCAATGCTGTAACCATCAGGGTCTTTAACAAAGGCAATTATCGTTGTGCCGCCTTTTACCGGGCCGGGCTCACGGGTGACTTGTCCGCCTTTGGCTTTAATAGCGTCACAGGTGGCATAGATATCGTCGGTTTCCAGCGCGATATGGCCGTATGCGTTGCCTAGGTCATAGTCGCTTTGCCCCCAGTTGTAGGTCAGTTCAATCACCGCACCCTGGCTTTCATCACCGTAACCCACAAATGCCAGGGTATATTTGTATTCCGGATTTTCTGATTTGCGTATTAGCTGCATGCCTAATACGTCGGTATAAAAGGCGATTGAGCGGTCTAAGTCACCGACCCGTAGCATCGTATGAAGGACTCTCATAAAGGCACCTGCTGAGTGATATGTTTTATGTTGCGCTAGACAATATCTTCTCAAGCTCAGGAATACAAGAGCCGCAATTGGTGCCAGCATTGATGCATTCACCAATGCCCTGTACGGTGGTTAGCCCATTGTCTGCTATTGCCGATTTAATGGTGTTTTCGCCAACGCCGAAACAGGCGCATACTGTTTTTCCGCAGTCCTCTCTACCAGCGGGTGGTGAACCTGATAGCATGGCCATGCGTTCATCAACTTCAACATGACTTTTATTAAATAACTCCGCCAGCCATCCTCTTGTCGGCAGATCCAGGCTAGGGGATATAAACAGGCAACTCTCCAACATCTCACCCAAAAAGCGGGCACCGCGATATTTACGTTGTTTGATATCGGAGTACTCAACCCATTCGGTTTCTGCTTTTTTGTTGTCGCAGAGTAGGGTTCTGGCCCAGATAGACAGATCATCGATCATCGTTTCTGCGGCGAGTTCATAACGATAGAACTTTTGACCCCGAATTTTCACCACATACTGAACTCCGTTGATCTCCAGTGCGCGGCGTGAGAGTAAAAAACCATACCACTGGGGTTTGTAAGGCAATATCGTTGCGGGGGTGTGTTTGCTTTCCGGCTGACCGGATAGAGGGTCGGTTACAGGGTTGACCAAGGCTCCGACTCGTCCTTTTGAGCTTAACTGTTCCGTCCAGTGCATCGGGACGAATACATTGCCCTGTTTCTGGTTATCGGTTACTTCGGCCCGGGCAATCATCTCACCGTAGCTCGTTTTGGTTAACACCAGCTCGCCATCGGTGATCGAATACTGTTTAGCATCTTCCGGGTGAATTTCTACGAACGGTTCTGCTTTGTGATTGTTCAGCTGGGGGGCCAGTGAAGTACGGCTCATGGTGTGCCACTGGTCTCTGATACGGCCTGTATTCAACACCAGAGGATATGCTTTGCTTAGCGGTGCCTCCGGTGGTTTGGGATTGATGGCAACCATTTGTGCTCTACCGGTAGAGGTAAAGAAGTGACCATCTTCAAACATGCGTGAGGTGCCGTTAGGCGCGGCCTGGGTGACGGGCCATTGAACAGGTGTCAGCTCGTCGTATTGCTGGTGGCTCAAGTTAGCGAGCTGTTCCAGATTAAAGTCACGTTTCTTGAGCGCTTTACTGTTTGCATCAAGCGTATTCTCAAATGCGGACAGTTGGGCGTGTTCTTTAAAAATGTCGTGTGCTGATTGAAACTGGAATGACGCTTCGAACCCCATTGCCCTGGCAACCTGGGTGATGATCCACCAATCCGGCTTGGCGTCGCCCGGGGCCGGGAGGATGGCGCGCTGCCGCGAAATGCGTCTTTCAGAATTAGTAACCGTGCCGTCTTTTTCACCCCAGCCCAGAGCGGGAAGCAGCATATCGGCATACTGAGTGGTGTCGGTATGCTGCATGCAATCTGACACCACAACAAACTCGCACTTTGCTAATGCCGCTTTGACTTTGTTTGCATTAGGCAGGCTATCGACCGGGCTGGTGGCCATAATCCATACCGCTTTTATTTTGCCATCGGCCATCGCATCAAACAGGTCTACCGCTTTAAGCCCTGGAGCTGAAGATACGTCATCTGTTCGCCAGAAGCGTGATACGCGGTCAACATTGTCGTCGCTGAAATCCATATGAGCGGCCAGCTGGTTTGCCAAGCCACCAACTTCTCGCCCTCCCATGGCATTGGGTTGCCCGGTAAGCGAAAACGGGCCAGCACCTACGCGGCCTATTTTACCGGTGGCAAGGTGAACGTTAATAATGGCATTGACCTTGTCTGTGCCTGAGCTTGACTGGTTGATACCTTGAGAATAAGCAGTGATGACGTTGTCGGCTTCCCCAAACCACTGGTAAAACGTTGCCAGATCGGCCTCATCAATGCCACAGGTTTTTGCAACGTTAGAATGTTCTGAAGCCTTGTGATGCGCAGCAGACAGGGTCTCTGTAAAACCATCGACATGTTGCTCTATATACTCTTCGTTTAACTGCTTATTGCTGGCAAGTGCAGACAGTAAACCGGTAAATAAAAAACCATCGGTGCCCGAATGAATGGGCAGGTGCAAATCAGCTATTGCGCAGGTGTCGGTGACCCTGGGGTCAATCACGACGATTTTTAATGCAGGGTTATTTTCTTTGGCTTTTTTAATTCGCTGATAAATGATCGGGTGGCACCAGGCCGTGTTGCTGCCGGTCAGAATAATGAGCTCTGCATGGTCAAAATCATCATAACAGCCGGGAACCGTATCGGTGCCAAAAGCACGTTTTTGAGCCGTGGTTGGCGAGGCCATGCACAGCCTGGAGTTGGTATCGATATTTGAGCTGCCAATAAATCCTTTCATCAACTTATTAGCGACATAGTAATCTTCGGTAAGCAATTGACCCGAGATATAAAAAGCGACAGCGTCTGCCCCGTGTTGGTCGATAACTGCGCTAAATTGTTCAGCAGTTTTCTGGATTGCCTTATCCCAGCCTACTTGAGCGCCTTGGTAGATAGGCGTGAGCAACCGTTCGTTGAGTGAGAGGGTGTCGGCCAGTGCGGTTCCTTTTGAACAGAGACGGCCATAGTTAGATGGGTGCTCCTCGTCTCCGCTCACGGTAATGATGCGGTTTTCAACATCCTTAACGGTTGCTTTTATGCCGCAGCCCACTCCGCAATAAGCGCAGGTGGTTCTGACTTCTTTCAGCTCGGCTGTTTTAAGCTCAGTGGTTTGTTTGGCTTTTTTTTGCATAATGCTCACTCTACACTTCTGTCTTACAAAAGTTTATAGATAGCTATCATAACAAATAACTGATCTACATGAGTTTATTGTCAGGCCGGTTGGAGTGAAGCGTCACACTCCCAGAGTTGGGAGCAAAGAGAGTGTGAGCTTCGTAGGACTCAAGGAGTCCTGTCGGCGGGGGGATCGTTGACTGCTCTCAAAAGAGGGGCGGTCGGAATTTTTTATCTTAAAGGGTGCTTATCTGCTAGGCGCACTGGCTTTCAGCGTCTTCCAGAAGAAGGTAAACCATGCCACCTTCAAGTCGTGCTTCAAACGTCTTGGTGCAACCCGTGTCATGACCTTTTGCTTCGCCATCATCCAAGCCAATGACCCAGTTATGGAGCGGGCAGGTGACAGACTTGCCGTGCACTATACCTTGGGATAGGGCACCCTGTTTGTGTGGGCAGTGATCGTGTAGTGCAAACACTTCATCTTCCATTGTTCTGAACACAGCAATGTCGCCCTGTTTTGTCTTAACAACACGTGAACCGAGTTTAGGAATATCGGTTAATTTACCTATTTCGATGGTTTGACTCATTGTAGTAATCTCTCGAAAAGTCTAAAAAATCTGTTTTGTCGCATCGGAGGTGTATCGCCTCCGACTATCAATTGACCTAATGGTTACACTTCTGCGAGTGGAATAAAGTTATGCTGATCAACGCCTTCGCTGGCGCGCTCTTTCCATGGGTCAACTTGCGCGAATTTCTGCGAGTACAGGAAGCCTTCATAGTAGGCTTTGCGCTTCTCTGCATTTTCGACAATTTCGTCTTTGATATACTGAAGTCCTACGCGTTCGATCCATGGGGCAGTACGTTCGTTGTGATGGCCTTGCTCGCGGTACATCTGCATAAAGGCTCCGGTGTATTCGATAACCTCTTCTTCGGTTGAAACCTTAACCAGGAAGTCTGATACCCGTACTTTGATGCCTCCGTTACCTGCCACATAGATTTCCCAGCCGGAATCAACCGCTACAACGCCCAAATCCTTAATAGTCGCTTCAGCACAGTTTCGTGGGCAGCCTGACACTGCAATCTTGAACTTGGCTGGCGTCCAGGAGCCCCATGTCATCTCTTCTAGCTTGATACCGCAGCCGGTTGAGTCTTGAGTACCAAAACGGCAGTATTGAGAGCCGATACAGGTTTTAACGGTACGAAGTGCTTTACCGTATGCATGACCGGATACCATGCCTGCATCGTTGAGATCTTTCCACATCGGGATAAGGTCGTCTTTCTTAACGCCAACCAAATCGATACGCTGACCACCGGTTACCTTAACCATAGGTACTTCGTATTTATCGGCTGCATCGGCAATAACACGCAGGTCATCTGCTGTTGTTACACCGCCAAACATTCGAGGTACGACGGTATAGGTGTTGTCTTTCTGGATGTTGGCATGCATACGCTCGTTGGTGAAGCGTGATGTCATGTCATCTTCGTACTCACCAGGCCATGCTGCCAGTAGGTAGTAGTTAATGGCTGGTCGGCATACATGACAGCCATCTGCATTATTAAATTCAAGGAATTCGGATACTTCATGGAATGACTTAAGGTTATTTGGCTTAATTGCGTCACGTACCTGGTCATGACCATAACTGGTACATGCACAGATTGTTTTTTCATTTTCACTTGGGTTGTAGTCACCACCCAGCGTAGAAGAGATAACCTGCTCTACCAAACCGGTACAAGAACCACATGACGCAGAGGCTTTGGTTGCCGCACGAACTTCGTCTAGCGTGTAAAGGTTTTCTTCTGTAATCGCCTTTACGATGTCGCCCTTACAGACGCCGTTACAGCCACATATCTCGGCTGAATCAGGTAGATCCGCAGCAGCATTTACGCCTGCGTGGCCTGAGTCTCCCATATGGGCCTGGCCAAACAGCAAAGAGTCGCGGAAGTCGGCAACATTGGTGCCGTCTTTCATCAGCTGGAAGTACCATGAGCCATCAATGGTATCGCCATACATCACAGAACCGATGATCTTGTCTTCTTTCAATACGACTTTTTTATAGATACCGCGCTTTGGGTCTTGAAAGACGATTTCGTCAGTTTCGTCGTCACCGGTAAAGTCGCCAGCAGAGAATAGATCAATTCCGGTTACTTTTAGCTTTGTTGATGTCGCTTGAGTGCGGTAAATACCAATGCCGTATGCCGCCAGGTGGTTTGCAGCCACTTTTGCCTGATCCCAAATAGGTGCAACCAAACCGAACAGCTCTTCACGATGCTGAATACACTCGCCTATCGCGTATATCTTAGGGTCAAAGGTTTGTAGTGTGTCGTTAACCACAATACCGCGTTCGCAGTGCAAGCCGACTTTCTGTGCTAATTCAATATTAGGTCGTATGCCGACCGCCATTACTACGAGGTCAGCCGGTAACTCTTCACCGTCGGAAAATGCAATAGCTTTAACATGGCCGTTTTCATCAGCTTTAAGCTCAGAGGTGTTTGCATTCATTTTGAATGATAAGCCGCGCTCCACCAGTGACTGCTCCAGCAGCTTGGCAGAAGGCTCATCGAGTTGACGGTTCATCAGTACTTCAAGGTTATGGACAACCGTGACATCCATTCCTTGCTTCATCAAACCGTTCGCGGCCTCAAGCCCCAGCAGGCCACCACCGATCACAATGGCGTGCTTTTTCTCTTTGGCCGCATTAAGCATCGTTTCGACGTCGGCGATATCTCGGAATGCGATTACTCCATCCAGATCATGGCCGGGCAGGGGAATAATAAAAGGGTTAGAACCGGTAGCAAGAAGAAGGCGGTCGTACTCTGCTTCTGTGCCATCAGCAGCAATGACTTTTTGATTGCGACGATCAATATCGACAGCCTTTTTATCTGCACCGGCATAAAGTGTAATGTTGTTCTCTTTATACCAGTCAAGATCATTGATCATGATCTCTTCAACCGTCTTTTCTCCGGTAAGAACAGGAGAGAGCATTATGCGGTTGTAGTTACCATATGGCTCAGCACCAAATACAGTAATGTCGTATTTCTCAGGTGCGATTTTGAGTAGTTCTTCTACAGTACGCATACCTGCCATACCATTTCCGATTACGACCAGCTTTTCTCTCATTCGTCTCTCCAGAATCTTTGGAAACTATTTATAAATGTAATGCAAAGACTCACTGCACAAGTTGTGCCAGTAAAATAAAAAAGCCTTTAAGTTATTGAAAGTAAATAAATAAGCTGTAATTATCAGGTGGTTTTTATGGTGTGGTACAGCTAATAAAAAGCTCGATTATGAAGCGTAAGCACTAAAATAGTGCATGCTCCTTTTTGGTGCGCTGAGCATTTTTTATTGTGGGGCACGATTTAATTTCTATTTGCACTGATTTGGGGTTATTTAGATATTTATTGAGAAGTATATTTTGATATTACCTTGTTGGTAGTTATAAATATTATTGGATGACTTGCAGGAACTGGCACTGCGCTTGCTCATACCCAGGTACTTAAACTATTGGGTGCAGGAGTACTGAATGTCTGCTGATAAGCTAAATATTCTGAATTTTTCAGATCGAAAAAACGTGACGCTACATCTTTCGTGGGTCGCTTTCTTTATAACTTTCTTTATGTGGTTTAGTCATTCGTCACTAATGCCACTGATTAAATCAGCGTTTGGTCTTACTGGTGCTGAAGTGAAGGCGCTGTTATTTCTAAACGTGGCCTTAACGATTCCTTCCCGAACATTAGTGGGAATGCTGGTGGATAAATTCGGCCCCCGGCTGATGTTTAGTGGGTTGTTAGTTATTTCCGGGTTATTCTGTATCGGCTTTGCGTTGGCGCAAACCTACGAACAGTTAGCGATGTTCAGGTTCTTGTTAGGGTTTGCGGGGGCAGGGTTTGTGATCGGCATTCGCCTGATTACCGAATGGTTTCCGGCAAAACAAGCAGGCACAGCACAAGGTATTTATGGCGGTTGGGGTAATTTTGGTGCAGCGGCAGCCGGGTTTATATTGCCCGCGTTAGCGGCTTTCTTTGGTGGCGAAGATGGCTGGCGCGCTGCGGCAGGTTCGGCGGGTGTGGTGTCGATTTTGTATGCGGTATTCTTCTATATTAAAGTTCGTAATACACCCAAAGGATCGACCTATTTTTCGCCGAAGAAGCTCGGCCCAATGGAAGTGACCAGCAAAGGTGACTTCTATCTGTATTTGATTATGTGTGCGCCTATGTTCCTGGCAATGGGTGTGATTACCTGGCGCTTGTCTCCCGCGGGCGTTGGGCTGCTTTCTGAAAGTGTGGCTCAAATGATCTGGCTGGGGTTGGGGGCTTGGTATCTATATCAGGTAAGCCAGATATACAATGTTAATAAACACAACCTGCGTACCGAGATCCCGGAAATTCATCGTTATAAGTTTAAACAGGTTGCGCTGCTGAATCTGGCCTATATGGTGACGTTTGGGTCGGAAGTCGCGGTTGTATCGATGTTACCACTGTACTTTATTGATACTTTTGAAGTCTCGATTGCTATAGCGGCTGCAATGGCCTCCAGTTTCATGGCGATGAACCTGATTGCTAGACCTGGGGGTGGGTATATTAGTGATAAAGTGGGGCGGAAGAAGTCACTGCTGATAACGGTCATTGGCTCTGCGATTGGTTATGCGGGTATGAGCCTAATTAATTCAGAATGGAGCCTGGGGCTTACCATGGCTGTCGTGGTTTTTTGCTCGTTCTTCGTTCAGGCAGGAGCCGGCGCAACCTTTGGTGTGGTGCCTACGATCAAGCGTCGTTTAACAGGGCAGATTGCAGGTTTGACTGGTGCCTATGGTAATGTTGGTGCGGCCAGCTTCCTGCTAGTTTATTCGTTGTCAGATGCTACGACATTTTTTACCGTTATTGCTATTGGTTGTGCGGTGGTGGCTGGTTTAATCATTCTTTTTCTGGAAGAGCCGAAAGGCCAGATCGCTGAAGTGTTGCCTGATGGCACGGTTGAGTTGATTGATGTGGGCAAATAATTATTAAGAAGGTAAGCGCGCACACTTTGGTTGCGCTCTTTTGGGGCTTGGCGCGTTTACTCGGTGCACCAAACTGGTCTTTGAATAGATATAAGGGAGTGGTTGGGAGTATCTAATAAGGGGTATCTCTTTGAAGCTTAAGCGTATTTTGTTATTGGCATCTATTTTGTAGGTAAGTGCCTATTACTTTATAAATACATGGAGAACCCCAATGTCTGGTGACGGCCTCAACCTACTAAATTTTGCGGATAAAAAAATCCGCATGTTGCATGTTTCATGGATTGCTTTCTTTATTACTTTCGTGGTCTGGTTTAACCATGCACCACTATTGGCTTTTATGAAGGAAGCATTTGATCTGACCAGTCAGCAAGTGAAAGCGCTGATGATCTTGAACGTTGCGATGACGATACCAGCGCGAATTCTTATCGGAATGCTGGTAGATAAATTTGGCCCCCGCATTATCTATAGCGGTTTGTTAATGGCCGCAGGTGTCGTCTGTACCGCATTTGCGCTGGCTCAAACTTACGAGCAGCTGGCGTTATTACGTTTCTTAATGGGCTTTACCGGTGCCGGTTTTGTGATCGGTATTCGCTTGGTCAGTGAGTGGTTTCCAGCTAAAACGGTTGGGGTTGCAGAAGGTGTCTACGGCGGCTGGGGTAACTTCGGTTCTGCTGCTGCCGCCATGTTGCTGCCATCGCTGGCACTACTGATTGGCGGTGAAGATGGATGGCGTTATGCGCTAATGTGCACCGGCGCTGTTGCATTTTTGTATGGTATTTTCTTTTATAAAGTGGCTAGAAACACGCCTAAAGGGTCAACTTATTTTAAGCCTAAAAAGACCGGTGGTTTAGAGGTTACATCCAAGCGAGATTTCTATTTCTACCTGGCTATGAATATTCCAATGTATATCGCTTTAGCGGTGCTTACCTGGAAGCTGGGGCCAGAAAAGATCAACTTGCTCAGTGACTTTGCAAGCAATGCCATATACTTTGGGTTAGCTGCACTGTTTGTTTTCCAGACCAGCCAAATCTACAAGGTGAACAAAGAGAATCTGAAAAATGGTGTACCAGAACTACAGCAGTATAAATTTAAGCAGGTTGCAGTATTGAACTGGGCTTATTTTGTTACCTTTGGTTCTGAGCTGGCCGTTGTTTCGATGTTGCCTTTGTTTTTTATGGAAACCTTTGAGTTAACCGCTGTGACTGCTGGCTTATTGGCGTCAGGTTTTGCCTTTATGAACCTGGTTGCACGGCCGGGTGGTGGTTGGTTAAGTGACCGGTTTGGTCGTAAGAAAACGCTGTCAATTTTGATCTGTGGTCTGGCGATCGGTTATATGGTGCTTAGCCAGATTGATAGCGCCTGGTTGATACCGTTAGCGGTTGTGGCGACGATGTGCTGCTCTTTCTTTGTGCAAGCGGGCGAAGGGGCTGTGTTCGCCATGGTGCCTCTTGTACAGCGACGCATGACAGGTCAGATTGCAGGTATGACTGGCGCTTATGGTAATGTAGGTGCAGTGATCTTCTTAACGGTACTTTCGTTTGTAGATGCATCGACATTCTTTATGTTTATTGCCGGAGCCGCAGCCGTCTGTTTCATCTTTGTGCAGTTCCTGGATGAGCCCTCAGGCCATATGACAGAAGTAATGGAAGATGGCTCGGTACAGTTGATAGAAGTGACCTAGTCAATAAGGTATCACGCCTGTCACAACCCCTGTCGCTGAGAGGTGGCCGGGGTTGCTCTGTTGATAGAGGCAGAGCTAGTAGGGAAGAGTCGATAGAGCAGAGCTGGTAGGGAAGAATTGATAGAGCTGAATTTATAGAACTGTATTCCGAGGAGTTTTGATGCATTTAAGTAGTCGTTTAAACGCAGCAATAGGACAGGCGACGGATAAAGGCCCTAAGCATCAGAATGAGGATTGTCTGGGTATTATGATGCCTGACGATCCAGCGCTGACGATTAAGGGCATGGTCGCGGTTATTGCTGATGGCGTTAGCAGTGCTGAGGCAGGCAAAGAAGCCAGTGAAACCTGTGTTAAAAACTTTCTCAACGACTACTACTCGACCCCGGACTCCTGGACCGTTAAAACCTCAGCTCAAAAAGTCCTGACGGCGTTAAATCGCTGGTTATATGGACAAGGGCAGCGGTTTATTGAAGCGCACAGGGGCTATATCAGCACCCTCTCTATCTTGGTAATCAAGTCGCGGATGGCGCACCTTTTTCATATTGGCGATAGCCGTATCTATCGGTTAAGGGGGGGCGACTTTGAACAGCTTACCAGTGATCATAGTGCGCATGTGAGTAAAGACAAAGCCTATCTTACCCGAGCGATGGGAATGGACATTCGGCTTGATGTGGATTATCGAACAGAAGCCGTCGAAGAGGGTGACCTGTTTTTTTTGAGCACTGATGGTGTGCATGACTTTTTGTCTCCCAAAGTGATTAAGAAAGCTCTGCAAACAGCCGATACTAACGTCGAGATAACCTGCCAGCAGCTTATTGATATGGCTAAAGAGGCGGGGAGTGATGACAACTTAAGTTGCCAGATCATTCGCATTGAGCAACTGGCTGATGCAAACTCGGCTGATGTTTATAAAAAACTGAGTGATCTGCCGTTTCCCCCATTTTTAGAAAAGGGTATGTCGATAGACGGCTATCGTGTGCTCGGTGAAATCTACGCTAGTAACCGCAGTCAGCTCTACGTTGTTGAGGATATCGAAAGCCACAAAAAGTGGGCGATGAAAACGCCTTCCGTAAACTATGAAGACGACCCGGCCTACATCGAACGATTTATCATGGAAGAGTGGATCGGGCGTCGCATAGACTGCCCCAATGTGGTGAAAGTGCCAGTAGAGGAGCGAAAGCGACAATGTCTGTATTATCTCTGTGAGTATGTAGAAGGCGATACGCTGGCAGACTGGATAAAAAATACCTCTCGTCGAGACGTGCCTCAGGTGCTTGATATTATCGAGCAGGTCGTTAGAGGAGTTAGGTCATTGCACCGTAAGGAGACCCTCCACCAAGACCTGAAGCCTGATAATATTGTGTTGACCGAAGAGGGAGAAGCGAAGTTAATCGACTTTGGCTCATGCCTGGTTGCAGGAGTAAACGAAATAGCCACGCCCTTCGAACGCGATACCATATTAGGAACCGCGACTTATGCCGCGCCGGAGTATAAATTGCGCCGGGCGGGCAGCGTGCGCTCAGACCTGTTCTCAATCGCGATGATTACCTATGAAATGCTCACCGGCCATTTACCGTTTGGCGAAGCGTTTGAACGCTGTGAGAGTGCACAGGATTTTTCACGTCTCAGGTATGAGCCTGCCTATCGCTACAACCCAATGGTACCCGCCTGGATGGATGGCGCACTGCGAAAAGCGCTGCATATATCGCCGGAATTGCGCTACGAGTCACTGTCGGAATTTGTGTTTGATTTGAGGCACCCAAACCAACAGTTTATGCGGCTGAGAAATCAGCCCTTTCTTGAGAGAAACCCCATGCTCTTTTGGCAGATAACCAGTGGTGTGTTGTTGATCGGCCAGGTGGTCACGCTTTGGCTGTGGTTAGGGTAAAGTGCCAATGAGTGGATATTTTGAGTCGTTTGTTTATCACCCCCCCCCCTGGGAAGGCGGCGTGAAGTGTGGAAAATTCTCAGGATTTCAATTCGATGCAAACGCGGCCTGACACGATAAGGAACTATATAGCGAGTATTGGGAATGACTAACTCTCGTGCGCCATGAATTCGCCCAGAATGCCCTGGTGCGGGGTTTTCAGGCAAGCTTCAACTCCGGCGATAATACGTTTAACTACAAGTTGAGCAGCGGAGGGGCCTTTTGGCTATGTATTCAGCCTCATCATTAAGATTCTTAATGGCTTTATTTAGCCATTTAACTTCCATTAACTCCCCATTTATTGAGTGTGTTAAGCACCGCATTATCGGAAGCGAAATCGCCGTTATCAGCTTCGGTAAGTGCAGACTTTATTTCCTGAACTTGCCATTCATTTAGCTCTACAAAGTCGCGAAGTGCCTCAACAGCCAGAAACGATTTAGAGCGATGAGTTGCTTCGGCAAGTTGATCAAGACCCTGCTTAAGCTCCGAGTCGAGGTGAATGGTCATAGTGGTAGACATGTTATTATCTCGCTGTAGTCAGTAGTACACACTATAACGCATCACCTCAAACAAAGTGTCAAAGAAGAAAGTAAAAAATGCCGATCTATTTTTACCTGATATTGGCGCATGCCTGCTGCTTTTTTCCCTTTTGAATGAGCGAACAATAGGGCTGCAACCTTATACCATTAACGCTGGCATGGGCAGATTACGGAAATGGGGTAAACTGGTGGGGTAACAGCCCAGTGGTGTAAAACCCTACTTAAACCACTTTTGAATCGTTCGGGTCGTCACGCCAATGGCTTTTGCAATATCTTTTTGTTTATAGCCTTCCATTCTCATTACCGCGGCAACGGTTTTGGGATTAAGTTCTAGTTCTTTAATGATCATATAAACATCTCTGCTTAACGTCTCTCCAATAATGGAATAGTTTGCCCAGAGAGTATGACAAACTGGTTTCAACAGAGTGAAGGTTTTGTGAGGGAGGATAGCCTGATTGACATGCAAGTGAGACCTACATCATAAAACAGGATGGTTTAGAAAAATAACTGCGACATCCATGCAGCATTTCGGCGTTTAAATCAAAAAATGCTACACCGATCTAGCAGTCGCTTGATTTGTGTTATTGAGCGGTGCGTCATTCTTTGTTACCGTTCCGCGCGATGTTCTAGAGGGCTCTAGAATGCTTGGACAGGGTATTAAAAGGATGTTGTTGTGCCTCAGAACTCAAATGAGCGATCCGTCGATACGGGTCTGGCTTGTCTCATCATGGTCGCCCGTTTTCATCAAGTGGCCGCCGATCCTGCTCAAATCCATCACCAGTTTGGTACTCACGACAAACCACTCGACGAAACCGCTCTTATCCGCGCAACCCGTCACCTCAAACTAAAAGCCAAAGCGGTGACCGCCCGCATTGATAAACTCGACAAACTCACACTGCCCGCCATTGCCGAAGATCAGAACGGCCAATATGTGGTACTAGCCCGTGCGGGCGAAGGCAAGGTGCTGATTCAAGACCCGCTGGTGGGTAAACCGGAAATGCTCAGCGAGGAAGAATTTAATGAGCGTTGGAGTGGGCGACTGCTAATGGTCACACGCCGTTCAGTGTTGCCGGGGATGACGGGGAAGTTTGATATCAGCTGGTTTGTGCCGGCGATTATTAAATACAAAAAAATACTCGGCCAGGTGTTAATTGCTTCGTTTTTTATTCAGTTGTTCGCCCTGATTACGCCGCTGTTCTTTCAGGTCATTATTGATAAAGTGCTCGTCCACCAAGGCTTAACTACACTCGATGTACTCTGTTTTGGCCTGATTGTTATCTCGCTGTTTGATGTAGTACTTAATGGCCTGCGAACTTACGTGTTTTCGCACACCACCAATCGAGTGGATGTCACCCTCGGCTCAAAACTCTTTAATCACTTGCTGCGTTTACCTATTGCCTTCTTTAATAGCCGACAGGTCGGCAATACCGTGGCGCGCGTCCGTGAGCTGGATACCATTCGTGAATTTATTACTGGTTCTGCACTCACACTCGTAATTGATCTGGCTTTTACAGTGATCTTTTTCGCGGTCATGTATTATTACAGCCCAACCCTGACTTGGATCGTTCTCGGGTCGATACCGCTCTACATCATCTTATCGCTTACCATTACCCCGATATTGCGTAACCGACTCAACGAAAAATTCAAACGCGGGGCTGAAAACCAGGCCTTTCTGGTGGAATCGATCTCCGGTGTTGAAACCCTCAAATCCATGGCGGTTGAACCGCAAATGCAACGCCGTTGGGAAGAGCAACTAGCGGCCTATGTTTCTGCTTCTTTCAAAGCCACCAATCTGGGGAATGTGGCGAGCCAAACTGCAGGTTTTATCAACAAAGCGGTGACGGTACTGATTCTTTGGGTCGGGGCATCGTTGGTGATCGCCGGTTCACTCAGTGTTGGTCAGCTCATCGCCTTTAACATGCTGGCCGGTCGAGTCAGCGCCCCCATATTACGTTTGGTGCAACTCTGGCAAGATTTTCAACAAGCCAGCATCTCCATTGACCGACTGGGGGACATTCTCAACACCCCCTCCGAACCGGGTCATAACCCCAACCGCACCACACTGCCTGAACTAAAAGGCCGGGTTACGCTGGAACATATTACCTTTCGTTACCAACCCGACCGTCCTGAAATCCTCAAAGACCTCTCGCTGGATGTAAACCCCGGTGAAATTATCGGCATAGTCGGCCGTTCCGGTTCCGGTAAAAGCACCCTCACCAAACTGGTTCAGCGGCTCTACGTGCCGGAAGCAGGCCGAGTGCTGGTGGATGGGGTCGATGTTGCCCAGGTCGAACCCGCCTGGTTACGTCGCCAAATCGGGGTCGTGCTACAAGAGAACGTGCTGTTTAACCGCTCGGTAAAAGAGAATATTGCCCTCGCTGACCCCAGTTTGCCCATGGAACGAGTCATTCAAGCCGCCCAACTGGCCGGTGCTCATGATTTTATCTTACAGCTGCCCGAAGGCTACGACACCGTGGTGGGTGAACAGGGGGCTTCCCTGTCTGGTGGTCAAAAGCAACGTATCGCCATTGCCAGAGCACTGATCACCAACCCTAAAATCCTTATCTTTGATGAAGCCACCAGTGCTTTGGACTATGAGTCTGAACGGATTATTCAAGACAATATGCGCGACATCTGTAAAAACCGAACGGTATTTGTGATTGCTCATCGCCTCTTAACGGTACGCATGTCAGACCGTATTATTGTGGTGGAACAAGGGCGCATTGTAGAAAGTGGCCATCATGACCAACTGATCGATCAACAAGGCTACTACGCCAAACTGCATAGCCATCAAAGCCATATCCCCTCGATTAGAACAGATAACCAAGAGGCCAAAACGGTGACACCGAGCACCCCATTAATAGAAGAAACAGAAGGGGGGATCGCCTGATGGCTGAACTTGCCAATATCTCAACGGCCAGCGCGCCCAAACCTTCCCGCTGGTCCCTGTTTAACAAAGAGGCCACAGTCTCAGATAAAGAGATGCTGGAATTTCTCCCCGCCGCTATCGAAGTCGAACAAACCCCCGCGTCAGCCGCAGGTCGAGCCATTATCTGGGCGATTGTGATCTTATTTACCCTTGCTTCGTTGTGGGCCTTCTTTGGTAAAGTGGATATCGTCGCGGTTGCCAGTGGCAAGATCATCCCCAGTGAACATATCAAACAGATACAACCGCTGGATGCCGGCAAAATAGAACAGATCCATGTGCGGGAAGGGCAGTACATAAAGCAGGGTGAGCCACTTATTACCCTGGAATCAATTCAAACAGAAGCCGACGTACAGCGTTTGAGCCATGAACTGAACGAACAACAAGCCACCGTAAAACGCCTGCAAGCGTTTGAGCAGTGGTTAGCCAACCACGACAAACCCAATGATCAGAAGCCAGATCCATTAACCCCATCCCAACAAAACCTACTGAATCAACAACGCGCCGAGCTCACCGCCCGGCTCAACGCACTAAAAAGTGAACAAGCAAGACAGAGCGCGGAGCAAGAGATGACCCAGGCCGAAGTCACCAAAAAACAACGTATACTGCCAGTACTGCAAGAACGGGTTGATGCCCTTGATACCCTGCGTAAAAAAGAATACGGCTCTAAACTGCAATACCTGGAACTCCGACAAGAACTGATCGAAGAAGAGCAAGACCTGTTAGTCCAGCAAGCCCGTTATAAACAGCTGGAAGCCTCGATACAGTCCACCCAAAACCAAATCGATACCCTTATTTCCGAACAACGTAAAAACAACCTCACCCAGCTACAAGAAACCCAACTGCAAATCGCGGGTTTACAGCAAGAGCTGATCAAAGCGACTGAACGCAATCAACAACAAAAAATTACCGCGCCAATCAGTGGTCAAGTACAGCAACTGGCCGTACATACCATTGGTGGTGTGGTCACACCCGCACAACCGTTAATGGTGATCGTACCCGAACAAAGTGAAATGGAAGCCGAAGTCCTCATACTCAATAAAGACATTGGTTTTGTGCATGAAGGCCAAAAAGCCGAAGTGAAGATTGATACCTTTAACTTCACCAAATACGGTTTGATCGATGCAGAGATAATGACCATCTCAGATGACGCAATACAAGATGAAAACCTCGGTCTAGTCTACAGTGCAAGAATCAAACTACATCAAGATGGCCTGCAAGTAGAAGACCGATGGGTCAAACTAACGCCCGGTATGTCAGCCGTTAGTGAAATTAAGACCGGCAAGCGCCGACTGATAGAGTACTTTTTATCGCCGTTACTCAGGTATAAGCAAGAGAGTGTGAGGGAGCGGTAGGATTATGACAAGTAGATCTGACGCCTTTATAACAAATATGGAACTGTAAACATGGTTAGCAATTCAAAAATTAAAATAGTTGTCGGCGCATTAGTTTTTCTTTGTGGGATTATTTACTTAATAGGTAACCTTTTTATAGTAGATTTTTATCCTACAAGCTCCGGTATATCTAAAAGTTATAGTGAGGATACGGATATCGTTGAGTTCTTTATTTATAGCCCAAAGGCTGGCCGTACAGACTTATGCGTTCCAGAGGCTTATTTCCTTTACTCTAAAGATATTCGTCGAGGCGTCAAATCTGATATCACCCTACTACTTCATTACCCTAGCTTAAAGCCTTGGAATATCTACGCAGAAGAGTTTGTCAAGAAAAACCCTGATTACAAAAATTGGTCTAGGAAAAAGCAACGTGAATGGTTGGTCGAAAAATCACTATTAACCCTTAGACCGCTTCATGGCGAAGACTTTATTCATCAGTTTTGGGACTCGGATTTTTTTGGTAAGGATAAACTCAAGAGACAAAGTGAATTTAGTGTATTCGAAAAATATGAAAGTGGGTTATGGCAATATACAGGGGATAGTAAAGCTTTACCCCAGTCCGACGATTATTTTGTTAGCCCAAATCCAGAGAACTACTCTTCTGTTTTCAAATGCAATACTAGTCATCGATGTACCCTAGAAACGTTTTATAGTGAATCTATGACGTTTGAATTTAACTTTTCACGAAATCATCTTAAAAAGTTCAAAAGACTGAATGATGATATTCAATCTTTAATTGAAACATTTGTTTGCAAAAAGGACTCGGAATAATGCCTGTCAATGACCTAAATATCGAAGATGTAAATGAAATAAGAGGATACTTAAATGCAGGGGATCGAGGCCAAGCCTATTATAAATATTATGAACTGACCGGTTCAGTTCAGTTCAAGCCCTTTCAAATAACGACTTATATGGGGCCTGGGGAGGTATAGGGATCAAATTATGAAAAATAGATGTTTCATTATTACCTTAGCAGTGGTCGTTGGGCTTATTGTTTCAGTACACTTCTACACAGAAAGAAATATTACTATGGAGGTAGGGAGGGGCGGTTATACCTCAACCTTTAGCATTCCGGATGCCTATTTCCGGGAAGCGTTTAACAAAGAACTGTTTGGGTATAGGGAGATCGAATTGGAATATCTGTATCCTGAAATGAAGCCTTTAAAGCCTCATTACAAAAAACTTAGAAATGAACTGTCAGAAAAATTTAGAAATATTAGCCAGATTAATACAGCGCTCGAGAATAGAGTTTTAACTTTGAATATCTATGGAGCACCGGCCCCTATCAGTAAAAACAACTTAAATTCTAGAAATTATTTATCAGGAATACTTCTGGAAGAAAACTCTCATTTTGAAAAGTACGGCAAATCCGATTTGAGCTATTACGATTACCACTTTTGGATAAAAAATAAGGAGTTCCCGTACCTTATTGCCTGTGTTGAGGGTGGAAAATGCTCGATTCGATCTTCATTTAACCAAACAGTATCTTATGAGTTTGGCATTACTGAAGAGCGATACAACGAATGGGGACTAATTGACAATTTGGTCCGCCTAGAAATTAGTAAATTTTTACAATAAATGGAATTAAATAATGCCTGTAGAGCAAATTACTGAAGAACACATTCAAGAACTTTCTGCTTTTATTGCTGATGGAGATAGGGGCGGGTTTTACTTAAGGTTATATGAGCTAACCGGTGAGAAGCAAGTCCTTATTCAAGCAGCTATTACCACTTATAGTGGGGTCTGGGGTGGGATGGCTGTTACAGGTAATTATTTGGCTAAGTTGGCAGACTCTGAGCACTATCAGTTAACTTTAGACCAGTTCTCTATGGATATTGTCGTAGCAACATTAGAGGCAGTAATAAATGATATTGTAGGGGACGGAACCGGAATAATAAACGAAACGGATATGAAAGAGGCTGATCATGGAGTTTGGGACAGCAAACTCATGGGTTCCTTGTTCCCTGGAAATATCCAATTCATCACTGAGCCGTTGCTATACTTAGAGCGCTGGAATGATATATGGAGTGAAGGAACTTACAACTCCTTTAAGGCTGGTTTTACTGAATTAAGTCCATTTGAATCCGCAGAAATATATTCAGCTCTGGAGCTAGGTAAGCGCTATGATGATTTCGATGAGTTAAATTATATTAAGGACGACGGGTCTACTGATGGGGTTTTAAAAGTTTTTGACAAAAGTACTGGGCATTTAGTGTTCATACAAGATATGGATCCAGATTTACCTTTCTCTATCCTGCCCGGTTTTGGGGAGGAAAACTATATTAGCGGACTGTCTCCAGACTCTGATGCGTATGCAGCGCGTGAAGCACTTTGGGCCTTTACTCAATCAAATCAGCCAGCACATACAGAGTTTTTAGAAAATCAGGTGCCCCCAAATGTATTTCAGGCCCATGCTCTAGATAATGGCTCTTATATTAATTCTGATATGGTTCTTTATCATCAAGAAATACTCAATAAAATACAACTGCTGGATGTGGCAAATGGCATAAGCGTTAATGATCGAGAACAAATAGTATCTCTTTACTCAAACCAAGAAGACAAGGGGATAGAAGGCTTCCTAAAGTCAATGGAAAGACTCTTCCTCAATGTTGAAAACCCTCAACCTGTAAGCAACGAACAAAATTATGTTGACCGAATGACAGCTTTAAATATTTATTTAGCTGACATGGGGGCGTCCAGTAGCATCGCTGAGATTATTGACCTATCTTCCCTTTCAGTGTCAGAAATTATTGATCTTGCGAAGCTAGATAACAATGAAGGCCTAGCGTTTAGATATGCGTTAGAGAATACATTACCTATTGCAATAATATCGACGGGTAACTTGTACGATGCGCATAACAGCGATGGACAGCTTTCGCTAGAGAACTATAGCGAGTCATACTTGACTGATAAGGCTGTTTTTTTAACCGCTTTTTTACAGGCAAACTTAGCCAATAGTTTAAGCGATACTGTACATAATCCTAGCCAAGAAAAAATCACACTGTACTGGGATGAATTCTCGCAGAGTGAATTAAAAGTGGGGAATATAACACCAGGCCATACGACTCATGATCGAGTAGTTATTTTTGGAGACGCTGATGGCAATACAATTGAGGGAGAGGAGTTCGATGACAATCTATATGCTCGTGGAGGAAGCGATACAATTGATGGCAAGGATGGAAATGACAAATTATACGGTGGAAAAGGGAATGATCATTTAACGGGTGGTAAAGGGGTTGATTATCTTGAAGGCGGTGAAGGAGACGACACCTATTACTACAATACCGGAGATGGCAATGACACGATTCGCGACACTCAGGGAAAGAATGAATTAAGGTTAAACGGCCAGAAGATCACCAAGCTCACACAAACAGACGACAAGGGGGAGTTGTATGAAGATGAGCAAAAAAACCATTACTATTTCTCTGAAGATGGCAAACTTTATATCACGTTAAAAGGTGATACTTCAGATGGCGTACTCGTTATTGAAGACTTTAGTAAGAGTCTAGCGGATGAGCGGTTCGGTATACGAATTGAAACGGGTGAGCCTATCCCGCCTGTGCTTAATGGGGCGTTTGATGTCGGTTTGGGGTTGCGCCCAGGTTCGAGCGAGGTGTTTCAACCTTTGTTTGAACACCGTACTGACTGGTTTGACCCTCAGAAAGGAATTATTTATGACGCTACCGTTGCCACTGAGTTATGGAATCAGTTAGAAGAAATCCCTCCACGCCAATACGGCAAGTTTATTGAAGGCGGGGACTTTGGGTTTCAGGGTGGAAATGGCAATGACATTCTAGTTGGCGGCGATAGCGCCAGAGTACACAAAAGTTCTCCTGAGTGGGCTGCTGCATATGCAGCTTTACCAGCGGAGATTAAGCAATATCTTGCAGACAATCCTGAGATTAACCAAATAGGTGGAGAAGATCATCTTTTTGGGCGAGCAGGTGATGATTTTATCAATGGTAAAAATGGTAACAATACATTATATGGAGGTATTGGTAACGACCAAATTTTTGGTGGAGGTGGAGTTGACTATATTGCCGGAAATTTTGGCATTGAAGCCAAATTAGTTTATGACGCAGGGGGTAAGTGGATAGGATTTAGTGACACAGAGTCTGCAATTACCAACTCTGACTATATGTATCCCTCTGAGACGGGGAATGGTAAAGATATCATTTTCAGTGGGGCTGGTGGCGACTATGTTTCGGGGGACCGAGACAATGACATGATTAGCACAGGCTCCGGGGCTGATTATGTAGGAGGTGGACATGGGGCTGATGTTATATATACAGGCAGTGAAGGCGATTTTGTTTATGCAGACTCAAAAATAGAGTTGGCGAGCCATCATTGGGTCGAAGATGATATAGCTTATTCGATGACGACTCCAATGGCGAATGCTATTGTTGCTACGGTTGCCGGGGAAACTTATAACGACAAGGTTTGGGGTGGCTCAGGTAATGACTGGATTCTCGGTGAGATCGGTGATGACACGATATATGGAGAGGACGGTGATGACCACTTATGGGGGGATCGACATACAGACCCGAGTCAACTGCCTCGTACTACGTATTTTCTAGACGAGTCTATTACAGATTTTTTCCGCGAGCTGCCATTGGAGCTGAATGGCAACGACCATCTTTATGGCGGGAAGGAAAAAAGTGTCAGATCTATTTTTTGAAATTAGAGAATATATCTGAAGCTTTTTACTTAGCTTGAAACTCAAATTAATTAACCTTTATGGAAGAATCAAATGGGTTACGTTAAAGAAAAATTAACACCAGAAAATTGCATAAAAATACAGAATGATTTGGCGAATGAGGTGCCAAAGGGTTTACCTGACTTCTGGAAAAAGAAAGCACACGTTCGAGGTTCAATGTCTGGTGTCCCAACGGATTATGAAACTCCGCTAGGGGTTGTGTCCGATTATAATTACTGGGTGTTTGATCGTGAGCGTAATTTTTATGCTGTTCGATTGACATATGTATTGGAAGTAAAAAGCATAGTGTTATTTCTTGATGGTGAGATTCACTTGCTTGAAACCGAGCCTATGAGTCAAGTACTAAAGCCGCTTCAAATTGAGGGCATTGAAAAGGGCAAAAACGTTAAACGAGAAGCTGAATTAGCTATAGATGCTTTGTATGACGGCAGCTACTATTTCAAGGAGGATATGTAATGGGTAACTTAAGTCAACAAGTTATAGCGGAAATTCAACAACAGGCAAAAAGATTTCAGATTTGTTTTTTTGCGTAAAAAGAGTATATCTGAAATTTTTTATTTAACTTGTAATTTGATTTGGAATCTGGAGAGAAGGATGACCTACCAACTAAAACCTATAACCGCAGAAGATCAAAAGAAGATCCTTGATGACTTTAGTTTGGACTTGGAGCTCAAGAATCGATTTTCGCATGCAATGAAAGAACAACGCTTTGTTAAATTCTGGGCCGTAGATTATGAATCAAATAGTTACTTATTCTTAGCGCCCAACCAAATCAGAGATGATAAGCAAAATTGTCGATTTTGCATTTTTGTCGATCACGAAATCTATAGCTTTGTGCTAGATAACATGTTTGGCCCCTCAACCATTAGTGGGTTAGAAGGATTAAATCATGAGTTACTGTCGAGTTTACAACAAAAAATTACTAATGCCTTTGAGGTTTATGGTCGGTTCGGTGAAGGCCCATTGAACGAATGTGGTCAACCTGAATATATGTTTTCTCCTGAATTTATTGAGGGGAAAGGCTAATGTCGATAACTTATGATCAAGCAATAAAAGCATTATCTGAAAGAGAGTTTACGATTGAGCAGCTTAAAGCTCTTGTATGAAAAAGGTGTCAGCTCTATTTTTTAACCAGAGAATATAGCTGAGATTTTTTGCTTAATTTGAAATACAACTTTATGAAGAGTGTGGAGAGAAGGATGACTTACGTATTAGAACCTATATCACTGGAAGACCAGAATAAAATTATTGATGACGCGATTAGTGATCCTGAAAAGCTTAGCTTGTTAAGCTTTTTAAGAAAAGAAGGCCAATTTTCAAAAAACTGGGCTATTAACAAGAAGGTAGGCAATTATCTATTTTTAGTTCCAGAAATTGTACGTACAGATACAATGTATTCTAGATTTTTTGTGCTTATTGATGGGAGTTGGTTTGAAGTTTATGTTGATAGTTTGTTTGGAAATAAGGCTGCAATTAAAGGAGGGGCAAACTTAGTAGCTGAACTGCGGGGGGAAATTGAAGAAGAGCTTATGCAAGCATTCGTCGTTTATGGGCGCTTTGGTAAGGGACCATTGAATGAGTTTGGTAAACCTGAGTTTGAAATAATTCCTGAATTCAATTGGGAGGTTTGATAATGTCTTTATCTCTTAATCAGGTTGAAGAACTACTTGCTACAGGTGGCGATACTCGTACCTTAGACGATTTAATCGATATAGTAAAAAATGTATCAGCAAACGTTAACGGCGTTACTAGTGATAGTACTTATTTGCTTTATTCAGGAACAATATTGGATGATCCCAGCACCGTCGTAAGCGATCAATAAACCCCATCTAACATCAGCTCAGATGTTCAATTACGCTCAAACCTCACCAATGATGGGGTAAACCATGAGCAAACCAGCATTAACAGAGAAACAAACTTACTGGCTCAATCACATCCAACAATGTGAGCAGCAGAAACTAACAGCTCCGGTCTACTGTGATCAACATGACTTAAAAGTATCACAGTTTCATAGCTATAAACACGAGCTTCGACGCAAGGGCGTTATTCGAACAGAGCCGTCATCAGCTGCTTTTGCAAAAGCCACCGTCACGCTTCCGCAAAAGTCTGTCCCTCGCAAGCAACCACCCCCCGTTTTTTCTTGCTCTGTTGTCTGGGGCAAGTTCAGATTACAAATGACGATGGGTAGCCCGCTGTTATGATGAGACCTGATAACTCGTCGGTTACCGTCTATCTGCATAGAGAGCCAGTGGACTTCCGTAAATCAATCAATGGGTTGGCAGTTTTGGTGGAGGCTGAGATGAACCTGAACCCATTCGAGGAAGCCCTATTTGTGTTCTGCAATCGTCAGCGAGATAAAATTAAGATACTGTACTGGGAGCGTAATGGATTCTGTCTCTGGTACAAGCGCTTGGATAAAGAGCGATTTAAGTGGCCTAAAAAACTGGGGGAAGATGTTATTAACCTGACAGGCCAGGAGCTAAATTGGCTGCTGGACGGCTTTGATCTTTGGAACAATAGACCTCACCAAACCCTGAATTATCAGTCGGTTATCTAAGCGATTTTGGGTATAATACCAGGCATGAAAATCACCCCGGACAACCTACCTGACGACGTTGAAAGCCTTAAGGCTTTAGTACAAGAGCAACAAGTGCTGTTGGATAAAAAGCAGGCTCGTGTGGAGCATCTAGAGGAGCAGTGGCGTCTGTTCCTACATCGTAAATTTGCCTCGCAAAGCGAGAAAGCGCCGGGTCAGGGTGAACTCTTTGATGAGGCTGAAGCAGCCGCAGAAGATCCTATTATTGAACTCGATGCGGAAGCTACCCCAAGTTCTGAAACTAAAACTAAAGCCAAGACTCGTGGCCGTAAACCATTACCGTCTGAACTGCCTCGCGTTAAAGTAATCTATGATCTTCCTGAATCTGAGCTTCAATGTCCTTGTGGCTGTCAACTCACGGAAATGGGTGAAGAAACATCGGAACAGCTTGATATCATTCCTGCCAAAATCCGCGTACTGCAGCATATTCAGAAAAAGTATGCCTGCAAGGCCTGCGAGGGGAATATCAAAATAGCCACCAAGCCAGCTCAACCAATCCCAAAGAGCAACGCCAGTGCGGGATTGTTGGCTCATGTTGCGGTCTCAAAGTATCAGGATGCGTTACCGCTTTACAGACAAGAAGGCATGTTCAATCGTGTAGGCATTCACCTTCCTCGGCAGACACTAGCGAACTGGATGACCCGTGTCAGTGAGTTACTGCAACCACTGATCAATCTAATGCGTGACCGATTGCTTGAGAGCCCCGTCATTCATTGCGATGAAACGGTGGTTAAGGTTCTTAAAGAACCGGACAAACCTGCCAGTAGTCAATCCTATATGTGGGTCCAGGTTGCGGGGCCACCACAACAACGTATTGTCCTGTTTGATTATGATCAGAGTCGTTCCGGTCAGGTACCTCTGCGCCTGTTGTCCGGCTATCAAGGCTACCTGCATACCGATGGTTATGAGGGCTATAATGCCGTCGCGTCACAACCAGGTATTACCCAGCTCTGCTGTATGGCGCATGCTAGGCGCAAGTTTATGGAAGCAAAAAAAGCGCAACCTAAAAATAAAGTCAAGACCAGAGGAAAAGCTGATGTTGCCATCGACATGATCGGTAAACTGTATGGACTTGAACGGGCTTATAAAAGTGCGAAACCGGAAACCCGCTATCAAATGCGACAGGAAAAAGCGAAACCGGTAATAGACAAGCTTCGAAAATGGTTAGACAAAACTGTCTCGACGGTGCCACCGACCACTTTACTGGGAAAGGCCCTGCATTATATGGATAAATACTGGTCGCGCTTGACCATATATTTAGACGATGGCCAACTACAGATCGATAACAATGTTGCGGAAAATGCTATTCGCCCGTTCGTAGTGGGGCGTAAAAACTGGTTGTTTAGTGATACCCCGAAAGGAGCCCATACCAGCGCCCGAATTTATAGTGTTATCGAAACAGCCAAAGCGAATGGACTGGAGCCTTATGCTTATCTCAAGCAGCTGTTTACCCAGTTACCGTTAGTCGCAAACGTCAATGACGTGGAGGCACTGCTGCCATGGAATCAGGACCTAACGACTTTGCTCATGAACGAAACGTTACCGCAAGGTGTGAATTAATTACCGCTTACGCACCGTCTATGCATCGCAAGCGGCAGCGGCAATCAAAAAAACTGGAGGTGGTGTTGATATTCTGAGTAGTGATGTAGGTCAACTTCTTAGAAATAGCGATGTATTTAATGAAGCATTGATGCGTGCAATTAAGCTTGATGTTCTTGGGGATGCATTTGCTAACCCTTCTACATATGAGGAGTTAGATGAATTAAAGACAAAACAAAACCTTATTCTACACGGAAAAGACGGAATAGGTTCAGATGCTCCCAGGGTTGCTAACGCTAACTCCCTCTGGGATATAGCTTCAGAAAATTATGTTAAAGAGGCTGTCGGCAATTTCAGAATTATTGCTCCAAATAATATTAGTGATTTGAGTGTATTTGTTCAAAGCGAATTACCAGCGCTCTTAACAAACAGCAATATAGGTTCAATTGATGGTATTCCTCTCAGTGATATTCTTGAAAAATATCCCTCATCATCTCCAAGCCAGATTGCTGATGTAATTACTCATATTAATTCTTGGTCTAGGTTACAAGTGAGTATTAGTGGTTTGTCAGCCACGGATACTTCTAATTATTTAAGCCTCACTCCTGACGGTTATTTAGCAAGGATTCAAGCAAATCCAAGTTTGTTGAACGATATTACATCAAATCTTGGTGAAATGGATGGAGCTAAACAAACAGAGTTTAAAAACTGGGCAAAGTCCACGTTTGATTTTGGTGAAGGTGTTGCTGTAAGTGGCGGTAAGATTCTAAACAAACTGGGCATAGTTGGTAGTATTGCTGGTTTAATGTTTATGTCATTTGAAGCAAATGCAGCTGAAGAAGCAGGAGATCATGAACTCGCAATCCAAATTGCCGAAGAGTATGCTGTTGATACAGCTGGTTCACTGGTTGGCGAGGCTGCTGGTGCTTCAATAGGAGGCGTTGCACTTGCTGTAGCTGCCGCTGCTGGAGTAACGGTAGCCGCCCCGTTAGCCGCAGTTGTAGTGATTGGAGCATCTATAACTGGTGGAATCTTTGCCGGTGGCACTGCTACGGAATACTACAAAGACTTTGTTGGAAAGACAGAAGGAGGAAAACGAACCTTAATTCAAAGTGTTTCAGATTGGTTATTCGGTGATGCCACCACCCCAGAAGAGATCATTTCAAAAATCCCTGGCCCAGCAGAGCCACAATTAGAGTACGTTTCTCTGTCCCCTGAGTATGATACGACTGGTGAAGTTAGCCCAACACCAACCCTAACCTCAGAAGAATTCTCATTCTACGTAAATGATCTTGTAGCCGGAGCCAAGTCAAATATGGCATTCAGGCACGCGCTTAAAGAACTAAGCCCATTCGCTATTCTAAATGCTGATATTGATCAGCATAACACCAGCGGTGAACTGGATTTATATAACCCAGAAACGGGCACAGGAACCATGACAGAAGAGTGGATAAGTGCAAGATCATTAGCCTTACTATTCCGCAACATTCAAAATGATGGAGTGGACATTAATGGGCTCACTGATGACTCCTACGCCATTGTTATCCACCATGAAGACGGCGAATTAGAAATTATTACCACCACCGGTATTTTGGGTGGAGAACCCAAGGGTATCTATCTTGGCAATGATATGGATGAATCATTTGAAGGTGGCTCTAATGACGATTTGTTCTTTGGTAAAGGTGGTTCAGATACGTTTTATGGAAAGGATGGCCATGACAAATTATATGGTGGAAAAGGGAATGATCATTTAACGGGTGGTAAAGGGGTTGATTATCTCGAAGGGGGTGAGGGCAACGATACCTATTACTACAATACCGGCGATGGCAATGACACGCTTCGCGACACTCAGGGCCAGAATGTATTAAAGATTAATGGACAGGTAATCAACAACCTTACACAAATTGATGACAGTGAAGATTTGTATTTGGACGATCAGGGGAACCGTTACTACCTTTCGGGCGATGGCAAGCTTTATATAACGTTAAAAGACGATGTTACGGGTGGAGTGATCACTGTTGAAGGTTTTAACAAGAGCCTAGCGGAAGAGCAGTACGGAATAAAGATTGAAGTTGGTGAGCCTACCCCTCCTATACTTGACGGAGCGCATGATGTGGGTTCTGGGTTGCGCCCAGGTTCGGAAGAGGTGTTTTCACCTATGTTTGAACACCGTGCTGACTGGTTTGCCCCCCAGAAAGGAATTATTTATGACGCAAACGCGGCCAAAGGGTTGTGGGGTAAAGATGGTAGCAATCCATATGGCCTTTTCGTTAGAGGTGGAACTTTTGGGTTTCAAGGAGGAAATGGCAATGATAGCCTAGTTGGTGGAGATACTTCAGTTATATATAAAGGCACACCTGAATGGGACGCTGCCTATGCCCAACTGTCCGAAAGTATTAGGGACTACCTTAAGGATAACCCAGGGCAAAACTATATAGGAGGAACCGATCAGCTTTTTGGACGAGCTGGCGATGACTTTATTGATGGAAAGGATGGAGACAATTATTTGTATGGGGGGATAGGAAATGATCAGATTTTTGGCGGCAAGGAGACTGACTACATCTCTGGCAATTTTGCGTTTGACGCTAAGCTAATTTATGACTCGCAGGGGAAGTGGATAGGTTTCAGCGACTCAGAACTTGCGATCACGAATCCTGACTATATGTACCCTTCTGAAACTGGCAACGGTAAGGATCTTATCTTCAGTGGCGCAGGAAAAGATTATGTGTCAGGTGACAGGGACAATGACTTGATCAGCTCTGGGGCCGGCTCTGATTATGTAGGCGGAGGACATGGATCTGACATTATTTACACAGGGACTGGTGATGACCTGGTTTATGCCGATTCCAATATAGAGTTTACGTATCACCAACGGATTGAAGACTCCATTGTAACCTCGTTTACTATTCCAATGGCTAATGCAATTGTTTCAACTGTAGCAGGCGAGACCTATGATGATAAGGTTTGGGGAGGTTCTGGTCAGGACTGGATACTCGGTGAAGTTGGTGATGACACGTTGTATGGAGGGGAAGGCGATGACCACATATGGGGGGATCGTCATACAGACCCGAGTCAACTGCCTCGTACTACGTATTTTCTAGACGAGTCTATTACAGATTTTTTCCGCGAGTTGCCATTGGAGCTGAATGGCAACGACCATCTTTATGGCGGGAAGGAAAAAAGTGTCAGATCTATTTTTTGAAATTAGAGAATATATCTGAAGCTTTTTACTTAGCTTGAAACTCAAATTAATTAACCTTTAAGGAAAAATCAAATGGGTTACGTTAAAGAAAAATTAACACCAGAAAATTGCATAAGAATACAAAATGATTTGGCTAACGAATTACCAACAGTCATGCCAGAACTTTGGCAGAATAAGTCACATATTCGCGGCCCAAAACCAGGGGTGCCTCAAGACTATGAAACACCTTTTGGATATATATCAACAAATGACCCTTGGGTTATTGATCGTGAACGAAATTATTATGCAGCATGGGTTGTATATGTTTTTGAGGTTAAACGCATTTTGTTGTTTCTTGATGGTGAGATTTATTTGTTGGAAACAGAAGTTAAGAGCCGAGTTTTGAAACCTCTTCAAATAGAAGATATCAGCAAACGTGACAGAGTAAAAGAAGAAGCCAAAGCTGCAATAAAAGTACTGCTACGAGGTGGTTATTATTTCAAGGAGGATAAGCAATGGATAACCTAAGCCAATAATAGACTGGGAAGAAGAATCAGCTCTATTTTCTAGCTCATTAGAGAATATATCTGAAGCTTTTTACTTAGCTTGAAACTCAAATTAATTAACCTTTAAGGAAAAATCAAATGGGTTACGTTAAAGAAAAATTAACACCAGAAAATTGCATAAGAATACAAAATGATCTTGCTAACGAAACACCAAATAATTCTGAATTATGGCAAATACAAGAGCATAAGAAAGGGCCAAGACCTGATCGCCCAACGAATTACAATACCCCCCGCGGAGAGTTATCGACTGATGATTCTTGGGTAATAGATAAGGAGCGCAACTATTATGCAGCGCGCTTAACCTATGTTTTGGAACTTAGAACTATCGTGTTATTTCTTGATGGAGAAGTATATGTGCTTGAAACTGAAGATAAGAGTCGAGTTTTAAAACCTATCGAAATAGAAGATGTAGATAAGCGAAAGGTTGTTATAGCGGAAGCTAAAGCAGCAATACGAGTTCTATATCGGGGCCATTACTACTTCAAGGAGGATAAGTAATGAGTGACTTGAGCCAAAAAGTGATTGATGAAATTCAGCAGCGTATTGATGATGTGGTTAAAGGTGAGCCAGGGGCCGTGCCATTTACCATTGATCAGCTTCTAGTAAAACTCGAAGGCACTTCAGGTGGACTTTTGAATCCTTCGAGTTGGGGTAATCAACCATACCTACTTTACAGTGGAGCTACGCCTGATGGAACAAAAGCCTATGATATTGCCAAAGGAGTTAATGGACAATATGGAGGAGCGCCCAATGGCATTATGATTAGTGATAGCCATGTTGGAAGAGTAATGAACAGTGATGAGTTGGAAGAAGCAATTATCATGGCTGTCAAATACGAGATAACTAATGGAGCAGATCCTTTCATTGATTATTCCGATATGAGCATTGATCAACAGGTTGCTTACAGCAATCAATTCGATGCGGCCTATTACGGGACGGATACCGTCAATGGCTCACGCGTAAGTAATAACTCACTTTGGGATATCGCATCCCGTCGCTTTATCGAAGATGCTGATGGCAACTTTTCTCTTATCTTGCCCAAGACGCCAGACCCGGCAAGTGTCTTCTCTGTAACCGAACTAGATGCGTTGCTAAACAAATTCACAAAGGCCGGGCAGAGTTTTAATGTAGACGGTATTCCTATTGAAGAGTTTGCAAGCTTAGCTGCAGAAACCGGAAGCAATGCTGCGGTTTTGTCTAGTTTCGTATCGAACTCAATCACTATTAATGGTGGCTCTGGGTTGTTTGAAAGTACCAACGCGACTAACATTTTTTATCGTTCGGATATTCTTACAAAAGTGTCAAATGCCGCTACTCAAATTACCATAGAAAATGTTAATGGTGTAGATATCCCGATTATTTCGGGAGACCTCTCTATATTGAATGCTCAGCAAGCACAAAATTTGAAGAACTTCCTAGCTACTTCACCATCAGATATACAAGCTTTGGTGACATCAAATAAAGGCTTTTTGAGCGGAATTAATTGGACAAATGGCCTTAAAGCTATTGCTTTACCATTGACTGTGCTTGGTGTTGTGTTCACCGCGGAGGAAGCTGAGGCTGCCGCTGATAAGGGTGATATTGCGGGCGCTGTAGATGTCTGGGAAGATTGGTTAATCGAAACTGTTGGAGGTGAAGTTGCAGGAATAGCCGGAGGCGTTATTGCGGGTACGCTTGCAGCGTTAGTTGTAGGAACTAGCGCTCCTTTAGTTGTTGCTTCATTTGCAATTGGGGGCGCTGTTACCGGTGGTATTTTTGGGGCGAGTAGCGCATTAGCTTATTATAAAGACTTGGTCGGATCGACTGATTCAGAGGCTCGCGACTTGATCCGCAGTGTCGTTTCAGACTGGTTATTCGGTGATGCCACCACCCCAGAAGAGATCATTTCAAAAATCCCTGGCCCAGCAGAGCCACAATTAGAGTACGTTTCTCTGTCCCCTGAGTATGATACGACTGGTGAAGTTAGCCCAACACCAACCCTAACCTCAGAAGAATTCTCATTCTACGTAAATGATCTTGTAGCCGGAGCCAAGTCAAATATGGCATTCAGGCACGCGCTTAAAGAACTAAGCCCATTCGCTATTCTAAATGCTGATATTGATCAGCATAACACCAGCGGTGAACTGGATTTATATAACCCAGAAACGGGCACAGGAACCATGACAGAAGAGTGGATAAGTGCAAGATCATTAGCCTTACTATTCCGCAACATTCAAAATGATGGAGTGGACATTAATGGGCTCACTGATGACTCCTACGCCATTGTTATCCACCATGAAGACGGCGAATTAGAAATTATTACCACCACCGGTATTTTGGGTGGAGAACCCAAGGGTATCTATCTTGGCAATGATATGGATGAATCATTTGAAGGTGGCTCTAATGACGATTTGTTCTTTGGTGAAGATGGTTCAGATACGTTTGATGGAAAGGATGGCCATGACAAATTATATGGTGGAAAAGGGAATGATCATTTAACGGGTGGTAAAGGGGTTGATTATCTTGAAGGCGGTGAAGGAGACGACACCTATTACTACAATACCGGAGATGGCAATGACACGATTCGCGACACTCAGGGAAAGAATGAATTAAGGTTAAACGGCCAGAAGATCACCAAGCTCACACAAACAGACGACAAGGGGGAGTTGTATGAAGATGAGCAAAAAAACCATTACTATTTCTCTGAAGATGGCAAACTTTATATCACGTTAAAAGGTGATACTTCAGATGGCGTACTCGTTATTGAAGACTTTAGTAAGAGTCTAGCGGATGAGCGGTTCGGTATACGAATTGAAACGGGTGAGCCTATCCCGCCTGTGCTTAATGGGGCGTTTGATGTCGGTTTGGGGTTGCGCCCAGGTTCGAGCGAGGTGTTTCAACCTTTGTTTGAACACCGTACTGACTGGTTTGACCCTCAGAAAGGAATTATTTATGACGCTACCGTTGCCACTGAGTTATGGAATCAGTTAGAAGAAATCCCTCCACGCCAATACGGCAAGTTTATTGAAGGCGGGGACTTTGGGTTTCAGGGTGGAAATGGCAATGACATTCTAGTTGGCGGCGATAGCGCCAGAGTACACAAAAGTTCTCCTGAGTGGGCTGCTGCATATGCAGCTTTACCAGCGGAGATTAAGCAATATCTTGCAGACAATCCTGAGATTAACCAAATAGGTGGAGAAGATCATCTTTTTGGGCGAGCAGGTGATGATTTTATCAATGGTAAAAATGGTAACAATACATTATATGGAGGTATTGGTAACGACCAAATTTTTGGTGGAGGTGGAGTTGACTATATTGCCGGAAATTTTGGCATTGAAGCCAAATTAGTTTATGACGCAGGGGGTAAGTGGATAGGATTTAGTGACACAGAGTCTGCAATTACCAACTCTGACTATATGTATCCCTCTGAGACGGGGAATGGTAAAGATATCATTTTCAGTGGGGCTGGTGGCGACTATGTTTCGGGGGACCGAGACAATGACATGATTAGCACAGGCTCCGGGGCTGATTATGTAGGAGGTGGACATGGGGCTGATGTTATATATACAGGCAGTGAAGGCGATTTTGTTTATGCAGACTCAAAAATAGAGTTGGCGAGCCATCATTGGGTCGAAGATGATATAGCTTATTCGATGACGACTCCAATGGCGAATGCTATTGTTGCTACGGTTGCCGGGGAAACTTATAACGACAAGGTTTGGGGTGGCTCAGGTAATGACTGGATTCTCGGTGAGATCGGTGATGACACGATATATGGAGAGGACGGTGATGACCACTTATGGGGGGATCGACATACTGACGCCAGTGAGTGGCCTATAGCTAGATATTTTCGAGGAGAGTCCGTTGCAGATTTCTTCCGTGAGTTGCCAACAGAGCTACAGGGTAATGACCATCTTTATGGTGGTAAAGGTAATGATTATCTAGAAGGTGGTGGAGGTTCAGATACCTACTATTTTAACAGGGGGGATGGTGCGGATATTATCAATAACTATGACTCGTCTATTGGTAGCGTTGATATAATCCAGTTTGGGGAGGGAATAAAGGCCTCAGATGTAAGGGCATCGCTCTCTGATGGATCTCTAATACTGAGCGTCATAGGTACTGCTGATAGAATCGAGATTCCTTCGTATTTCTCTGCTGATGCAAGTGGAGACTCCATAATGGAGTTTATTAAGTTTGGTAATGGCGTAGTCTGGGCAGATACAGATATTAAATCGGAAATTACTCGAGGAACTGCAGGTAGCGAGACCATTCTTGGATTCGACACTGCGGACAATATTGATGGGGGAGGCGGCAATGATTCGATCTACGGCCTCGGTGGTGATGATACTATCACTGGCGGAAGCGGTTGGGATCATTTGTATGGCGGTGAAGGCTCAGATACATACTATTTTGGACTAGGGAGTAACACTGACGAGATACATAATAACGATATAGCAGTAGGTAAAACCGATAAGATAGTGTTTGGCGCTGGGATTGCGCCAACAGATATTGTGCTTGAGCTTCCTGGCGATACCTTGACAATGAGTGTAGGGGAAGGCAGTGCTGTCCCTTACATTAAAATACATGACTTTACTGCAAGTGCTGGCGCCGGTTCCTACCAAATTAATGAAGTGCGTTTTGAAGACTACCCAAGTGCTGTATGGGATACCGAGTCAATAATAGCGATGCTACTGAGTGCGTCCGATGCAGATGATACCATCTACGGAACCAACCGCAACGATCAGATTAATGGTCTCGCTGGTGCAGACAAAATTTACGGTAAAAATGGAGATGACCGCATTAATGGTGGTTCTGGTTATGACAGATTAGTTGGCGGAGCTGGTTCAGATACCTATGTGTTCGATAAAAATTTTAGCATTGATTATGTTTTTGAAAATGCGGAGGGGGCAGGGGATATTGATGTTATTGAATTTAGCGAAGGAATTTTAGAGTCGGATATTAGGGTTAGGATGACGAATGTTTCCACTTTGTATCTAGATGGGCTCTCAACGGTGGGGGGGGGAGTAGTTATCCCAGATTACTTTAGCGAGGACGACTCAAGCGGGTTTCAGATTGAAACAATACGTTTTGCTAGTGGTGCAGAATGGTCAATAGACAAAGTTAAGGAACTTGCACACAGGGGAACAGAGCTGGAAGATGTTATGTGGGCCTATAAGGCCGGTAGTACCTTGGACGGTAAGGGCGGGGGCGATACCCTGTATGGTGGTGAGGGGGATGATGTACTGATTGGAGGCAAGGGCAAAGACATTTTGTCCGGAGGGGCGGGATCCGATAAATATATTTTTAATCTAGGTGATTCTTTAGGGCTAGATGAGTGGGGCGCCAGAGATTGGATATATGATAGCGGAGGAACCGCTGATGATGTTAATACGTTAGAGTTTGGCCCTGGAATTAAAGTATCGGACGTTAGTTTTAAAGCTGCTGGATGGGATTTGAGGGTTTCGATCGGGTCATCTGATTATATTAGTATACAGCAGTTTCTGTTAGCTCCAGAGGATGAGATAGATCAATTTATATTTGACAATGGCGATGTGATCTCTGCGGCCGAAATTAAATCACTGGTCTCCCAAGCGAGCGATGGTAATGATGTTATCGCTGGTTCTAGTATTGATGAAACACTAGATGGTTTGGGTGGCGACGATGATGTTTATGGTAATGATGGAAATGATATTCTTTATGGCGGTCGAGGTGATGACTACCTAGATGGTGGTTGGGGCAATGATACGTTATACGGTGATTTTGGCGTAAGTTATGACTATTCGGCAGACCCTATAGCAACCGGTAACTATGGAAATCGCCTTAGTGGAGGAATCGGGCATGACATTTTGGTGGCTGGGTACCTTGGCGATAGAATGTATGGTGGTGACGGAAATGATGTTTATATAGGAGGGCAAGGCGCTGATGAAATGATGGATGACTCTGGTTCTGACCGTTATTTAGTTTCATCGGGGGGAGATCAAATTACTGACTTTAGTGGAGAAAACGATGTTATAGAATACTCGAATGGCATTAAGTCCTCAGATGTATCGGTGGGTCGAAACGTCAATAATCTTATCTTGGGTGCTGGAGCTTGGGGAACTACAGAGGTCAGCAGGCACTTTGATCGTAGCCAAGATATGCGTATAGAGCGAATTCAGTTTGCCGATGGCGTATACTGGAATTACTCTGATACAGAATATATGACCAATGTTGAAACAACCACACGACTAGATGTAGCTCATTTTAATAAGTTTAAAGGTCGCCCTGAGTCAACAGCTTTGTCGCTCTCTTTTAAAGAGTTGCTGGGCCTAGATGCTACTAAAGCCAATGATAGTGGTGAAATCATCACTTTTGGTGGAGCTGAACATGGCAACTTGCAAATTGATATGGTTGTTGGTCAACTCACATTTATTGCTGATCTCGGCTATAGCGGCCCTGCTCAATTTAGTTATCAAATAGACAATGGCGGCTTGATCGAAAGCCGGATATTGGAATTAGAACAAGTTATTGGTACTGCTGTTACTGTTAATGATCCGCCAGTAGTTGCTGGTGGGCTAGCTGATCAGGCAGTTTCGCAAGATTTAGGCTTTTCGTATAATATCCCAACCTCATCGTTTAGTGATGCAGATGGCGATATTCTTACTTATACCGCTACTTTATCGGACGGTTCAGAACTGCCTTCATGGCTGAATTTTGATGGACAGACATTCACCGGTACACCCAATAATGACGATGTTGGTGTTTTAGCTGTTCGTGTAATTGCTAGTGATGGACAGGCTAGTGCTAATACTACGTTCCAAATATCTGTTGAAAATATTAACGATGCACCTGTCGTTAATCAGGTATTACTCGATGCAACCGCTTCTGAAGGACAGTTGTTCAGCCTGACAATCCCTGAGAATAGCTTCAAAGATGTCGATGCTGGAGACAGTCTTAGATATACGGCAGCACTTTCAGATGGTTCGGAACTACCATCATGGTTAGATTTTGAAAGTTTCACTCGAACATTCAGTGGTACGCCTGGAAATGAGAATGTGGGTAACTTGAGCGTAATGGTGACAGCAACGGATACTTTTGGAGCTGCGGTCAGCGATACCTTTGAGCTGTCAGTTTCAAACACAAACGATGCACCTGTTGTTGCTTCTGGTTTGAATGACTTGACGGTAACAGAAGACTCGGTTGTTAATGTCTCTATGCCCGTTGATGCGTTTACTGATGCTGACGGCGATACTCTTACGTATACTGCTACTTTATCCGACGGTTCTCAGCTTCCTTCTTGGCTAAACTTTGATGCTCAGACATTTACCGGAATCCCTACTAACGACGAAGTAGGCATTTATAATATTACTGTAACAGCCAGTGATGGGGTTGATAGCACCACCACAACCTTTGAACTTACCGTAGATAACGTGAATGATGCGCCTAAAGTTAGCATTGCTCTTGCTGATGCAACCACGACTGAAGGAGCCGCTTTCTCGTTAACCATCCCTTCCGATAGCTTCATTGATATCGATGCGGGTGACAGTCTTACCTATAGCGCAATGCTTAGTGATGGTTCTGCTTTGCCAGGTTGGATCACCTTTGACCCTGCAACCCAAACCTTTTCGGGTACTCCTGGTGCTGCAGAGGTGGGCGTGTTGGATATTACCGTAACAGCGACTGATTTGGCCGGTGCAACAGCCAGTGACCAATTCACGGTAACGATTAATGAACAATCGGCCCCAACCACTAACCCTATTACTATTCAGGCAGAAGACGGCGTACTCAATAGCCATGCTGTTGCCACGAATAAAGCGGGTTATGAAGGTAGCGGGTTTGTTGATATGATCGGTGAAGGAGAAATTAGCTATAACGTGACCGCCACTGCTGGCAGTTATGGGTTGGATATTCGTTATGCGCTTGAAGCAGGTTCCAGACCTTTGCAGCTAGAAGTCAATGGCGCCGTAGTTGATACGTTAGACTTTAACACCACGGGCAGTTGGACAAACTGGCTTGACGAATCAATACAGGTCAACTTGGTGAATGGCGAAAACACTATCAAGCTCATTACTACAGGGGCGAGTGGCGCGAATATTGACCAGTTGACCCTCACCCCAATGGATGTTGTTGCTAATAGTGCACCAGCTGTTAATGGTGGCGTGGCAGATCAGGCGTCGACTCAAGATGCTGCCTTCTCATTTGCCATTCCTGCCTCATCATTCAGTGATGCCGATGGTGATGCACTGACGTATACCGCAACAGAAACCGGTAGCGGAGCACTGCCTGGCTGGTTAAGTTTTGATGGACAGACATTTACTGGAACCCCGACTAACGATGAAGTAGGTACTTATAATATCACTGTAACCGCCAGTGATGGGGTTGATAGCACCACCACAACCTTTGAGCTTACGGTTGATAATGTGAATGATGCGCCGGTAGCCAATATGGCTCTGGTTGATGCAACTACAGTAGAGGGAGCGCCTTTCTCATTAACTCTTCCTTCTGATAGCTTTACCGATATCGACGCGGGAGACAACCTCAGCTATAGCGCAACACTTGCTGATGGTTCTGCTCTACCCAGTTGGCTCTCTTTTGATCCGCAAACCCAAACGTTTACAGGGACACCGGGGACTGCGGAAGTCGGAACGCTTGACATTACTGTAACAGCCACTGATTTAGCTGGAGAAACAGCCAGCGACCAGTTTACGGTATGGGTAAACAGCCAACCCGAAGACAATTATGACTCAATGACTATTCAGGCCGAGGATGGTGAGCTTAACAGTCACGCGATAGCGACCAACAATGCAGGTTATGAAGGTAGTGGCTTTGTCGATATGATTGGTGAAGGGGAAATTAGCTACAACGTAACGGCTAACGCAGGGCTTTATGATTTGGATATTCGTTATGCGTTGCACTTTGGGGACAGGCCGCTGCAACTGGAGGTGAATGGCGTAACCGTGGATACTCTGGCTTTTGCCCCTACCGGAAGCTGGACTAACTGGGAAAATGAATCACTGCAAGTCACTCTGCTGGAAGGTGAAAACACTATTAAGTTAATCACCACAGGCTCCAGTGGTGCCAATATTGATCAGCTACAACTCAATTTTGCGGGTTATAACGACATAACGGGAAGTGATTCAGCTGAAACGCTAACCGGCACAAGTGCTCGTGACAAGTTACTGGGCTTGGCAGCCAATGATGTGCTCATCGGCGGTCAGGGAGATGACTTGTTGGATGGCGGCAGTGGCGACGACACCTACCTGTTCTCGGCGGGTGATGGGCGTGATGTTATTGCTCAAAACGATGCCACTGGCCAAGATGTATTACAGCTAATGGATGGTTTTGTAAAAGAAGACCTGTGGTTTAGTCGAGATGGGGATCGTTTGGTTATTGATGTGTTAGGTTCTGCTGACCAGATAGCCGTTAATGACTGGTTTGCGGGTGATCAACATCAGCTTGATCAAGTCAGTACTGCATCATCTCAGATTGATTCCGCAGGTATTGACCTGCTGGTTGATGCCATGGCTTCGTTTGGAGCGCCTGCCGGGGGAGAAATAACCCTCTCAGCTGAAGAGCGTGAACAGGCCAACACGTCAATTGCCGCTGCGTGGCAGGCTGTTTAATTAGCTAAAATGCAGTAGTTGTATAGGGGGCTGAAAGGCTCCCTAACTTTGGAATCTCTGTTATCTCGCTAAGAGTGGTTGTAAATAATAGTGGCTTGATCACCGTTTTTAACCAATAAACGCCTGCCAGTCTAATACTGCCTGCTTAAAGTCGTCTATCCCGCATTCGGCGTAAGACTCCTGATCGTATAGCTGGGTGTCTTCTGGTAGTTCTTCATCAATATCTATTTCAAGTGCCAGCGCAACCACTTCAGCCTGTTCGCCGTTCAGGCGCAACTGAAACTCTTTACCTTCGATGTGATGATGCATGATAACGCGGGACTCAAGCTGCTGGATAACATCAAGAAGTTCTGCAATCGCTTGTTTATCACGCCCGATTTCTTCTGTCAGCCAGAGGCCGAGGGCTTCATGGCCGACCGAAAACTGTGCGACAGGGTGGTACTGTTCATCAATAATAAAGTCGTAATCCATAAAGGCCTCTAATCGAGCTATCAGATTGGAGGCGCATTCTATCGTATTGATGCCGACAAAAGTATTAGGTCAGGCAGGAATGGCACTTACTTAAGCTTACTCTGATGCCCATTCTCCTTTACCCCCCTTTCGCTTTGCCACAATTGCAATCTCTAGCAAGACATCCATCGCATAGAACCATTTATGTAATTTAATAAGTTACTTCTTAAGTCAGTACAGTCCCGCTACGAGCCCTATATTGCTCATCTGCTTATGATAATTCATTATATCGGGCGCGGGGCACCCTCCTACCTCTTTGTAGCCACACATTTTACTAAGGTCCTTGGTTCGAGGGTGCCCTGTGCCCGATTCTATGCTCAGTAGAAAATTAGAAGACATTAGCAAGACATCCACTGTATAGAGCCATTTATTTAATAATCTGCATCTTAAGTAAGTGCCATTCAGGTCAGGCAGTGTTTGTGGTAACCGGTTTGGCTTTAGCTGGTGTTTGTTGATCTTTTGTATAAAACACCTCCCGAGTACCCATTAAATGGTCAAACCAAGGGCGAGTGATGCACCAATTGGCATGAGGGTTAGGCCCCATATGGTGATCATAGTGCCATGGGATGTTCTCTTTTGCCCATTCAGGGTTCTGATGGGACTTCTTGTGTTTGCTGTAATAATTCCACGCGGAGTAATAGAGCGTACCCACATAAAAAGGCGTGATGGGCAACAACGGGGTGACGATCACGCAACCGGCAATCAATGCCCAGGCCTCTTTCCCTTGTGCATGATTTCCCAATGGGAAACGGCTATAACTCGGGTCAATGTAATGATGTTTGCGGGCATTTTTATGGTGTTCAGATAAGTGAAAACGCCAGAAACTGTTCTTTTTTTTGCCCCAGCCATGTAGCACGTATTTATGCACCACCCACTCGGTCGCGTTGGCGGTTATTAGCCCTAATGGTATTCCCAGCATGGTTATCACCTTCTTATCTTGTTGGGTTATCGATATTGTTATCATAAGATGTGGTTAAGCAGAGGTATTGCCTTAACGAACAAATGATATTGTCAATTCGGGCAAGCGTTCGTTTTGTTTCTGGACTAGATTTAATAGTGAGTGAACCCTATAGGCTTCTATGAGTGTGATTGAGTTACCCGACGCAATGAAACAACCCCATGGTATTACGGCGGTTTACCTTAACCAGCTACTGGTTAATGTGGGCTCTGCGTTGCGTGAAGAGGTGGATAACGGTTTGCTTCAGCACTGCATGATTGATAATACGCGGCTGGAAAATGACCGTTATTATCGTGTGCCGTTTTTTAAAGTGAACTGTCTTTTAGAGACTATTTATAACCACCAGCAAAACCCACTGACGGCTATTAATGCAGTATTTAGATTGCGAGTAAAAAGCTTTCCGCTGATAGGGTATGCGGTTGCTGCAAGCAGCACGCTACAAGCAGCGATTGAACGTCTTGCCAAATTGGAAACGGTTGTGTGGGACGTAGGCAGTATTTGCCAACAGCAGAGAGGCGAATATGTTCGCCTGATCTGGAGACCCACCATACCCATATCACCACTGGTAGTAGAGATGGCCATCGCGGGTTGGGTTAGCATAGGGAAGCAGCTGTTCTCTTCACAAAAGAGACTCCATGAGGTGACGTTTAGCCACCGATGCCTTGGTAACAAAGATGACTACGCCGAGTTGTTTGATTGCCCGGTGACCTTTGGCGCAGATGAGAACAGTATTATCTTCCCGTGTGCCTGGTTAGATGAAACGCTCATCGACAGTGATGACTCATTGGCTGACTTAATGACAGCTCAGGCGACCTCGTTAATTGACGATTACGTACAAGCGCTTAATATCGAAAATGCGATTCGCTCAACGCTCCTCGACAGGTTGCCTGAGGAAATTCCTGATTTGGATCGAGTGGCACAGCTGCTGGAGATTCCTGTAAGAAAAATTCGTTATCTGCTCACTGAAAAAGGGCTGAGTTACCGGCAAATAGTGGATGATGTTCGTAAGGATGTCGCCAGCTATCTTTTATTGCAGGAAGGGCACTCTATTGGAGAGATTGCTGGTTTTTGCGGCTTTCTGGAGCAAAGCAGTTTCAATAGAGCCTTTAAACGTTGGTTTAATTGTGCGCCAACGGAGTACGCCGAGCAGCGCATCTCTATTTAATACGATCAACTTCAATATGGTCGACTTTGATAAGGGCGACTGGAATAGGGTCGACAATAGATTCGATGCGCTCGCTCGTAAGGTGCGAAAGAGATGGCTGCTCAAGCAGCCACTAGGTTATCAATAGATTGTTTTGCTGATGCAATCGCGGCATTTCTTATATCGTCACCCAGATTGAGCCCTTCAGCATAAATGACCTCAATATTAGTTAACCCCAGGAACTGCAAAAATGTTTTTACAAACGGGATTTGAGTATCGCTAGGTTGGTCTTTGTGAATACCGCCACGGGTTGTTACCAAATAGACTTTTTTATCGTCAAGTAAACCGACCGGGCCGGTATTGGTGTACTTAAAGGTGGTTCCTGCACGCGCGACATGGTCAAACCAGGCTTTTAGCATCGACGGAATGCCAAAATTATACATCGGTAGCCCTATGATTAGGGTGTCAGCCTCTTGTAGTTCACTGATAAGTTGGTCAGAAAAGTCGGCCATTTTATGCTGCGCTTCGCTACGGGTCTCCTCTGGCTCCATCAAAGACTGTAACCACATGCCATCAAGGTGAGGAACGGGCTGTTCAGCAAAGTTTCGGTGAATAACTCGGAGTGTCGGGTTAGCCGATTTTAACTGGCTAAGCAGTGCATCTGAGAGCTGGGTTGAAACCCCTTGTCCGGAAAAAATGCTCGTATCGAGTCGCAGTAACGTGTGCATAGTGAGGCTCCTATATCTGTCTCTGTTTGTATTAATGGAGTGCTTGGTTAAGTTGTCTCCAAGAATTAGGTTTATAATATATTAGTTAATTAGATGGTATATGTTGATATTTAGTCGATAATGATTTAAATATTAGATATAAAAGTTGAATGACCGGAGTCTAGAATGAGAGCACCCAGAATTTCCCTTGAGCAGTGGGCTGCATTTAAAGCCGTGGTTGATGAAGGGTCATTTGCCAAAGCTGCCGAGATATTGAACAAGAGTCAATCAAGTGTGAGTTACACAATTAGCAAAATGGAAGAGCTTCTGCCTACTCCGGTATTGGAACAGCAGGGCCGTAAGGCAGTGTTAACAGAAGCTGGGCGGGTTCTATATAGAAAAGCGACCAACCTGTTGAAAGAGGCGGATAATGTTGAGTTGTCTGCGCAGCTGTTGGCTAAAGGTTGGGAGCCTGAAGTGACGGTAGCGGTCGACCTTCTGGTAGACCTTGATCCGTTGATCAGGGCGTTGGCGGCCTTTTCAAAAGAGTCTTCTTCTACTCGCATTGTCGTGCTTGAAACGACACTATCGGGCACCGATGAAGCCCTGCTGGAGCGTCGGGCCGATATTGTTTTGTCACCTAAAGTCCCTCCCGGGTTTCTTGGCAAACCGATAGGGCAGGTTGAAATGCTGCCGGTCGCACATCCACATCACCCTCTGTTTTCACTAAAAGATGGCGTAACTGAACCAGAGCTGCGCCAGCACAGGCAAGTGGTCTTTAGAGATACCGGCATCAAACGGCAGCAAGATGCAGGTTGGTTAGGGGCCGAGCAACGCTGGACAGTCAGTAACAGTGCTACATCGATCAAAATTGTAAAGCGAGGGTTGGGGTTTGCTTTTATCCCCAGACATTTGATCGAAGAAGAACTTAAAACTGGCGAGTTAAAGCGTATCCCGTTGGTAATGGATGCGCGAAAGTCACTGCCGCTTTACCTGATTCTATCGGCCATGGAAAATGCCGGGCCTGCCTGTAAAGCGTTGGCAGCAAAAATAACAGAGCAATTTGTGAAAGAGTATCACGCGTAGCATTGCCACAATGGGCAAAACCGATGAGAAAAATCTGACACTATTATCAGTTTTATGACTGCAGAGATATTTTTGTTATCTCTGTAGCTACATTTCAAGCACTCACCTCACCTGAATACCAATCTAATATATCGTAGCTGTAACAATATTTTACATTTTGTTAGTGGTTAGTTACGTCTATCACACTGTTTCAGAGACCGAACAATAATAAAAAAAGTTCAAGGCACTAATCGGCCCCTTTTGGGGTTATCAACAATAAAACTCAAATAAAAATAATGATATACAGCAATGAAAGGATAAGACGATGAGAATAAAAAAAGCAGTCACAGGCCTTGTTGCAACAGCGGCTATCGCTGGCGCGGCATTGACGGTTCAGGCAGATACTTCAGGACAAACCAAACACCCCATTGTATTGGTTCACGGTCTTTCAGGGTTTGACAGTATTCTGGCTGACTATTTTTATGGTGTTAAAGGCGCGTTATCGAATGTCGGTGCAAATGCGGTATACACGCCTCAAGTGAGCGGGTATGAAAGCAACGAGGCGCGAGGCGAAGAGCTACTTGCCTATGTGGAAGATCTTGTCGCATCGACAGGGGCAACCAAAGTCAACCTGATTGGGCATTCCCAAGGCGGGCCAACGTCGCGTTATGTTGCCTCAGTGAGACCTGATCTGGTCGCATCAGTGACCTCGGTGGGCTCGCCTCACTTCGGCTCTGCTACTGCTGACTTGTTGAAAGACTCTCCACTTGAAGGGCCTGCGTTAGCGATTGGGAATGCGGTAGGCGCGCTGCTTGCGGCATTGTCTGGCGACACGTCGCAGCAGCAGAATGCGATGGGGTCTTTAGAATCGCTCAATACTGAAGGGGCGCTAGCGTTTAATCAGGATCACCCTCAAGGTTTGCGACAAGGTTCTTGTAAGTCAACACCGACATATAACGCGGGTTCGTGGTGGTGGCCTAACTGGGTTAAAGACTACTCGGTCAATGATGGACCGCACAAAGTGAATGGGGTTCGCTATTACTCCTGGAGTGGCACCTATAACCCATTGATTGACTATAACGTTTTTGATCTGGCAGACCCCTTTCTAGCGGTGACTGGCGTCCCCCATAGCGAAGCGAATGATGGCCTGGTAGGGCGTTGTTCATCGCATATGGGTAAAGTAATTCGAGATGACTATACCTTAAATCATGCCGATGAAATCAACGGCATGTTCGGGTTGCGTGGCTTGTTTACCAGTAGCCCAGTACCTATCTATGTTGAGCACGCTCGCCGCCTGAAGAGTGCCGGGCTATAAACAATAATAACCAAACCATAGACAGAGGGCGTGTTAACACGCCCTCTGTTTTAGCGTTCTAAAGACGACCTTTCCCGTTATGAAGATGAGCAACAGAGGTGTTTTGATGGTGTATCGTGGGTTGATTACCTTAATTATTGCCACTTTGGCATTGTTGGTCTCGTTCATTTTTTTGTATGGCCAGCCGTTTCAGAGCGAACCTGCCACAGACGATAAGAAGACGGAACACAGTGTTATAGACGAGCCCGCCACGCATGATCAATCAGCTGAGCAAGTCATTGACCCTGCCAAGCTGTCTGAGATGGTTAATAAAAGAGAAGAGTACTCGGGGGCTGATGAGCTGTTTTTTAAAACGTTGCCGTTATCGTTGAGGGGGACGCCGCGTCCTACCGCTCTTGGCGTTGACGAAGATGAAGAGCTGATTGCAGATCACAGGGTTAAAAACCTGTTTGAGTATTATTTGACGGCAATTGGTGAAGAGCCGCTGGATAGAATTATTACCCGAATACAGCATGACCTATCTGAACAGTTGGATGGCATTGCATTAGCGCAGGCAAATGACCTTCTTGAAGGTTATCTGCAATATAGAAACAATATGGCGGTGATTAAAAACCAGTTTGTTAATACCTATGGTAGCCAGACGTATGATCTGGACGTGGTTAAAGAGATGAAGCGGGTGCTCCGGGAGTCTCGATTTGGTTTTTTGCCAGAAGAGGCGGTTACTGGTTTTTTTGAGCAAGAAGATCAGTATGACGACTACATGATGGCGAAGGTCAGCATCTCCGCGAATAGCGCACTATCAGCCTCACAAAAAGATCTTCAACTTACCCAGTTAGACCAAAGCTCACCCCGCTGGATTATTGAATCAAGCCAGCGCGCCAACCTCGTTTCAAACGTTCGGGCGGAAGAAAAAGCGCTGAGAGCTGAAGGGGCCAGCGAAGAAGAGATATATGCGCTACGCGAGCGGTCGTATGGCGCAGAGGGGGCTGAAAACCTTCGTGCGCTAGACCAGCAAAGGGCGCAGTGGCGAGCGCTGGTTGCGTCTTATCGGGTTGACTTAAATAACATGATCGCCAGCGCAGGGGGCGCTTCAAATCTTGATGAAGCATCGCTTAACAGCCTCAGATCGCAGTACTTTGACGGCCCGCAACTGACGCGAATTAGAGCCATTGATAAAGTAGAGCTGGGCCTCTAGCCTGGCGTACTTCTTCCTCAGAGCCAACAACACTATCAAGTGCACTAAACCACCGATGTTGTGTGCTGTAGCCGCATAGTTGGATGCTCCCCATGGCCGCTCTCTGGCAACGGCCTATTGACTAAAGTCAAAGAGCGGCTGGATAGCTAATGTGATAGGCTAAGCTGCTTTCTTAAATGATCTTACGCGATGAATGCTTACGACGCGGCCATCTCAATGACCAGTTTGATGTGATTGAGTGGGCTTAAAAAGCCTATATTCGGCGTTGTAATCAAAATGTAGGAAAAGCACGTTAATACTCCTATACTTCAAGCTACAGTCTAGAGCCGTTTTTCAGTATACTATCGCCACGAAAATTACCGCTCTGTTGACAGAAGGGGGCCAAAAGCCGCCTTTTATTAATTTTTTGGTTATCCTACCGATAAAATTGGGGAAAATATGACAGTACAAAAATCAAAAATAATTTATACCAAAACCGACGAAGCACCTGCGTTGGCAACCTACTCTTTACTCCCAATCGTTAATAGATTCACTGCCGAAGCCGGCATTGACGTTGAAACAAGTGATATATCTTTGGCCGCACGGATACTGGCTGCATTCCCCGATAAATTAAGCGAAGACCAAAAAGTACCTGACGCTCTTAAAGAGCTGGGTGAGCTGACGGGCAGCCCTGATGCCAATATTATTAAATTGCCAAATATCAGTGCATCTATCCCGCAGCTCAAAGAGGCCATTGCCGAGCTTCAGGAACAAGGCTTTGATATTCCTGATTACCCTGAAGATGCGAAAACCGAAGAAGAAGCAGAGATTCAGGCTCGTTACTCCAAGGTGCTGGGAAGTGCGGTGAACCCTGTATTGCGCGAGGGTAACTCTGACCGACGCGCGCCAGCAGCAGTTAAACAGTATGCGCGCAATCATCCGCATTCAATGGGCAAGTGGAGCCAGGCGTCACGAACGCATGTTGCTCACATGCGCAAGGGTGATTTTTACCACAGCGATATTTCAACGGTGATGGAAAAAGCCGGTAACCTCAGAATAGAGCTGGTGGACAATGACGGAAATGTGAAGGTGCTTAAAGAGCGCGTGCCGGTGCTCGAAGGCGAAGTCATTGACAGTATGTTCATGAGCGCAAAAGCACTGCGTCAATTCCTTGAAGAGGAGATGGAAGGGGCAAGAAAAGCCAACCTGCTATTCTCGTTGCACGTTAAAGCAACCATGATGAAGGTCTCTCACCCGATTGTATTTGGCCATGCGGTGACCGTTTATTATAAAGATGCGTTTGAAAAGCATGCTGAGACGTTCAAGAAGCTTGGCGTAAACCCGAATAATGGTTTGGGCAATGTCTATGAGAAAATCGAAAGCCTTCCTTTCTCATTACGCCATGAAATTGATGATGATATTCGAGCCTGCTATGAAGAGCGCCCAGAAACCGCGATGGTTGACTCTGAAAAAGGTATCACCAACCTGCACGTGCCCAGTGACGTTATCGTTGATGCCTCAATGCCAGCGATGATTCGTGTAGGCGGTAAAATGTGGGGTACTGACGGTAAGCTTAAAGATACCAAAGCGGTGATTCCTGATAGCTGCTACGCCACTATTTACCAGGAAGTGATTAACTTCTGTAAGCACCATGATGCATTCGACCCAACGACTATGGGAACCGTCCAGAATGTAGGCTTGATGGCACAAAAAGCTGAAGAATACGGCTCGCATGATAAAACCTTTGAACTTCCATGTGATGGATCGGTTCGTGTGGTAGATGAAAGTGGCAAGGTACTGCTCCAGCACGATAACCTGGAGAAAGGTGACATCTGGCGTATGTGCCAAACCAAAGATGCGCCAATACAGGACTGGGTTAAGCTGGCGGTTACCCGCGCAAGGGCAACAGGTCTACCAGCCATTTTCTGGCTGGATAAATATCGTGGTCACGATGCCCAGATGATTAAGAAAGTTAAGACCTACCTGAAAGACCATGACACCGAAGGTCTTGATATCCGTATCATGACGCCAGATATTGCTATTCGCTACACCATGGAGCGCTTGAGACACGGTGAAGATACCATCTCTGTTACTGGTAACGTACTGCGTGACTATCTGACCGACCTGTTCCCGATTCTTGAGCTGGGCACGAGTGCGAAAATGCTCTCGATTGTTCCGTTGATGTCAGGTGGCGGTCTTTTTGAGACAGGCGCAGGTGGTTCTGCACCAAAGCATGTTCAGCAGTTTGTAGAAGAAGATCACCTGCGTTGGGATTCGCTAGGCGAGTTTCTTGCAATTGCTGTTTCGCTGGAAGACCTTGCAGGCAAGACGAATAACGCTAAAGCGAAAATACTGGCTGAAACGTTAGATAAAGCGACAGGTATGCTGTTGGAGAATAATAAGTCTCCATCACGGCGTGCAGGTGAACTCGACAACCGAGGAAGCCACTTTTATCTGGCTCTATACTGGGCTCAGGCGTTGGCAGAGCAGACAGATGACAAAGAACTGCAAGCATCTTTTGCCAAGCTAGCTAAAGAGCTTGAAGAGAAAGAGCAGAAAATTGTCGAAGAGCTAACGGTTAACCAAGGGCAGCATGTCGATTTAGGCGGCTACTACCACCCTGATCTTGAAAAAATAACCAAAGCAATGCGTCCAAGTGACACGTTAAATGCACTGCTAGACTCTAACGCATAATCTCTTATAGCGTTACAAAAAACCAAAGCCGGGAAACCGACTTTGGTTTTTTTTGGATCGAGCGCGGGGCATCTCGTACTTGGACTTGATCGGGCGCGGGGTACCCTCGTACTTGGGTTTGATCGGGCGCGGGGCACCCTCGTACTTGGGTTTGATCGGGCGCGGGGCACCCTCGTACTTGGGTTTGATCGGGCGCGGGGCACCCTCGTACTTGGATTTGATCGGGCGCGGGGCATCCTCGTACTTGGGTTTGATCGGGCGCGGGGCACCCTCGTACAAGATCGGGAATTTCGTCGGGCGCGGGGCATCTCGTACTTGGAATTGTTCGGGCGCGGGCACCCTCGTACTTGGACTTGATCGGGCGCGGGGTACCCTCGTACTTGGGTTTGATCGGGCGCGGGCACCCTCGTACTTGGAATTGTTCGGGCGCGGGCACCCTCGTACTTGGACTTGATTGGGCGCGGGAAACCCTCGTATTGGGATTTGATCGGGCGCGGGGCACCCTCGTACTTGGACCTGATCGGGCGCGGGGCACCCTCGTACAAGATCGGGAATTTCGTCGGGCTCCTGACGTTCTTGCATAATGGATAGGGCCACTTGTTGGAGGGTGCCCCGCGCCCGATAAATAATTAAACCTTGAAAAGGATTTCAACGGTGAAACCAGAAAAAGGCTACTCTCAGCTTAAGATAGGTCGCTATTCTCAAGTTGGATTTGCTTACCATTTAGTGATGTCGACAAAAGGTCGGCAACCTGTTTTTAGTAACTTCTCTCACGCTAGGTCTGTTATTCGAATTATGAAAACAGATGAAGACCTGGGGTTTACCAAAACCTTATCGTTTGTGGTAATGCCAGACCATATCCATTGGTTGGTAAAGCTTGATAAGGGCACTATCTCTCAGGCGGCTCAAAGAATTAAATCATTGTTTACTAAATATTCGGGTTTAGATATCTGGAATGTCGGATTTTATGATCATGCAATTCGCACGAATGAAGCGTTGATTGATGTTGCTCGTTATATCGTAGCGAATCCTTTAAGAGCTGGAATAGCTGAGAGTATAAGCGATTATCCTCATTGGGATTCAGTTTGGTTGGGATAGTGTAGAGATCGGGCGCGGGGCACCCTCGTACCAGGGCGCCCTGCGCCCGATAATTGATTCGGTGCTGGATTAGTATATATCCGGGATATAACTTTGGTTCTCTTTCGGGCTTCTTATATAGCCAATGTCAGACTGCCGTTCAGGTAGCTCAACTGGTTTGGGTGACAGGTCTTCATAGTCGATTGAATTAAGCAGGTGAGATATTACGTTGAGCCTAGCTCGTTTTTTATCGTCGCCATCGACGACATACCAAGGTGACTGTTTTATATCGGTATGGGCAAACATCTCATCTTTTGCCTTTGAATATTCAACCCATCGTGCCCGGCTTTCCAAGTCCATTGGGCTTAGTTTCCAATGCTTGGTTGGGTGATATATCCGATCCTGAAAGCGCCTTTCCTGCTCTTCATCGCTGACAGAGAACCAGTACTTTATCAGTATGGTACCTGACCGTATCAGCATTCGCTCGAACTCAGGGCAGGAGCGTAAGAATTCGACATACTCTTCTTCGGTACAAAAATCCATGACCCGCTCAACGCCTGCGCGGTTATACCAGCTGCGATCAAATAGCACTATTTCTCCACCAGCGGGCAAGTGCTGAATGTAGCGTTGGAAGTACCACTGTGTTTTTTCACGGTCAGTGGGGGCGGGGAGTGCGGCAATTCTACATACACGAGGGTTTAGCTTTTCGGCAATGCGTTTAATGCAGCCACCTTTTCCAGCTGCATCTCTACCCTCGAATATAACGACAACGCGCAATTTTTTATGCCTGACCCACTCTTGAAGTTTTACCAACTCAATTTGGAGTCTTTCGAGTTCTGATTCGTAGAATTTTCTTTTTAATTTAGGTCGCGAGGTCATTCAAATTGCCTCTATCTTATTGTTTTTTTCTTAACAACATATGTGGCAACCTGCTGTATATCCTTCGCCTTGATGCGCACAAAAGTTTTCAGCAGATTAGCCCATATGTAACTGCCTGGAAGGCTACTTTTTGTTTAACAGCGCTTGGGCCTGCTCTTTCCAGGTTTCAAAACCGCGCGTGTTTTCAAACTCTTTAAGTGCCTGAGCTTTGTCTGCTGGTGTGTTTGCCAGGTCTTCGAGGCTTGTGAATCCAGCGGCGGCTAATTTCTTTTGAATTACTGGGCCAATGCCTTTTATTGCAGCAATAGTGGGCGCTTTAGCTGTTTTGGCGGGTGCAGTCTTTGCCGGGGCTTTTTTAGCCGGAGCCTTTTTAGCTGGCGATGATTTTTTAGTTGTGCTCTCTGGGGTGCTTTTCTTTGCTTTAGGCGCAGATGTCTTAGAGGCTTTTTTTGCCGGTTTTGCTGTGTGGCTCTCTTTGAGGTTAAGCTTTTCGGCTAGCTCAGTCGGAAGCTGGGCGATGACCTTGTCTTGCAGCTTCAGAACAGATTCCATACGCTCATCAAATTCATCCTGCAACTTCGCTACTTTTTTGTGATAACTCTTCTCAAGTTTCTTGAGTAGCTTTTTGGCAGGCTTGCTTGGGTCTTTACTGAGAGACTTAACCTGTGAGGTTAACTCATCTACTTGCTTTTGCAGATCTTTCTGAGTGGATTTTAGTTTGGCATTAATCTCTTTTAGCATGGTATCGCCTTTTGCTTTAACTTTTTTCATTTTCTTTTCTGGTGTCTTCTGGTTTTTTTTTGCCACTTTAAGGTTCTCCAAGGCTAGGTGAGTTTCACGGCTATGTCGCTCACGCCGAATCAGGAGACGCGTGTTTTAGCTCCACCTGATTCGGGCAGAACACCGCTATTATGCTGCTTTTTTCAGTGCTTTTTTAAGCTTTTTCAGCTTTTTTTCCTGCTTCTCGATTTTTGCTTTTCTTGCTTTAATCTCTTTTTTGATTCCTACTGCTTTTTTTGACGGCTTTGCCATTTTACATTCTCCTTGGGTTGTGTGCGAATTGCACGGTTTAATCACTGGTTTTATGTTCTGCGACAAATTGTCGTATAAATCTTCTGAGCTCTCGTGCTGCGCTGGTATCTAATTCTTCACAGAGTGATACAAACTCATCCCGCTCTTCACCATTAATACGGATAACCAGTTGACTGTCTTTTTTGCCTGGCTTCTTGCGCTGTTTTTTTGTCATCGTATGGATCACTCAAAGCAAACTAATTACTCATTTAACGGCTACTAAGTGTATATACAAATAATATGCTTGGTATAGACGCTAGTCAATTACACTTTTATGACAGCTGAACCCGTGTGGATGAAAAATGATGCCCACTGGTTACAGATTTTTTACCGCCAGTGATGAGGATATTTTCTGTTTGAATATCTGCGATTTAATAAAAAGTTCACTAGAGCTTCATCGGGCTTGAGTATTGGGTCGCTACAGTCTGCTGATAACCGCTTACTGAGCACACCAAACCGGGCCTATTCAAATGATTATCGACAACTCCAATATTTATCAGGAATACGACAGAAAATGCGTTAGTGCGTTATATGCTGCACGACAGCTTGATGATGTGAAGAATCTTATTTTAGGGATGAGTGTTGCGATGCCTCCCGGATTGCTGACAGCTGTTGCAGCAGCACTTAAGAACAACGATATACCGCCCCTTAGCATTTATTACATGCATGGATCCGAGGTTTTGAAGAATACGTTACTATCGCCTGAAATGAAGAGTATGGTGACCCCGCACCCTATTTTTATGAGCGCCCATGACCGAGAAGCCATCAAACGGATGGGCGTGCCGAATGGTATGCAGTTTATACCGGCGACCTTCCATCAGGTCGGGCGTATGCTGACTGAACATATATCCCCCGACTGCTTTATGGTGACCGTTTCCAGAATGGATAAGCATGGCTATTTTAGCTTGGGAACCAATGCAGACTACGGCGCGAGCGTCATTCGTAAGGCGAAAAAAATTATTGTTGAAGTCAATGAGCATATGCCCAGAACCTTTGGTGAGTGCACGGTGCATATTTCAGAAGTAGACTATTTAATTGAGAACAATCAGCCGCTGATGGAATCACATCCTCAGCGCACCTCTGAGACAGATTTAAAAATTGCTACTCAGATAGCAGGCTATATTCAAGATGGCGACACACTGCAAATGGGCATTGGCGGAGTGCCTAACTCCGTATTAGGTCTGCTGGGTGAGCATAAAAATCTCGGTTTACACTCTGAGTTGTTTTCACCGGCGATTGCCAAACTGATTCAGCAAGGGGTTATTACCGGCAAGAAGAAGTCATGGATGCAGCATAAGCATGTATTTACCCTGGCTATTGGTAACCGTGCGATGTATGACTTTATGGATGACAACCCCTCCGTTGTGGGTTACCCGGCATCATGGGTTAACAACCCCAATATTATCCGAAAAAATAAAAATATGGTCTCGGTGAATGCGGCGATTGAAGTGGATCTGGCAGGGCAGATTAATGCGGAGCAGCTAAATGGCCAGACGTTTTCAGGTACCGGGGGCCAGCTTGATTTTGTCAGAGGGGCTTATGCGGCTGAGAATGGTCGCTCCTTTATAGCGCTTCACTCCACGGCTAAAAGAGGCTCTATTAGCCGAATTGTGCCAAAGTTAAAAGGCAGTGCCGTAACGGATACCCGGATGGATACACACTATGTGGTGACCGAATACGGTAGTGTAAACCTGAAAGGGAAGTCACTGCCTGAGCGCGCCAGGGCGCTGATTCTGCTGGCTCATCCGCAGTTTCGTGATGAACTCAGTCAACAGGCTCGTGAGCTGGGCTGGCTATAGCCGTGTTTGTTGTTGATATCATATGCGGCTAAGCGGGTTGCTATTTTTAAGCAGCCCGCAGCTAAGCCTGATTACGCTGATTCAAGCTTCTTCAAATAATCATAAATGGCGATCTGCGAACGGATTTTTCGCCGATTGCCTCGGGCGACATACTGATTCTGTTGCTGGCTGTCTATCACTCGCGCTTTAGTGGTGTCTGACCACTGAATCTCCAGGATATCGATAATTCGCTGTTTCAGGTCGTTATCATAAATAGGACAGCCGACTTCGACCCGTTTATCGATATTTCGAGTCATCCAGTCGGCGGAGGATATATAAACCTCCTGTTGACCATTGTTATGAAAAACTGAAACTCTGGGGTGTTCGAGATAGCGGTCAACGATACTGATTGCTTTGATGTTATCACTGAGCCCCGGAACGCCTGGCAATAAGGTACACATGCCGCGAATGATGATTCGCGTTTTAACACCGGCAGCGCTGGCTTTATAGAGTCTGTGGACGATGCCCCTGTCGACCAGATTATTTACTTTAATCATAATCTCAGCCCGAAGCCCCTGGGAGGCATGGTCGATTTCGCGATCTATTAATTGGTAAAGCCGTTTACGGGTATCGTTTGGTGAGACAATCAGGTGCTTAAACTCATACTGTTTGTAGCTGTAACGAATAAAATTAAATACATTTTCAACTTCACGGGTGATTTCAGGCTGCTTGGTGAAAAGGGAAAAATCGGTGTATATTTTAGCGGTTTTTTCATGAAAGTTGCCTGTTCCTACATGCGCATAATGGGCCAGAGTCCCGTTCTCTTGCCGTGAAACCAGGCACAGCTTTGTGTGGCATTTTAAGCTTGGAATCCCGAATTCAACCTTGATCCCGGCTTCAGTTAGTTGCCGTGCCCACTCGATGTTTGCTTCTTCGTCAAAACGTGCTCTTAGCTCAACGACTACCATCACTTTTTTGCCGTTTCGGGCAGCGTTGATTAATGAGTGAATAATTCGGCTGTTCTTGGCAACGCGGTAGATGCTGATTTTGATCGACCTGACCTTAGGGTCAAAGGCAGACTGCCGCACGAACTCAATAAAATGGTGGAACTTATGGTAGGGATAGTAGAGCAGGATGTCCTTTTCAGTAATCGCCTCATAGACGGTTGGAAAGCGTTCGAAGTCTTTGCTTTCCAGTGCTGGAAGAGACTCGTGTTCAAGATACGAACGACCAATATTGGGGAAGCCTATAAAGTCGCGGAAGTTATGGTATCGGCCACCGGGAATAACGGCATCGTAATTGGCTATACCCACCTTGCTGATAATGAACTGCAACATGGCCGGAGGCATTTCACGGTCATGCACCAGTCGAACGGCTGAGCCTGTTAGTCGTTGCTTCAGACTGAGTGACATTTTCTCAAGTAAGGATTGGTCTATGTCATCAGAAAGGCCATACTCCGCATCCCGTGTGAGCTTCATGGAATACGCCTGAGATATATCGTATTCGAATGAGCCTTTAAAAATAGTATTCAGGCAATACCTTAAAATATTATCCAGCATAATAATGCTGCGCTTCTTTTTACCTTTTTCGCGGGGCAGTTCGACAAACCGGGGAACGTCCTCTGAGGGCACCTCAAGCAGCGCATATTGAGTGTCATGCTCGTTTGACAGGCCAACAACCAGGTAGGTCACATCGTCATCAAGCACCTGGGTTAAGTCAACAATGTCGGTGCACATAATAGGCGTTATGTGCTTAAGTACCTCATCTTTGAAGTAGTTATTAACCCAGACGCCCTGATCTTCAGTAAGCTGTTGTTCGTTGATCAGAAATATATTGCGTCGGGCTAGCCCTTTAAGGGCCTCAAGGTAGATGGTGTCGAACTGTTGGGTGAGATCGAGCACCTTGGTCTGAATTTTTTGCAGCAATGCCGTCGCTTTTTTCTCATCTCCGCCATGAGCGCGATTGATCAGAATCATGCGTTTAACATTGGCGACCCTGACCCTGAAAAACTCATCCATATTATTTGAGAAGATGCCCAGAAAGCGTATTCGTTCAATGATCGGGACATTCTTGTCAGCGGCCTCCTGTAAAACGCGCTCATTAAAGGATAACCAACTGATCTCTTTTTCAATAACGGTGTCTTCTGTTGCCATTTTTTCTGTGTAACCTAAATATGAGAGTAGGTCATCTATTTAAACGGCAAGACATGACACTTGTGTGACGATAGCGAGATGAACAGTCGGGCTTTGCTACAAGTTCGCTACAAGAGGGATGACGAATACCGACTCGCCTATCGCGGTGATGCAAATACCTGAGTCCAATAGGTTGGGTAATCTGCTGTGGTTGAATCAACTTTGCTTGTGCCCACCTCCTGATAACGGCTGCTCATGATGTTTCGGCAGTGTCCGGGGCTGTTAAGCCAGCCTTCCATGACCTGAGTGACGGAGCTTTGGCCCGCTGCGATATTTTCTCCAGTGATTGTCAGGGCGTCTCTTTGTACAGTGAAACGTTTTTCGCTTTCATACTGTACCCTGATACCGCAAGCTCGCTCTCTACTTCACCCACCTTAATTGGCCCTTCTATCCAGACCGGGTCATAAAGCATGTCCGGGTGCACGCCTGTCGGGTAGTTAACATAGACAATTTGATTGCTGGGAGGCGGTGGCGTGTGCATACAAGCGCCAAAGTAGGGAACCAGCAAGAACTCAGTGACTTTGTTTTCGTCTCCACCAAGAGGCACCATAAAACCCGGTAATCTTACCTGCTGGCCATGGAGCTCTTCCTTCACTGCGTTAAGAAGAGGAGACATCTCTTGCACTGCCGCGTCTCCGCTATGATTGATCCGAACGCCGCCACTCTTTAATATCTCTGCCATGGTCTCTTCAGGAATCAAATCTTGCCATTGCAGGGTTTTAAAGGTGTCTGCGTAGCTGCTGGCTGATAGTGGCGTGAGCAGCCCGGTTAATATCAGGCACAGACAGTAGTTTACGATGTGTGATAAGTTTGTATTGCGCACAATAACGCCCTTTTTAGAATGTTGGTTGATGGTGCCGCTTGCACCCTGGTTATGCTTATTTGATGTACTCATTTTGTTAGACCCGAATAGTCATACCGTCAGCCAGAGACATCCGGTATGCCCGAATTGAGGGAACAATCCCGATAACAAGTCCTGACATGATGACTAACCCCAATAGCTGCCACTCATATGCCGTGAGTGCTGATACGGTAATCAATATGCCAAAGTTAGCCTGGAGTATTGGTTGGGCAGCCAGCAGCAGGCCAAACAGGGTTAGCACGCCTAGTAGTGCCCCCACTAATGCCAGGATACCGGCCTCGCTGATCATCAATAAGAAAATCTGTACTGGCCTCGCACCTACCGCCCTGAGAATGGCCATTTCGCGCCTTCGCTCGTTCAGGCTTGCCAGAATCATAGTCAGCATTCCCAGTAAACCAGATGCCACCACAAAGCCGGAAATCACCACTAATGCCTGCTCTGCAATACCCATCATGCTCCATAATTCGTGCAGGGCAACACCCGGAATAATGGCTTGCAGAGGCTCTTGTTTATACTCGTTGATGGCCCGCTGCAGTTGAAAAACCCTTATTTTGGATGTGAGCCCCATTAGCGCAGCGGTGATCACTTTGGGTTGCAATGACTCAATATCAAGTTGAGAGCTATCGACAGACCCGGCTATGGGCGGCGCGCCGTTGTTCCAGCCAACATGAATAGCCTCAATGGCGGGGAGGCTTACGTGCACCGTTTTGTCAACTGGCGTTGAGGTGGGGGCCAGTATTCCTGTAATGGTAAACGGCATCTGATCATGTTTGGTAAATGAGGTTGACCCAGCTCCATGTGCGATAATAATCTTATCGCCAAGGTTATATCCGAGCTTCTTGGCCACTTCAGCGCCAACAACGGCATCAAAAAGTGAGCTGAATGCTTTGCCGCTAGAAAATTGCAAAGCCTGGTGTTGGCCAAACTGGTAGTACTTGAAATAATCGGTATTGGTTCCTAATACACGGTAGCCACGATGGGAGTCGCCTAATGATAAAGGCACTGACCACTTGACCGACTTATGGTTGGCAAACTCCTGATAGCTCTGCCACGAAATATTATTGGTCGCGTTGCCAATTCTGAATACTGAATAGAGCAATAATTGAACTGGGCCAGTGCGCGCGCCTAAAATCAAGTCGGTGCCGGAAATGGTATTTGAGAAGCTCTCTTTCGCCTGAGTCCTTACCCGCTCAACGCCCAATAACAAACTGACGCTGATCGCGATGGCAAAGACGGTGAGCAAGGCCGTTGTTCGGCGGTTATAGAGGCTTTTGAGTGCAAGTTTTATGATGGCCACTATGATTTCCCCTCCTTTTCGCCTGAACGGGCTTTGTTAATGTTGGCCAGTGCAACTTGATGATCAAATAGTGGCGATAGCGTGTCGTCATGGCTAACAAACAGGAGCGTGCTGTTCTCTCTATCGCACTCCTTAAATAACAGGTTAATAAATGACTCTCGGGTGTCGGTATCCAGCGCCGAAGAGGGCTCATCAGCAATAACCAGCTCGGGTTGTCCAATTAAGGCTCTGGCAGTAGCGACTCGCTGTTGTTGCCCAATGCTCAACTCTACCACCGGTCGATCAATGATCTCTCCCTCCAGTTGAAGGTCGTGCAATAAACGACGCGCTTCAGCTTTAATGGTTGCTGAGTTGGCCAGTGCCTTGCCTTTTCGTTGCTTGGAAAAGTGGCAGGGCAAGCAGACATTTTCGGTTACAGACAGGTAAGGGAGCAGGTTGAACATTTGAAAGATATAACCCATATGATCCGCTCGAAAATGGTCTCGCTCGGAGCCTTTCATTTGGCTGATATTGCGGCCCAGCACCTTGAGTTGGCCACTATCTGGCAAGTTTACACCTGCAATGAGCCCGAGCAAGGTAGACTTCCCGGTTCCACTGGGGCCTTTAAGGAACACTTTATCACCTTGGCTCACCGAGAAATGATCAATATCGATGACTGGTTCAGAGGAACCAGGCCAACGGTACTTTACATTATTTAGCTCAATAATGGGCATATCACATGACTCCTAACAGGTTAAAGGCGAAGCAAAAAATAGTGCAACGCCTCTAAGCAGACCTTTCTATAAAGCCTTAAAGTTGAATAGTTGAGGCTTCTGACGACAACTCCGCTGAGAACTGGCGCTTATCAGTCACTATCTGAGCATCAATCTCATCGGTGAGAGGGAAGTGCTCGAAAATCATAACCTTGACCGTATTAAGCGCAGCGGGGGTCGCGCAAGAAAACTGGTATGTCACCTCAAACTCGGAATGGCTCTCAGCTTCATCGTGGTGCGACTCGTCCTCGCCTTCATGGCCATGTGACTCTTCTTCATGATGCTCATCGTGCTCATCGTGCTCATCGTGCTCATCGTGCTCATCGTGCTCATCGTGCTCATCGTGCTCAGTGAGTTCAGACACCAGGTTTACCTCTTCCTGCTCACATTTTGCAGTGGCTGGGAAGGTAAACATTGCTTGTCCCTGTTTTAGCAGGCTAATGGCTTTTTCCAGGCTTTGTTTTTCTTGCTCGTTGGTGGGGGCATGTTCAAATCCTACAATATTCGCTGCGGGCGACTCCAATTGCAGCTGGATGATATTGCCTTCCTGAACCAGATTGAGTGTTGCGTGCCCGTGTTCATGCGCATCGTGCTGGCGGTGTGTTTCCTCATGGTCATCCGCAGATACCGTGGATGAAATACTGGCTAGCAGCAGAAGAGCAGGGGATAGTGCCCTGATTGATCGGTTGTTCATAGATGTAACCCTGGTTTTTTAATATTCATTGAACGTTCTTGACCTAAAAACGAATAACAACAGAGAGCAATGCAGTCGCTGATTACACCGCGATATTGAGCAGCGATAATTCTTGACCAGGCTCCCTATTGCTCTGACTTAATAGACTCTAAACCAGTGGTGGTGCCCGAGTGGCATAGCCAGGCCATTCCTGACGTTGGTACGCAGAGGAGGTAGACGCAGTATTAATAATTGCGGCGGCGGCAAAGTTATCCAGCGGCGTGGTCAGATTTGAAACAGCAGGGGAGCTGTTTCCTGAAATACAAATGCTACAGTGCTCGCCGTGGTCTGAATCCAGCGTCGCTTCTATATTGTGGCCTATGCCAATGCCGACACAAAGTAATATCAGTGTGATGGTAAAGGCATTTTGCCATTGTCGCATTTGTTTAAACATTACATACAACTTGAATGTATTGGAGGGGGCTAACACTATCGCTACAATATTTCATTTGTAAGACAGATTCAATACTGAGGATATTTGTCATACTTCCTCTTCCATCTGTCGAGTATGTGCTTGCTTGCCTGTCCCGCTAGACTGCTTTTTTTGTCGATACTCGGAAGGGCTCATGTTTGTCCAACGCTTAAATGCCCGGTTAAAGGTACTGGAATTGGAAAAGCCTAAATAGTTGCTGATCTCTTTTAGCGGTTTTTTCCGAACTGCGATCATCTTAACGGCAACGCCTTTTCTTACTTCATCGCAGATCTCAGTGAAGTTGGCACTTTCCTGGTTCAGATGCTTCTTAAGTGTGCTCGGGCTCATATTGAATGCTTTTGCTACATCCGCAACGCTTGGGACGCCATAGGGGAGCTGCTTGACAACGTAGTCAAATACTCGTCTTTTTAGCGGAACATTCACCAATAAGCGCTCTGCAATTTCTTCTATTTTCTTTAATAGATAGCGGAAAATATAAGGGTCGGATGAATATACTTTTGTTTTTAATACGGCGGTTTCGACGCTTACCGAATTAGTCGGTTGGTTGAATTTTACCGGGCATTTGAAGTGAGCAATGTAATGCTCAGGCATGGTTTGGGGCGGGTGCTTAAAGCTGACTTCCAATAGCTTAACGTCATCTTGGTGTTTGCTACCCGCTAAAAAACGGGTCATGGTCAGCATCGACGCGAAGTCCAGTTCAATCAGCGGTATCAGACCGGGCTCGTCATGGGCTGTTTCCAACACCAGTGTCAGTTCATTACCGCTGCCTCTCTCGGTGTTTAATATAAAAGCATCGTTAATCAGGTGGGTATATCGAATGGTCAGATCCATGACTTCATTCAAATTGCCACAGTTCATAAATGCATGGGAGATAATGCCGTACTCAGAGGGGTGCATCTGAATGCCAATATCTAACCCAAAGGCGGGGTTCTGAGTCTTCGCTGCGACAGCATCAACCAGCCGCAGTATTTCTAGAAGCGGCACTCTGCCTCGTTTGGCTATCGGGATGTTGGCATCTGAGGCGATTTTTTCAAGTGAATCAAATCCACTTCGGCTCAGATAACCAGACATCATATTCATATAGATAGTTGACGCACTGTAGTGAGTCTCTTTCATACCTTGTCACACTGTTTTTATTTTTATGGTCGCTACTCGCTCATGACGGGTGCGTTCTTTTTATGGGTTCAATTTTTACATGAGTTGCTTTTAGTAAAATTGTGCAAATAGTGTACATTTTCTAAAAATGACATTCAATGTGATTTTATGTGCAGAAATGCGGGCTAATGTTCAAAATATGATTAAAGTTAGGCCTGAGAGGGGCGCGCCCTTTGAGTCAAAACCGGTTCAAAGGGCGGTGTTAAATATGGGTAAAAAATTAGAACGATATCGGAGTGTGGGGCAGGGGAGGGTGCATAGGTTGCCAGGCGCTAAAACGCCTTGGGGGCAAAGCCGGTTACTTCACTGACGCCTATCTCGCGACCCAGCGCAGTCAGAGGGTGAACAACCACCAGGCCCTTAACCGACTTTTTCAGTTTACCCATATCGGCCTGTTCACTTTTGGTAAGCGGTCGACTAAATGCCATCGACTTGATTTTGCCACCTTTGCTGCTGATTTGGTTGGCCTGGGCATTTTTAAGTGACTCAATCTGTTTAGTGAGCGCCGCAATTTCCATTCGGCTCTGTGCAATGATTTCTTGATCAAACCGTTTCTCGGCAGCGACAAATTTGCGGCGAGTCTTGTCTAACTTATTATTAAGTTGCTGTAGTTCTTGCTTTAAATTCATGCTGTTACCTTAAAGTAATCAATTCTATTCAATCGCGTTGGCTGCATTATACAGTAAGTAGAGAAATCACCACTATAAGTCTGCTAAAATAGCGCTTCAATTATGCGGCGGGTCATGGGGACGTTGCCGTAATCTAATCAGGGCTTATTTGTGACCAATAACGATATCTTGCGTCGTCTGCGCTTCACTCTGGATGTTAATGAACCCCAAATGGTAGCTATTTTCGCCTTGGCTGATCATAAAGTGTCTGGCACGCAGGTCACCCGATGGCTAAAGAAAGATGATGATCCAGCGTTCTGTCCGTTGACTGATAAAGAGCTGGCTATTTTCCTGAATGGACTTATCACTGAAAAGCGGGGCCAGAAAGACGGGCCTAAGCCTGTGCCAGAGAACCGTTTGAACAATAATATAATTTTCAGGAAGCTGAAAATTGCACTTAACCTGCAAAGTGACGATGTATTGGCGATTATGGACTTGGCCAATCTTAAAATGAGTAAGCATGAGCTAAGCGCGTTTTTCCGTAAGCCAGGCCATCAGCACTATCGTGATTGCCATGATCAGATCTTTCGCAATTTTTTAATGGGGCTACAGCTTAAATACCGCCCTGAATCGGGTTCAAAATAGTCTTTGTTTGACGCTTTCCCCGCCAGAATAATGACAGCGCTTTCTGCCTGCGGGGAAACATATTTCTTTAAGATTAACTAATCTTCCACTTCCATAAACTCTAATCGCTCTAAATCCGATACCGTGATCTGTTGCCCGGTAATCGTGATAAACGTTCTACCGTGAAGGTCTTTTTTGTAGGCCTGATAGGTATCGGTGCTGCCGCTTTGCGGGTTAACGATTTTGATGTCGTAAAGCCTGTGCTCATCCTGCCAGTTAAGAAACAGCATTGTGGTACCCGTGAGCAGAGTTAGCGACAGCACTGCAATTGCAATCACTTTTATGTTTGCGTCGGTGCTTTTTTCTGTCTCGGGTTGAATGGTAATCGTATGAGTTGTCCTTCCTCTTTGAGGAGGCTGTTCTAACGACTTTTTATATCGAATAAACACCACCGTACCAACAATGATGAGAAGGGTGATCAGTATCTTGGTTAGCATATGGTTGTGTTCTCTCTGGCTTGCATGTTGACCGTCGCTCTATGGAGTAAGCATCTCTATGGCTTGGGTGTATGGATCAGATGCGCCATCTAACCAATGAATGGTTGTGCCTTTACGTTCCATGCGCCTGAACCATTTTTCCTGCTGTTTTGAGAACGTATGAATCGCCGAGTTGAGTTTTTGAAACATATCATTGCGATTTAACTCACCCTTAAGGTAAGCGGCGACGAAGCGGTACTCTAAGCCATAGAAGTGCAGGGACTCCCAGCTGACACCCTGCTGATGTAACCGTTCGACTTCTTCGATAAGCCCGTGCTCCATGCGCTGTTTGAGCCGTTCAGTAATTCGTTTTTTTAAAACAGCGCGCTCCCATTTAATGCCAAAAATAATGGGGCTTATTTCTGGCAGAGCGACTGACGGTTGCTTGGAGTGGCGTTCTGCTTCTGCAATTTCTATTGCCCGCACCAAACGCTCTCGATCAAGCAAATCCGTAGTATTGTGTAGCTTGGGATTGAGTGCTTTGAGCCGCGCAGTCAGTGACTCATGGCTTTGAGTTGCGAGTGCTTCCCTTAACTCGGTATTGATTGCAACTTCGGTGAATTGATACTGGCTGAGAACTGACTCTAAATAGAGGCCAGTTCCCCCTACTAATAGAGGCATGTGATCTCTATGCTGTATTTCAGCAAAGGCATCGCAAAACCGCTTCTGAAACTCAAACACGTTAAACTCATAACCAGGGTCAACAATATCGATTAAGTGGTATGGAATCTGTTCATATTCCTCAAGATCTTTACCACTACCAATATCCATTCCCCGGTAGACCTGCCTTGAGTCGGCCGAGATAATTTCGCCTGCGAACCGCTGGGCGAGTTTTACCCCCAAAGCTGTTTTACCTGATGCGGTAGGGCCGAGTACGACGACTAAATTGATCTGTTCTGGAGAAATAGTACTCACCTAATGCGACTCTGCGGTTGATCATGACAGCATGGTTAATAAATGTGGCGGCTAGTTTATCGTTTTTCAGTTGTTTTGAGTAGAAACAAATATATCGCAGGGTCTATTACTACCTGTCTCTACAGCCAGATATCTCTATAAATACCTTGCCCCGTATGGCCTGGCCCGTTAATTGCTGATAGCTACCTAGTTAAAAATTAAACGCTTATAAAACATTAAGTTAAATAATAGTGTGCATGATTTTGGTGCAGGCGGCCATTGATCGCATGTAAACGTGCACTATTGAGAGGCTTTACGTTCTATCACTGGGGGCATTTATGCTATTTGGTCGTACAGATCGAAAACCAATAAAAATACTCGACAAGCAAGTTGCTGAATGGAAGTACACCACCTGTGGTTACTGCTCAACAGGTTGTTCTATTCAAGTCGGTCTTGATACAGAAGGAAAAGCGGTTGCGACACGAGGTAATGCAGCGGCTGATGTGAACCGGGGTAAGCTCTGTATTAAGGGGATTTTTGAACATGAACTGTTTGACGCAGCAGGCCGTGGTGATGCTCCATTGATGCGTGATAAAGCGTATGAAGCCTTTCAGAAAACAGACTGGGATACCGCCTTTGACAAAACCGCGTCTGAAATCAAGCGTATTCAAGAGACCTACGGCAAAGACTCATTTGCCATTGTTTCGACCGGGCAATTGCTGACGGAAGAGTTTTATTCGTTGGGCAAGCTCGCCCGCGGCTGCATAGGCACCAACAATTACGACGGCAACACCACGCTCTGTATGGCGTCTGCGGTATCTGGGTACAAGCGCTCTTTTGGCTCAGATGGCCCACCAGGGTGTTATGAAGATTTTGAGCATACCGAGTGTCTGATTGCGTTTGGTTCTAACTTGCCTGAGCAGCACCCGATTATTTACTGGCGCCTTAAAGAGGCGTTGGAAAAACGCAAGTTCCCGCTGATTGTTGTAGACCCACGCGTCACTATGCTGGCTCAATTTGCCGATATGCATCTGCCGATTACACCCGGTACGGATGTGGTGCTGATTAACAGCCTGATGTATGTGATTCTGGACGAAGGGTTAGAAGATAGAGCCTATATAGACGCCCATACCAATGGCATCGAAGAGGTTGAAGCGCTGGTTAAAGATTACAACCCTATTGCGGCCTCAAAAATTTGTGGTATTGATGAAGATACTATTCGCACGGTGGCAAGGCTTTACGCCAAAGCGGGCGCGGCAATGAGTATCTGGACGATGGGTATTAACCAAAGTACTCATGGCTCAGATGGCGTGGTGGATATTAATAACCTGAACCTGATTACCGGCAACATCGGCAAACCAGGGGGCACAAGCCTCTCAATTACCGGCCAGTGCAATGCGATGGGCACACGAGAGTGGTCATCTTGCTCGGGCCTTCCAGGTTATCGTTATCTGGAAAATGAAGCAGATAGACAGGAGATTGCCGACTTTTGGGGCATCGACAAAGAGTTCTTCCCTGAAAAACGCGGTCTGGCGCAAACTGACATATTCCCTGCCATTGAAACGGGCCAGATCAAAGGGCTTTGGCTGGTGGCCACCAACCCGATGACCTCAATGCCCAATACCTCACGTATTCGTAAAACACTGGAGAAACTTGAATTTCTCGTCGTGCAGGACTCGTATCAAGACGTTGAAACTAATCAATATTCACACATGTACTTTCCCGCAGCTGTTTGGGCAGAGAAAGAGGGCTGCTTCACTAATACCGAACGACGAGTGAATATCGTGCGACAGGTTGTTCAGCCAAAAGGCGATTCAAAGCCTGACTTCTGGATTTTCAAAGAAATGGCCAAGCGCTTCCCGAATGGCGAAAAAATTCACTTTCCTGACACCCCGGCAGGTGCGTTTGAAGAGATGAAACAGCTCTCAAAAGGTGATAGCCGTACCCTCGATATTTCGGGTATGAGTCACGATAAAATAGAGCAGGCCGCGGGTATTCAATGGCCTTTCCGAGAAGGGGCTGAAGGCTTAAAGGGAGACCAGCGGTTATATACCGATGGCCACTTCCAGACCAAGAGCGGCAAAGCGAACCTGATTCCCATTGTATTCAGAGACAATAACGAATGTCCCGACGAGCAGTACCCGTTCTGGATGAACAGTGGGCGGGTGGTTGAGCATTTTCATACCCGAACCCGTACCGGAAAAATCGGCAACTGTAACAAGTTCAGCCCAACCCCCTATATGGAAATGAATCCTGATGCAGCGCGTGATCTGGGGGTTGAGCACCAGTCTTATGTGCGTATTGCCTCTCGCCGTGGCGATGCCGTAGTAATGGTACAGCTGACTCACCGCGTGCCAAGAAATATGGTGTTTATTCCATTTCATTTTCATGATTGCGTAAACCGTGTCTCGCTGGGTTTGCTAGACCCGCATTCAAGACAACCTGCGTTTAAGCAATGTGCTGTGCGCATTGAACCTGTAGACCAGGCACTGGCTGCTCAACTGAATGCTGAACGTAGAACATTTTAAGGCACTGTTCCTAGGAGATAAGATGATCGATTTATTAACAAAAGCACGTGACCGTCTTGATCAAATGGGCGTAGATGCGGCACCCAAGAATACTGAAGCACGGCCTATTTTCCCGACTCGGGAAGAAGAGCGCCCTTACGCAAAGCTTAACGACCCGGTCGTAAGTGATGAAAACCGTTATGGAGTGAAGATTGATCTGCTTGATCTGACCAATAACGAACTGCCAGCAGAACGGCCGATGTACATCAACGACAACCCGACTGTGGGTGACAACCCTAATCGTAACAAGCAGCACGGGTTTCACTTTACGGCTGATAACTGTATTGGCTGCCATGCCTGTGAAGCGGCTTGCTCTGAGAAAAACGGCAACCCGGCGCATTTGGCGTTTCGCTCGGTCGGTTATGTAGAAGGGGGCAGTTATCCCGACTATAAGCGCCTGAATATCTCAATGGCCTGTAATCACTGCGACAACCCGGTGTGTTTAAAAGGCTGCCCAACTCGCGCCTATACCAAACACGCAGAATATGGTGCGGTACTGCAAGACCCCGATACCTGTTTTGGTTGTGGTTACTGTACCTGGGTATGCCCCTATAACGCACCGCAGCTAGACCCGATTGAAGGGCAGGTCTCCAAGTGTAATATGTGTGTAGACCGCCTTGAAGTCGGCCTAAAACCCGCCTGTGTTTCCGCCTGTTTAGGTAACGCACTTAACTTTGGCGTGATTGAAAACACCCCGGAAAACCGAGAGCAGATCAAAACCTCTATTCCCGGCTTCCCAGACCCATCCATTACCCAACCAAATATTCGTTTTCAGCAGACCCGCACCATGCCAAACGAAGTTCAGCGTACCGACTCCATGCCGGTTAAATACCACAAGCAAGAAGACGGCACCTTCCGTTCAGTGGTTGATGAAAAGGCAGGCCGAGTTAAATCGTGGGCTCTTGATAAACTAAGCTCTCGTGAAAATCCGCTGGTTATCTTTACCCTATCAACCCAAGCGGTTATCGGTGCATTCTTGATGACGTTCCTAGGGCCACTGTTGGGCATAGACGCATTGTCAGCAGTAAAAGAGAGTGCAGCATACTTCCCCATGCTTATTTCATTGATTGTGATTCAGGCCGGAGTATTAGTGTTATCAACCCTGCACTTGGGTAAGCCATTACGCTTCTATCGTGGTTTTAACAACCTACGTTACTCACCGTTGAGCCGAGAAGCGTTAGGTATTGCCATGTTCTTCGCAGGGCTTGCAGGGTATACGTTTTTTGAATTACTTAACGTATGGTTAGACCTATGGATTCTCGATATAGCTGCGATAGCCGCCGGTGTTTTTGCGACGGTGTCTGCACTGGTCGGTTTGTACTTTATGCACTGCATCTATCGCATACAGGCGCGGCCATTCTGGAACCACTGGCAAGTACTCACCTCATTCTTCGGCACTATGTTTAGTGTGGGAGGCATCTTACTTGGCTTGTTTGTCATCACGGCTATGGCCATTCAAGGGCAAGACTACAGCGCCATGGTTTCTACATTAGGCGGGCTGGTTGCCGTCGGCTTAATCGCAGAAGCTATTGGTTTGGCATTTCACGCTCGTTATCTGAATACTGAAAACGGCGAAGGCGCTGCCGCGCACTACATACAGTCCACCACCTTTGGTAAAACCTACCTGCTTAGAAATGCGCTGATTGGGTTAGGTGTTGTATCTTCACTGGCAGTAGCTGCCTTTGCACCCGCAGGTTGGTTCGCGATGACATTGGTGCTACTGGCATCACTCGCCGTTGTCGCTGCACTGCTAGCCGGGCGCGCACTGTTTTACGTGTTGGTGATACCTACTACCATGCCGGGCGCGTTCTTCTGGAAGAACAAAGGCTTCGAGCAACATGCCCGCGATATTGGCCTAGCCAATATGCCACAGGTAGGGGTAGTGCCTGATTTGCATTGATAGGGGGTAGTGAATAAAGAAAAAGCCAGCCTGTTTAGGTTGGCTTTTTTGGTTTGTGGAGCCTGCTCAAAAGAAATACGCCCAGCTATGCTGCCGAGTCAGGTAGCCGTGATGTAAGGAGGCACGACTGGAATCAAGGGATTTTATAGACGGCCAGTTATTCGCAAGAGGGTATGACCGGGGCATGCCAACAGGAAACCCTGATTCCGTTCGTACCTCTCTTCATCAAGGCTACAAGTGTAATACTATGGATACCCTCCAATCATTCCCGCGAACAAGGTGAATTGCGAAGCAAGAGAGAGCACCCAGGGGTGGTAGCCCTTTTTTCCCATTGCCCACGCATCATCAATCTATCACACCCTACGTCCTCCCCACTGTCATTCCCGCGAAGGCGGGAATCCAAGGTTTTGTATTTAGTTCTGGACTGCTACACCAATACAGCAAAACGCCTTATTTTGAAAATAACTGCTGCGTATGAGTAGCGTTATGTTGAAATGACTGGAAAGTCATTTTGATTTGGGTATGGTGGTAAAACGCACTTATTTAATATTGACACGTATTGCGAGTGAATAGAGGATGAGTTTGGTTTCTGGATATAGCTGCCGCTCTATATTTGGATACTTGTGCATATGTAGATATGGTGGCGATATATATCGTGTCTATATGAACGTTCAGTTAAATTAGCTGTTATGTTTCCGTATTACCCAGAACTTGAATTAAATTGCAGTAATCAAAAGAAATGTGATGTGCGGTAGATACTAAAATAGAAAAGGACTTAAATAATGAAGTTAAAATTTGGACTTATGTTGTTGGCTTTATCAATAAATGTAGCCAATGCAGGATTAATATCAGTTGATGATTTGGTGTTGGGTGATGGCAAAATCACTAGAGACACCAATGCTCAGCTTGAGTGGTTAGATCTGGATCTAACAGCTAATCTCAGCTGGAATGCAGCAGAAAGTAGTTATGCTGCCTTTGGTTTTAGTCACGCCACTGTTGCGCAGGTAGAGAGCCTTTTTATTAGTGCCGGCATTTCAGGTATTGATACCGGAACAAGCGCCGTTAATTATACACCTTCAGTAGAGCTTCAAGATCTAATAACATGTCGTTCTGGGTTCAACTCAACTACTTCTAGTAGTCTATGTACATCTTACGCTTTTACTGCACTAGATAGCTCTGGCCGTTCTGAACTTTCTTGGATTAATAGAAACGATACTCTAGGTGTATCAACAGTAATCGCGAACAGTAACAATTTTATTGGTACTAATAAACCTAGCGCTCTAGATACATACCACCATACAACCCGAAGCCATTGGATGGTGCGTAGTATAGAGGTTCCAGAACCAACGTCTTTTAGCCTTGCAGTTCTGGGTTTACTATCATTATCTTTGGTAAAGCGCAGAACTAATAAAAACCAATAGGGCCAGACTCGATTGCTAGGCTATCCCTTCACCAAAGGGGTTGGTGACAAATGAGAACCAATGGAGTCTGACCCCATTGGTTCGTGTTAATGAAAGCAAGGGGTGATGCACGTGCGATAGTTAAGAAAAATGGTCACCCGAAAAAGCTTAAGTAAGTGCCATTCGGGGCAGAGTGAAAAAATAAACCAGCTGCATTCAAAGGGTCGTAAAGATTTATTTTTAACCAGTAATCAATCATTCTACTTTTTCCTTTTACGCCCCTTAAGAATGGAAGGGCAGAGTAGAAAACGATTCTCAGTTGTCACTGAAAATCATAAGTCGCCTCCCTCGCCGAGGCATCCAGAGGTATACTCGAGAGGGCTTACACTCAACAAAGGAGACGGCTTATGCAACTTTACTGCGGAATCGATCTTCATAGCAACAATAGCGTTGTATCGTTAATCAACGATAACGATACTATTGTTCAAGAAAAGCGTTTAGATAATGATCTCAATGATATCTCTAAACTACTAGCACCCTACCAATCAGACATTTTCGGAATAGTTGTTGAATCGACATACAATTGGTATTGGCTTGTTGATGGTCTAATGGATGAAGGCTATCCAGTTCATCTAGCTAATACGCTTGCCATTCAACAATACAGCGGATTGAAATACACGAATGATTTAACGGATGCGCGTTATTTAGCTCACCTACTAAGATTAGGCATACTTCCTACGGGATATATTTACCCTAAAGCTTTACGTGCTATTCGCGATCTACTAAGGAGAAGGCTCTTGCTGGTTAAGCAACGAACCGCTCATCACCTTAGTTTACAAAGCATGATTAACCGGCACACAGGTGAGAGGCTTAATGCGAATAAGATAAAACATCTTACAGAAGCAGAACTGAAAGCTCACTTTTCAACAAGCGCAGCGCAACTAACTGCGTTGACTGAGTGGCATATGATGAAAAAACTCTCTCAGCAAATTACTACGATAGAAAATTTTGTTCTCAGAGAATGCCAGCAAGGGGAATTGTATTCAATTCTACTTAGTATCCCTGGCGTTGGAAAAATACTGGCGATGACCATTTTGCTTGAGACTGGACCAATTGAGCGTTTTCCTCGTGTTGGAAATTATTCATCTTATGCTCGTTGTGTGCCTTCCGATAAGGTCAGCAATGGTAAATCAAAAGGGAAAGGAAATACGAAGAACGGAAATAGATATTTAGCAATGGCTTTTGTTGAAGCAGCACATTATGCATCTATCTGGAATACTGATATAAAACGAGCCTATCAACGCAGGCTGAAGAAATCACCAACAATGGTTGCCAAGAAAGCGATAGCCAATAAATTAACGAGAGCGTGTTATCACATGCTCAAGGAGAAAACGATGTTTGATATTAAACTCGCATTTGGTTAAACAGCTTTTCAGGCGATGAGATCAAAAGGGGTATGGTTAACCTAGGGCTCTGAATATCCTTCGCCTGAACCTAATTTGGTTTAATGGAGTGCCCTCTGCATAAGCTCTCCGGAGACTGACTTCGAGTCTTTAACTCTGTACCAATTAGCTATGCAGGGGTACTGATTATTTAATGGGGTATGAATATACCAGGGGTAAGCGGCTTTGCGCGTTATGGGGCTCAGCCGTTTAGCCTTGATCCTGATGGGTGACTGAAGCACTTCATTTTGAAGTAGCACAACACAACTAAAATCAGGTGTACTTCATGACAGCCAAAACAGTTTATATTTAGGCATGGGTGCCACGACGCGCTTCGTTCAAACTCGTGCTATTGACAAACTAGCGACTTATGGGCGCCCCTTTTTAAGGCCTTAGAATCGGGCGCGGGGCACCCTCCTGCAAGGGGCTTGGCAACATGTGTGGTTACAAATAGGTAGTGGGCTGGGCTTAATTTTCTGCTGGGCATAATGCATGCCCGATAGGTTAACTTTCTTGCTTGTGGAACCTGCTCAAAAGAAATGCGCCGAGTCAGGTAGCCGTGATGAAAGGAGGCACGACTGGAATCAAGGGATTTTATAGACGGCCAGCTATTTGCTAGAAGGTATTGTAGGGGCATGCTCAACAGAAAACCCTGATTCCGTTCGTCCCTCTCTTCATCAAGGCTACAGGTTAAAGTTCCGATTACCCAACCCTCCAGTCATCCACTTTGGTCATGGCAATAACAATCATTGCTAAAGATTGCTAAACTAGGTTTGTTGTTGCTGATAAACAAACAGGCAAAGATTATGAATGTATCACTCACACCACAGCTTGAACGCTATGTAAAAGAAAAGGTGACTTCAGGCATGTACAACTCAGTCAGCGAAGTGATGAGAGAGGCTCTCCGCTTACTTGAAGAACGTGATGCCGTTAAAGAAATGAAGCTGGAAGCCTTGCGTCGAGACCTTCAGGAAGGCATTGTCGAACTGGACAGAGGTGAGGGGTCGCCTTTGAACATGGACGAGATTAAAGCCAAAGCGCGTGCAATGAGGGATAAAAGGGGATAGTGCGGGCATTGATTAAGGCCCCAAAAGCAGAAGAAGACTTGATTGATATCTGGTTGTATGTGGCAGAAGACCAGCCAGTGAATGCAGATAGGTTTCTGGACAGGCTGAATGATGCTGCCATGCTTTTGGCTGAAAGCCCTGAAATGGGGGTTGATAGACGGAGTTTATGTAAAGGGCTTAAAAGCTTTCCTGTAGGCAATTACATTTTGTTTTACAGAGTTAACCCCCCAAGAACTTGAATTGGTAAGAGTGTTGTCAGCCTCCAGAGATATTGAAAACCTGAGCTGGTGAATATTGCCATTACCCGCCTTTCATAAGCGTGCAAGACACGCAAGCCAAACAGTCAACCTTTTTCAGGGGAATCTAAAGTGTTGAGAAATATTCTGACCGCTCTCTTACTAACACTTTCTTTAAACGCATTTTCTCAACCTGATATAGAGCTTATATATTCCGAACTGAAATTAAGTCTACCTGCTGATTTCACTGTTATCGGTGATTTGGGTGGGCCAGACAATTTTCTTGTCTTTAGGTACGGTAACGAGAAAGGGAAGAAATTTATTGCGTTTACCGATATGATTTCATCGATAAAAAGCATATCAAAATATCTTCAAAAACATATAGTCTGAAACGCATAATCCTATTTGCTAATATCGATTGCAAATTTTCTACTGAGCATACGCATACTCTATAGAATCGGGCGCGGGGCACCCTCCTACAAGGGGCTTGGCAAAATGTGTGGTTACAAATAGGTAGTAGGGTGCCCCGCGCCCGATAATTTAATAAAACAATAAGAGGCCGATATGAATCAAAAACTAATAAAAAACGGATTTATTCTCGCAGCATTAATGAATTTCAGCGTGCTGATATTTTCACGAGGGTTTACCAATGTGGCTATAAACGAGGCCGACCCTGTTGTAATGTCTAATTTTGGACTCCTCATGATTATTATGTGGGGCTTAGCTTATCTATCAGTAGCGACGGTAAGTTCAAACATAAAATGGATTGCCGGTGCGTTTGCTTTAGAGAAGTTAATTTATGGTGTTGTCTGGGTTAAATGGCTTACAGAAAATAGTTTAGAAGCTGTTTATTCCGCAGATATTTTCGCGGGGATTTTTTATAGCATCTATGGCCTTAATGACTTTTTATTTATGATCTTTTTTGCTTGGGTGTTTTTTTCATATGGAGTTAAAGCAACGGATAACCACTGAGACTCCTTACGCTTCTGTCTCGAATTTCAGCTTTGCGTTTTGACATTGTTGATTCAGCTTGGTCATGCTCAATGCAGGACTAAAAGCGAATTACACTCTTGCTGCTGGTACGTTTCCCGCTAGTTTTTTCCGTAGATAGATTCTATGTCAGCGCCGCCTTTTTACAGAAAATCGTTTAAGATATAAATGATATGTTGTATCATTATGTTTTAAGAGAGACTAGTTAGGCTCAACGTAATGCGACATAGTATGGGATATTTAAAGTGGGTTACCACAGGCTTGGCGGCACTATTTTTAACGGCTTGTGAAAAAATAGAAGAGCCTGTACCTGGCGCTAAGCAAGACGCAGAAATACCCGAGCATCAAGCATTAGCTAGCGCGAAAATGGCTAATGGTGATGAAACACCGGTTAAGACTCTGCCTTTATCCGCTTTCAAAACGGTTGAGTGGACTGACTTGATGCCTAAAGACGATTTGGATGCGCTGCTGAACCCTCCCAGTTATGTGACTGACATAGAAGATGGGTCACTTGAAGATCAAATCAGCAGTCAGGTTAAAAGCAGTAATGCAGCGCCTGGCGATGACCGTTACCAACAAGCGTTAGCGTCAACACGTATTATTCCTGAAATGGATGGTCAGGCTATTCGAATACCGGGTTTTATTGTGCCACTTGAATTTGATGATACTGAAACCATTACACAGTTTTTTCTTGTGCCATATTTTGGCGCTTGCATTCATGTACCGCCACCACCACCAAACCAGCTTATCTTTGTTGACTATCCTTCCGGGGTAAAGCTTGGTGAACTCTATGACCCGGTTTGGATTTTTGGCTTTTTGAAAACCTCTATTGTTCAGAATGAAATGGCTACTGCTGCTTATTCGATGCAGATGCAGCATTTTGAATTTTACACAGAAGAGTAGTTATTCAGAGGGCTAGGTGCCCAGAAGCGTTTTGCTAATGGCCAATAGGCACCTTCGAAAGGCATAACGCTTAGTCTTCCAGGCAGTTCAATAACTGCGCTTCTAAAATGCCACTAAGGTTCGCAGATATAATTTCAATGCGGCTCTCTATACAGTCGTCCAGTTCCATTTCGGTGAGTGCGTCAGTTGTTAGGTTGTAGCCAAATACGCCTTCGTCAGTAATAAATACCGCCTTCATTCGTTCCGCATCGATCCCCGTTAAAAACGTATACAGTTTACTGTGATTAAATACTTTATCGGGGGAAAATCGCCAGCCGACGCTTTTAAATCCTTCACCTTCGTTAACCGCTTTAATGAATCCGCATTCGGGAATGGGGAGGTCGGTAAGTTGTGATTTTTCTTCCGTCTTATGATGGTGGTGTGATGCTGGGAAACGCACAGATGTTTTACCCTCCAATTGAGACGGCTCAATCTCACCTTGTTGTGAAAAGATAATGCTCACGTTGGGTTGGCTATGCTGTTTGATGTAGGCGGCCAATCTGGCTTTGTCTTTACTGTCGTATAAATCGGTCTTATTGCCGACAATAATATCAGCCATTGCTATTTGCTGATTAAAGGTGTCATGTTCTATATAGCGACTATCTGACAGCTTACGAGCATCGACCAAGGTTATGGTTTTTTGCAGTGATAGAACGTCCTGATAATGGCTGGCTGACAGCAACTCAAGTACTTCTTTTGGATGGCCAAGCCCCGTTGGTTCAATTAACAGGCGGTCAGGCTTTGCATTGGCTAGCAATTGATTCAGTGCGACTTGCATGGGCAGTCCCGCTGCACAGCACATGCAACCCCCAGGGACTTCACGAATAAAGACGCCTTGCTCTTGTGAGTGTTGCCCTTCAAACAAGCTGCCATCAATGCCCACTTCACCAAATTCGTTGACCAAAACAGCCCAGCGTTCCTCAGAAGGTTTGGTCTTGAGTAAGTGTAAAATAGCGGATGTTTTTCCAACGCCCAAAAAGCCAGTAATGATATTAGTGGGGACTGCTCGTATGGTTTCATTCTTGGAATTCATTGATTTAACTCTATACCACTCATTTGGTGTGTAATCGGTAGTTTAGCATTCCGGTTTTCAAGCTAGGAAATGGGCGTGGGTCTTAAGCGGCTTTCGCAGCGCACTCATTACAAATGCAGTTCATTTCCAGTTGAGGGCTAACGAGTTGAAAACCTGCGTTCTCCACATTTTTTTGCAGTTCCGCGATTGTGTATGTGTTAATGCTGATTTCCTTAACATGGTTGCATCCGCTGCAAATCAAAAACTGCGGCACTCCATGGTCATGGTCACAAGTAATGTGTGAACAGGCGACATATTTTTTTGCCAGGTTTAACTTGTGTACAAGGTTCTCATCTTCCAGAAATTCCAAAATCCTATACACCGACATCGCGGGTATTTTTTCGCCAAACTCCTGATTAAATAAGTCTATTAAGTCGTAAGCGGAAAGCGCTTTTTCAGATTGAACCAGTGATGCCAGCACTTGCTTTCTTTTGGTGGTTAATCGAGAGCCGTGCTTCTTACAGTATTGCTCGGCGTGGTTGATAATTGCGTCTACGTTGCCCATTCTTTTCATCTCAAACTAGTTTCTGATCAGCGATAGGTTTGCTGTGAATTCAGTCATGTTACAACGTATCATTTTTGTTTTCCAGTATGTGTTAATGGGAGGAGGGCGGTGACTGTTGAGAAGTATTACCCTTGAGGGTTAAGGTCAGGAAAGGAGACATGGTACTTTTTTAAGATGGCTCGATATTCTTTTGTCTTGATAAAGCCGACCAGTTTTCTGTCCAAAAACTCTGTGACTTGCTTGTTTAGCCCGGTATGCATAGGAGACAAGGCTAACCAAAGCTCATCTTTCTTTATACAGGTATCTCTTTTGATATCGGTTATCTTATTGTTAATTAGATAGTGAGTGACCGAATTCAGTGTGAACAGAAACGTATCTGCTCTTTTTGCTCTCACTAAATTAATAGCTTGTTCGATATAGCCATCATTGTACGGGAGAAGGAACATCCCATTACGTTCCGCCGATAAATACTCTTTCAGTATGTTCCCATATGAATGGTCTTGATAGATGATAATTTTTTTACTCAAAAGACTATCATCGCTTTTGTATACCCAGGAATCGTCTGCACTTTTGAAAAAGCAGTGAACTTGATAGGAGAGCGGAACCTGATGGTAGTATAAGTCGGGAGCTTCCTCCTTGGAAGGAGACAACAATGCCTGTGCTGAACCAAAACGCACCAGGCTGATCGCTCTGCTCCAAGGGTATATTTTGATATCAAATATGTAGGGGCTGTCTTTAAACAGGTTTTGGAGAATCTCCACCAGATAGCCGGGGTTCTCTGAGTCTTGAGCGCAAATCTGAGGACACCAGTCGATCGCTGAAATCTTTAAGAGCGTTTTATCTTCTGCACTTGCAACAGGTAAAATGCAAGTGCTTAAACTAAGGGTCAATAGTGCTTTTTTAAATACTCTATGACATTTAGCGATGTCCATATATAAACTCTTTCACAAGACAAATTAGGTTGTATGGGGCAGTCCGAATTCCAACCCACAGCACTGGCTCTTGTACAGTATAGTGCTAAATTGAATTGTAAATGAGTCGCTTATTGGTTTGCTATTCGCGGTTGAGGGTTACTTAGTGTCTCTCAGCCGGTTTATTTCTTTTTCGAGGTATTCGTTTTGCTTTTCTAATGCGCCTATTCGCTCCATCGCCTTTGCATAATTACCATCCAGGATACGAATAGTTTGATTATAATGCTTAGTGAGTTTTTCCAAGTCTCCCGAAAAGGACTCTACCTGTGTATGTAATTTCACCGCATCACGGGTAATCTGGAAGCCTTCTTTGAGTGCTGTAGCGACTGTCTCCATCCATGCCACGTTTAAAACTCCTTCACATTTAGATTATCTAACAGGTTATTTATGTTCGAGTGCGACTCAGCCAATTTCAGGTCTAACTCTTTTTTGTCGGCCAATATATCCCTGGCCGTTTCGACAAAGCCTTCAGCCCGTGCTTCTGAGGTTATCTCAAATAGTTTAACGGTGTCGGCGTTTGGAGCGTCACCCGGGTCTAGATCGTCTTCGTCTAGAGGGCGTTTCTTGTATACACCTACGGTAGCCTGTTGAGTGGTGATGGTTGTTTTAGCTGTGTCTCGAATTCTCAACGCGACCTTCTCTCGGGCTTCGTCTTGGTTCTCTTTTTGTATGGTCATGATTTCAACTTTCACAAAAGTATATTCCTCATAATAAGCTTCACAGGCTATTTCGTCAAAGTGCGCCTGTATAAGGTGTGACAGCCGCTTTGACTTAATGGAGGTGATGAGAACTGAGAATCTATAAGGCTACGCTTTAACATCTGTTAGTTCATATTTTTTGAACTGCAGCAACTTAAAGTGGTCGACCCTAGTAAATAAGGTATTTCATTTCGGTTGCTTGAGGGGTTAGAGTTTAATGAAATATTTCGCGTTTGGCTCCAATATGTCGTTAAACAGACTTCGAGAGCGGGTGCCGAGCTGTGAGGTTATAGGTACATTTCGCCTTCTTGAACATACACTCTGTTTTCACAAGCGCGGGACAGATGGTTCAGCCAAATGTGATGCCTTCTATACCGGCAAGCCCGGTGATGTGGTGTATGGTGTGTTGTACGACATTGCCCCGGCTGAGAAGAAGACGCTGGATATCGCCGAAGGGTTGGGTCATGGCTATGAAGAGAAGTCGGTCTCGGTGCTGTCTCCCCTGCAAGTTGTTGAAAACGCCGTGACCTATTATGCGACGCATATTGACCGCTCTTTATTTCCTTTCAGCTGGTATAAAAAACATGTGTTGGTGGGGGCAAAGGAAGCTGAGCTGCCTATTTACTATCAACAACAGATTGAGGCGGTTGCAGCCGTCGGCGACCCTGATCTTGACCGGGCCGCACGGCAACTGGCCATACATGGTTTGTTGCCATAGCCTGTAGATGGCTTTATATAAAGGCCAGTCGAGCAGCAAATATAATCAATATTATGCCTAATGTCCGTTCCATTAGCTGTAGTTGGTTATTGAACCAGGCTCGGGAGGCAGGGGCTGAAAATAGCAGGCTTACCAGTGTAAACCAGAAGGCATTCACGAAACACATCCAGGCACCATAAAAAACCTGCACATTAATCGGGGTGCTGATGCTGACCACACTGGTCATAACGGCCAAAAAGAACAGTGTTGCTTTGGGGTTTGTGGCATTGGTCAGAAAGCCGATGGAAAACGCTCGAAGCAACGTTTGTTTATCTGTTTCACTGGTGACGTTATTGCCAATCTTTAGAGAAGAGGCAGATGAGTTGGCTCTGCAAAGTTGAACACCTAGATACAGTAAATAACCTGCCAATTAAAGTGAAGAAGTTTGTTGAACATATTGCCGGGCGTATTACTTCAGCGTGATGAAAAAAGGGGCGGGCAACAACAGATAAATAATATCGTTTGTCACCGACCCGAATGGCACTTACTTAAGACATAATGACTCTGTACTGTCATTCCCGCGCAGGCGGGAATCCATTTGGAACGGAGTCTACAACCCTATGGATCCCCGCGTTCGCGAGGATGACAAGCTTAAGTAAGTGCCATTCGTCACTGAAAATCATAAGTCGCCTCAATGAGACGGCTTTTGAATAGTTATAAAGTGATTCGATGATTAAATCACATTCTCTTTAACCAATATTACACTCCATATTTCACCCTTGGTTCCATCCAAGTTTGACCACTCATTACTTTCTTCAAACATCATTTTGTAACGCTTCTGGCCCTGTGTGGCCTCCGTTAGGGTTTGACTCTTCTTCCGGTGGCTGTGAGTTGATTTCGTTTACCAATTGATTGAAACGATCTCCTCGGAATGCGCTAACAATTTCGTCTCTCGCCGCTTGGTTGAATACGATTTCACCGCCTTCGATTGACCCTGCAGGTGTGAAGTTACCACGACGCACGTAACCTTGATGCTCTGTGAAGATCACGAAGCGCTCGTCATGATCACGGTCATTGTATTTTAGTATGCTGAGTGGCAGTTCAAGTAGATGCATAGCCACGCCATTGACTGTTTTACTACTGCGCCTTCACCAAAAGATACACTAGGATCCACTACCTCAGCCCAGTCGCCTGCATAGTCAGCTTGTGCCAGTGTCGAAGCGATATTCAGGCCATTTATATCAAACTGTGAAGCTTCCAGTTTTCCAGCATACGTAGGAACCTGTGCGTTTACGATATTAATGGTGCCATCACTACCTGCGGTGATTTTTTCATTTTCAGGGACTTTAACCCAGCCACTCGATGTTAGTAGATAGTCGCCATCGCTGTCATCGTCATCATCTGATTCCAGAACAAAGCTGCCACTTTACGGGTTGTAGGTATATTCTGTATCGCTGGATTCACCGGTTTCTGGATTGTAAGAGAATGTGCCGTAACCTAGCCATAATCCATCTCCGTGGTGGTCGGCTTCAAACCAATTAATGCCGACGGTTGATACTAATTCGATCAGGTTGGCTGCACTGGCTTCTTTTGCTGCTTTGCGCGCCTCCATTTCAGCGACCAGCGTACCCTTTTCAGATTCGTCGATGGCGTTGCTATTGGCGATGGTTGCAATATTGTCAACAGTAAAGTTTTCGCCTTCTTGTTCTACTGCGCTGTTAATGGCTTCGAGGTTTTCCAATACTTTGGCAACCACCATGTCGAGCACTTGATCGAAGGTGATATCTGTACCTGAAATGGCTTCGTTTACCGCGTCCATATTCTTCTGAATAACCGTGGCGGTTACCTGTGCAACGTGGTGAAGTTTCTGAAATTCATCTTTCTGTTCTTCAGTAAATTCAGTAGATGCTTTACCTGCCACATAGTCCTCTGAAAGGTCTAGGTCAGTGCCCAGTTTAGCCTTGATAGATGACTCTGCATCTGCGAGGACAAAGCCATCGTTGTTTTCCAATTCCTGCTGCACCATGGTGGTTAGTGGGCTGACAAATTTATACCCCGCAGGTGCCGCCATTGAGTAGTCGCTGGTAATCTCGATGCCATCTTCATCAGAGGTTACCCCAGCGATGACTTTTACGATTAATGGCTTTAACAGTTGCTCTGTAGTTGCTCCTTCAATTGTAAACTCACCACCGGCTGTTGAGACTGCGCTAGGCTCACCTTCATCACAGACTTTGTTCTCGTTAATATCTAAACAAACAGTAGCATTAACCAAATAACCATCGGCAACGGTGCCTGATAGAGATTCCGTTGTAGCTGTAGTAGCTGTACCTGAACTTGACCCGCCACCGCAAGCGGCTAATGCCAATGCAATACTGGATGCTAAAAGAGATCGTTTAAAGAGTGTGGTGCGAGTCGGTGTCATTTATTGATTCCCCTTGGTGGCGAGAATATCGCCAGATGTTCTGTTGCTTAAAAATAGACAGAAAAATTATCCAATAATTGATCATCTTGGTCTGCTGTACATCTGTACAGGTATGTTTTCAAATGTTACAAAGACTTTACAGTTGAGTCATCAGTCCGGGAGAAATACAGAAAAAGGCTCACCAGCTTTATATTAGGAGAACAAATGCAAGTTTATTTTCGAATAAGTGGGGGCGTCCAATGTTTGAGTTTTGAGCTGAAATATTAAAAACGGTAGATGATGCCTTTGTAACGCAATAGATTCTGAAAATCATAAGTCGCCTCCCTCGCCGAGGTATCCAGAGGTATACTCGAGAGGGCTTACACTCAACAAATGAGGCGGTTACTCGCTACAGGATGTCTTAAGGTATTAAAAAAACGGCCTAAAAAGGACAGGGACAGTCGAGGTTCATTGTCGGCTGCCCCCTCTCACTATTTTATTACAGGCTTTCGGTTACGCACTTTTTTAAGGCGCAATTTTTTTCTTCAGTGCACGGGTTACCGGCAGTGGCAAGCTGGGGAGCGAGCGTAGTAGCCAGGGTAATACCTTACGTTTTACGCCGTTCAGGGATTCCGGCACCATTACTTCGATCAGGTTTGGGCCTGAATGTGCCAATGCGTATTCCAGTGCTTTATTGAGTTCTTCGGCCGTACTCACTCGTATACCGTGGACGCCCATACCTTGTGCCAGTTGTGAGAAGTTCAGCACTGGGCCATTCAGGTCTAGTTGGGACTTCGCTTTTTCACCCACGGAATCCACGCCCACTCGCTCCAGCTCAATATTCAGCACTGAATAAGAGGCATTGTTAAAGATAATGCTGGTGATATTCAATTGTTCCCGTGCCATGGTCCACAATGCCTGATTGGTATACATGGCAGTGCCGTCACCAATCAGCGCCAATACAGGGCGGTCTGGGCAGGCAATGGCCGCACCCACGGCATTCGGTAAGCCTTGGCCTATGGCGCCTCCCGTAAGGGTTATCATATCGTGACGGGGCGCACCCTCGGTCATGCTGTTTAGCATCAGGCCAGAGGTGATAGCTTCGTCGACAATAATGGCGTCTTCTGGCAAGAAATGCCCGACGGCTTTACAGACTTTTTCGGCAGTGAGTTTGCCTCGTGGACGATCAGGGCGTTTAGCTTCCTGCAATACTGGCGATGCTTGAGAAGCCCCCAACGCGTCTGCGAGTTTGTGCAGGCTGGCAGTGGTATCATGTTCTGGGCTAGCCAAGGTATGCACGGTACAGCTATCTGGCACCAGATAACTCTTCTTACCCGGATACGCAAAGAAAGAGACAGGGGCTTTGCTATCGAGAAGAATCAGGTTGTCGATATCTGCCAGCTGAACACTGGCCAGTTCCGCCAAATACGCAATCCGCTCTACGGGGGGGAGTCCTGCACCACGCTCAATACGAACCGGGAAGGTTTCAGCAAAAATCTTAACGCCATTGTTGGCCGCAATTTTGGCTGCAACCAGCAAGCTTGGTTCTCGTAAGGCTCGCCCGCCTAATAAAAATGCCGAGTTTTTACCAGAACGAATAGCGGCTGCAATCTTTTCGACCTCTGCATCATCGGCTACTGGCACAGCCGGTTGAGGAGGAACGCCACAAGGTACGCCGCCTTCACCCCAAGAAACATCCGCAGGTAGAATCAGAGTGGCAACCTGGCCAGGAAAGCCGCGCGCAGTAGTGATTGCATCTGCTGCGTCTTTACAGAGCTCTTCGGTGGTTTGTGAGGTGCGGACAAATCCGGGTGATACGTTGCGAGCGACAGTTTCAATATCTGACTGTAGTTGGGCATCGTATTTCACATGATGGGTGGCATGATCACCCACGATATTAATCATTGGCACCTTGCCTTTACGTGCATTATGCAGATTTGCCAAACCATTGCCTAAACCACAGCCTAAGTGCAGTAAGGTTGCAGCGGGTTTATCTGCCATGCGTGCGTAGCCATCGGCAGCGCCGGTGGCGACACCTTCAAATAGCGCCAGTACCGCTTTCATTTTGGGCTCGCTGTCGAGCGCCGCGACAAAGTGCATTTCACTGGTGCCTGGGTTGGTGAAACAGACTTCCACGCCCGCATCGACCAGGGTTTTCATTAGAGCTTGTGCTCCATTTAGCATTGTGATTCTCCTAATAAATCGTTGCTTAAGCGGTGTCGCTAATAATTGATCGGGCCGCGTTACGGGCTGTCATAATACAACCCGGTAGGAATGTACCTTCCAGTGACCGTTTGCCATTGGAGCCACCACCGCCAAATCCGGCTGCTTCACCGACACAATATAACCCCGGTACTGGCTGGTCTTCGTTGCCCAGTACTTTACAATCGATATCGGTGCATAAACCGCCGAGGCTTTTGCGGGTTACCAGCTGTACTCGAATAGCGATAAAAGGCCCGGAGCCCGGTTTTTGTAACGGTGCGGGTTTGCAAGTGCGTAGCTTGTCTGGCCCCCACTGTCGAGCGTGCAGAATGCTGCGAATCTGGTCGTCGTTTTCCAGTTGATTACCTTTGTCAAAATTGGCATCAAACTCGTCGGCGGTGGCTTGCAGTACAGCAGGATCTATATCGAGGGAACAGGTGAGGGCGTTCATTTTAGCTGCTAGCCCTTCCAGCGTGTCATCGACTAGAAAATCATTACTTTCGTTGGCCATTTGTTTGATCAGGTTTTGATTGCCCAACAGCAGATCTTTCGCAAAACGGATAAACTGCTTGTCACGAATTCGCTGGTTATGCTCTGCGCCGGAAATGGCAAACTCTTTGATGGCAATGCGCCAGTTCAGTAGGTGCCATGTCCAGGGTTTCTCCTGTTCTACCACACGCAAGCATAACTCGTGGGTATCAAACCCGGTGACCAGAGGTTTTGGGCCAATGCGCTCACCTTTATGATTCAACCAAAGTGCCGATTTACAGGGAATGGTCGATAACCCGTGACCTTCAAAATGCGGGTAGGGATGCGGAAAACCCGCTGCGTAATTCCACATTTCACCTGCATTAACAATACGGCCACCTAGTTTATCTTCAACTTCATGATGGAGCTTACCGTCTGCATAAGGGTGAGCGCCATTGAGCATGGTGTCAGGCAGTGCACGGTGCTCCGGCCAATTTTCCCGGCACTCTTTATGGCTGCCATTAATGCCGCCTGTTGCCATCACCACGACCGGGGCACGGAACTCTATTTGTTCATTGGTTTCTTCGTTAACGCCCAATGCGCCGACTACCCTGTCGTTTTGTTTAACCAGTTCGGAAATACGGTGCCGATGCAACAATGTTAAGCGGTTATTGCTATTGGCTTCATGCATGGCAGCAATCATCGTGCGCGTGAGCTCACGGGAGGCGCCCCATACTACGTGGTAACGGGGCAGGCTGTTGCCATTACCATACAGGCCACGCTCAACCCAGTTCACCGCTGGCATAAACTTGATGCCTTCGTTTTTTAACCAGTCATATACTTCGGTGCGGGAATTTTCGACATAATACTCTGCCCAGTTAAGGGAGTGTTTGTCGTTGGTATCCAGCTCGCCGAACCGAATCCAGTCGCGTAGAGCACGTTCTGGCGAGTCTGGAATTTTCATCGATGCCTGTAGCGGGGTGCCAACCAACATCATGCCGCCAAAGGCCCATAATGCCAGCCCGCCCAGACGCTCAGGTGTATCACGGTCAACCAGGGTCACGGTTTTACCCGCTCTTAGCAGCTCCAGCGTGGTTACGATGCCACTAATGCCGCCACCTACGACCAATACATCGGAAGAAATTTTATTAGCCATTAAGACGATCCTTTCTGATCACTTTATACATTTAGATAGAATATAGGATATTTTTTAAGAAAGGATTGACCTCTCGGGACGCGAAAATTGACCCTGCGGGACTCGCAACCTAACAAATAACCCGAAAAAGGTGGCACTTGGCGGTGACCTGTCTAAACAGAAAGATGCCGTTCGCCTGGCAGATATACAGGCACTACAGCTGTTATCAGAGCGCTGCACCAGCAGCGGAAATGGTAGTCGAAGGTCATACTATAGTTATGAGTTAAATCTGATTCTTAACGATGGTAAACGGATAAATGTTATGGATCATGGCAATAAAGCCGCCTTGGTTGAAGACGCGAAAGTGATCTCAATATTTTTAGATGTACCTGTTTGGGACAGGTGATAGTCACAATAAAAAGGTAAAGGGAGTTTATATGATAGGACGCTGTTTGTGCGGTGGTATTGAATATGAGGTAACGGGCTTGAGTGGCAACATTTACCAATGCCATTGTACCTTGTGCAGAAAACAAGGCGGCTCTTCATCGAATAGCGGGACGGTTGTCCCGATGAGTCAGCTTAAATGGCTGAAAGGCGAAGAGAACGTCAAGACATGGACAAAAGAAACCGGTTTCACTTCATGTTTCTGCCAAAACTGCGGGTCACCTGTTCCTAATCTGTTAAGAAAACTTGCATATTACTGGGTGCCCATCGGTACGCTTGAAGATGGCCCGTTTAAGATCGTAGCCAATCTGTACCAGGGCTCGAAAGCATCTTGGGCCGTGGTTTCCCCAACGGGTGAAAAGTTTGAAACGATGCCCGGCGTACAAGACTTTATTGAATTGTTGGGGAATGAATTACACGAATAGCTGTTGAGTGGAAATGAAGTTTCATACTGGCTTTGCCAGGAAGTTGCCGTTTCCTGCCAAAGGAAAAAGAAAGGGACAGGGTAGCCTTCTGATAATTTCGCTATTGTTGCTCGCGAATACTGCCTAGGCTCTATAACTCAGCCTTGACGTGTCGCAATCCTGGGGCTGGGTCTATACTCACTAAGCGTCTATATCGAATGCCGGGATAGAGCATGGGGGGGAGAAATGGAGCTTTTAGATAAGATCAATCAATGGCATCTGCTTTTTATCTTCGCTGTGATTTTCATTATCCTTTTCAGAGACTCAATAAGAAGGTTGATTGATCGAACCGAAAAAATTGATAAGAGTGGCCTGTCTGCGGCTGCACCAGAGGCGCAAAATGAAGGAAACTCAAATACGGAAAAGTCCGTTGATGAGTTGCTGAACGTGGTCGGTGACTCTTTGGTGATCAATGATCAGGAGGCGAGAATCATTGCCGACTTGGAAAGCCGCGGCCTGGATACATCAGGCGATACTGTAAAAGTTCTGGTAAAACACTTAGCGGGCGCACAGCTACTAGCTGCCTTTGAACGAATCTACTCTATCATATTTGGTAGCCAGATTGAGTTATTAAAGCGGCTTAACGAGCTGGCCGGGCAGGGACGTAGCAGGCAATATGTTGAGCAGTTTTTCAAAGAAACCAAAACATCTGCTAAAAACACCGCCATTGCACACTGGAAGCTTAATCAATACTTGGAGTTTCTTTTCAGCAATGCCCTGATTGTTCAGAATAATGACCAGTACCATATCACTAATCTGGGGGGTGAGTTTCTGGCCTGGCTTGTGAAAGCGAATAAATCTGAGCAGCGCGTATTGTGATCGTCTGCTACAGCTTATTGGGCTGCTGAAATCGGTTTTTACCGGCAACCCTCAGTAGCTTCTGAAACTTCGGGCATTCAAAGTGTGATGGGGCCTTGCAGGCGGCTGCGTGGCGAAGACCATCGCGAATCGCGGCTAACTCATTAATTTTTTCGTCCAGCTCTTCGGCTTTTTCTATGAGTGCCGTACGATCAATTTCAGGCCTCTTGGGGGTGAATATCGTTTTAATTTCTTCCAGTGAGAATCCAGCGTTTCTCCCCAATGAGATCAGTGCCAGTGTTTCTATAATGCTTGCTTTGTAAGTTCGCCTTAGGCCGTTTCGCCCTGTTGACTGTATGAGCCCTTTCTCTTCGTAATAGCGTAGCGTTGAAGGCGGCAGACCAGACGCTTTTGCGACATCCCCTATATCCATTTTAGCCCTCGAGTAAGAAATGCTTGACTTAAAGTCGACTTGAGGTTGTATGCTAACGTCTCATCATACATGTCGCAATGTTAACGTTACTCTGGTTGCGATATATGATTGAATCATTGAATTTAGGAGGGGTAAATATGGAAGCATCATTTTGGCATCAGAGATGGGAGTTGGGTGAAATTGCTTTTCATGAAGGTCAGGCAAATGCGTTGCTTGTTCAGTATTTTGCAAAGTTGAATCTTGAAAAAGGCAGCAAGGTATTTGTGCCGTTATGTGGCAAAACCCGTGATATTGCCTGGTTGTTAACTCAGGGCTATCAGGTGGTGGGTGCTGAACTGAGCGAGTTAGCGATTAAAGAGCTGTTTAGTGACCTTGAAATCGAGCCCGAAATTTCAGAGGTTGGTGATTTAATCCATTACCATGGTGAGGGTATTGATATCTATGTAGGCGATATCTTTTCAGTGACAGCCGCACAGCTTGGTCAAGTTGATGCCATATATGATCGGGCGGCTCTGGTAGCGTTGCCTGAACATATGAGACAGCAATATACATCACACCTGATAACGATAACTGGAACCGCTCCCCAATTGATGATCTGCTACGAATATGATCAGCTAGTGATGCCAGGGCCTCCGTTCTCAATTTGTGACGAAGAAGTAAAGCAGCACTATGACGGTAGTTATCGGTTGCTGTTACTTGAAAGCAGTCAGGTATCGGGTGGATTAAAAGGTAAGGCAGCAGCCGTAGAGAGGGTGTGGCTGCTTCAGAAGTAAACATTGGCCTTGGCCGGTGCAGAACAAACGTCTCCAGCCGTTAGTACTGGAGATGGTTTTCAGTCGGGATTGTTGTCTTCACTGAGTCGTATTTACGCTATAGTGTTAGTTAATCCTACTATGACCCTGTGCAGAATAAGCAACTAAACGCTGTTTGCTGAGAAGGGTCTTTATTCCTGTATTGTGGAGAGTCATATGGAGCAGCATAGCAAGGCAAATGCCTTTATTCTGGGCGTATTCATTTTCATCGGTTTGTCATCACTAGGCTATTTGCTTGGCAATGCGGCAATTGAGTTCAAGCAGTTTGACCGAAGTGTCACCGTGAAAGGTTTATCTGAACGAGAATTTAAGGCGGATATTGTTATCTGGCCTATTCAGTTTACCGCCGCAGGCAACGACCTGGAGACGCTTTACAGCTCGATTGAAAGCAGCACTCAAAAAATTAAGGACTTTCTCGGTCAGAGTGGAATCAGCCTTGATGAAATTACATTTTCATCGCCTGCTATTACTGATAAATCTGCCCAGCAGTATGGGGGGAATGCTAAACCTGAGTTTCGCTACTCGGCGCTGCAAACGGTGACGGTTTATTCAAAAAATATCGAAGCCGTTATAAATGTGATGGGCACGTTATCAACCTTGGGGAAGCAGGGCATTGTTTTCAGTGGGGGTAACTACCAATCACAAACGGAGTATATTTTTACCCGTTTAAATGAAGTTAAACCCGAAATGATTGAGGAGGCCACCAGGAAAGCAAGAGAGGTGGCAGAAAAATTTGCGTCAGATTCCGACAGTAAACTGGGCAAAATCAAAAAAGCGTCTCAGGGACAGTTTAGTATCAGCGCCAGAGATAAAAACAACCCCCATATTAAAAAGGTTCGTGTTGTTTCAACGGTTCAGTACTACCTGTCTGATTAACCCTTTGTTAACCAAGGGTGCCAAGTGCACCCTTATGCCAAGCCCCTTTTCGTTATAAAGTCGCAACAATAGATCTGAATACTTCAACTGTTTCGGTGGCGGATTCGAAACCGTTATCCATGAAGTTGATGTTGGCTGAGTTCTTAACAATCACAACGCCTGCTTTTTGGTTTACATAAATATACTGATCGTAGATCCCTATCGCCATAAACTCCTGATCGGCATTTTCTGGAATCCACCATTGATAGCCGTATCCCAAATTGATATCTGAACTATCTCGCTTGCCTGGTTTTAAATGTGGCGCGTCAGGTGTCGTTGATTCAGTAACCCATTTTGCGGGGATAATCTGTTTCCCATTCCACTGCCCATTATCAAGGAATAACTTGCCAAATCTGGCGTAGTCACGGGTGCGCAGGTTAAGCCCGCCTAGCACCATCGGTTCATTGTAGGAGTCAACAATGTACAGTGCGCTGTCTTCGGCGCCTATTTGCGACCATAGCTTCTCATTGAAGTAATCGGCGATCTCTCTGCCGGTGGCATTACGCAAAACCATGCCTAACACATGGGTGTCGATGCTGACATAATGCAGGTACTCACCCTGTTCTCGCTCTTTTTCAAGCGACGCTGCGAAGTCGTCAAACGAGCCACCTAATGCCATGGTTCTTCCGAAGCGGTTAATATCTGAATTGAATCGACCATAGTCTTCATCAAACCTGACGCCGCTGGACATTTGAAGTACGTTTTTTATTGATACGCCGTCGTAGCCTGAGCCTTTCAGCTCGGGGACGTATTGAGTAACAGGATCTTGCAGGCTAGCTATATGGCCCTCTGCAACGGCGACCCCAAAAATAGCGGAAAGGAATGATTTTGCTGTCGACCAGGATATGCGGCGATCGCTCTCGGTTGTGCCACGATAGTAGTTTTCAAACATAATATCGTTGTTTCTTATGACAACCAGTGCGGTGGTACTGGTTTTTTCTAAAAAGTTCTCGGTATCCCTTTTTTCCCCTTTGTATAAATAGGTTTTTGGCAGCGGTTGATAGGCTTGACCGAATTTATGTTCAGGCGCTGTTTTTTCAATTTCGACTGTCTCAAATATGTCGCTCATATTTGAAAAGTTCTCGACGATAACGCTTTCATTAAAGAGGGTCAGTGAGTGATAAAGCCTTTTGGCTGTTGCATAGTTGAGCGCCGTTAATACCGCGAATGAAGCGATAACCAATCCAACAGCCGAGAGTATCGTTTTCCTTGTCATTATTATTGTCCTGCTTAATCTGTTGTATTTTTTTATATATTTATCGATTGATAAATATATAAACGAATCATATCATCGTGTTTTGACAATGTATATAATCACTCTCCCACTCATATTAAGGGCCAGCAGTAGCTATGGGTCGCCACAGTAAGTCTGAAGAAAAAAGAAAAATTATTCTGGATGCATTCGAGCGAGTGATACTAAGAGAAGGTTATGCCAATGCTTCTCAACGAAAAATTGCTAAAGAAGCAGACATGAACCAGCCGATGATTCATCACTACTTCTCGGGTGGAGAAGAGATGTTGACTGCTTTTTTAGAGCGGGTTGTTAATAGATACATGTCCGCGTTGCAGCAGTTTACGGCGGATGACGCCTCACCTTCATTAGAGAAAATGATCAGTTTTTTGTGTTCGGAAGACTTTCATCAAGTCAGCTTACAGAATGAAGTGTTCTTTGCGCTGATTGGCCAGGGCGGGCATAGCGCTCAAACATTCGAACAGATGTCGAATATTTACCAGTTCTTTTTTAATGAGATTGCTCAGTACCTTAAGATGGCAGGGGTAAACAACGGTGACCGCGTTGCCTATACCATGATGTGTATGATCATTGGTCACGATTGGGCAAAAAAACTAGGGTTTGGCGAGCAGCGCAATGCCCAGATGGCAACGATTCTCTCACGCTTAGCCAGTGAGCCTTAAGGTTAACGTAATTCAAATTTGTACAATCTGATACAAAAGCTCGATAGAGCTGTACACAGCCTTCCTTAATTCAGCCTTGCACGGTGGAACCGTTACGGTAACCGACAGTGTTCTCGGTGGCGCGCGTTTTGTGCTACGCTGGCCCGCAAAATAAGCCATAGCAATATTTATACAGATCACACGAGAGCAGCACGAGAACTACATGAGAATTCTGCAAGTCGGGCCTAAGCAGGCGCTTACCATTTTATTGGCATTGTTAGTGCCAGCCATTATTGTTGAAGGGCTGGATCACTTCAATTTGTTTGATGCTCGTTATCACCGAGGGGCGATAGCCGCAGGAGAGTGGTGGAGGGTATTGACGGGCCATCTTGACCATTTGAACTGGAGGCACCTGCTAATGAATGGCCTGTGCCTCGCGTTGTTATTGGCGTTGTTCAGGCCGCTTGGAAAACCGTCACGAACGCTCTGTTTGTGGCTTGTGGCGTCGTTATTAATTAGCCTTTTGATGTGGTTTTTCAGCCCAGGTATCCGCTGGTATGTAGGGCTTTCCGGCAGCCTATATGCGTTGGTGGTCTATGCGATTGCGACGGATACCAGCTATCCGATGATCTTCCGACTCTTTGCTCTGGGTTTAACGGTGTTTAAAGTCGTAATGGAGCAGATTAATGGCGATATATCATTTATGACCCAGTGGGTATCCGGCCCTGTCGCAGTTGATGCCCATTTGTATGGCGTCATCGTGGGTGTTTTTCTGGTGCTGGTCATGCGATTGAAGGTATTCAGATAGCGTGCGGGTTTAGATAGAAATGCAGTAGAAAGAGAAGGGGGCAAACAGGCAAATAGCGCTTATTTGTACTGTTAAGCCAACGCGCAACAGGCGCTGCGCGTTGGCTGATCAGCTTGATTACAAAGCCTAGCTTTTCTTGGTCGCTTCAATAACCGCAACTACCCGGCGGTTCTCTTTACGTCCTGCAGCCGTGCTGTTATCAGCGATGGGTTTCTCTTCACCATAACCCACCGCATCTACGCGAGAACTATCTATACCGTATTCGTCTACCAGTACTTTAGCGATAGATTTTGCACGTCTTTCAGAAAGGTACTGGTTGTATTTTGCTTCACCTGTGCTATCGGAGTGACCTTCAATCGTCACTTTTGTAGAAGGGTAAGAGGTCATAAATACTGCAAGTTCTTTAATGTCAGACTTTGCGCTATTAGGTACAACAGAGGAGTTGTTGGGGAATTGAACATTAAGCGTCTGTGTTACCGTTTCTGCAATAACTAACTGACACCCTTTTTCGTCCACTTTCGCTTCTGCTGGCGTGTCTGGGCAGTTATCTGCACCATCTACAACACCATCCTGATCGGCATCAAGCTCACAACCTTTGGCATCGACGGTGCGTCCTGCTGGGGTGTTAGGGCACTGATCCAGGCTGTCTTCTATGCCATCGTTATCGCTATCCTTTTTTACCACAGCAGCAACAATTACACAGCCTGCGCTATCAACGTTTGCACCTGCTTCAGTGTTCGGGCACTGGTCATCACTATCTAATACGCCGTCGCCATCACTGTCATAGTCGACCTCTTCTTCGTAGCTTGAAGAAGAGCTTCCTCCAAACAGATAAACTAAACCAACATTCAGCAAGGTATCTTTGTTGTTCGAGTCGTGACCGTAAAACATTCTGGCTTCTGCTCGAAGAGACAGGTTTTCAGTAAAATGGCGTCTGAATCCGGCACCTGCGTTGTAGCTGGTTTCGTCATCGTTTTCAGTACCTTCTACGTCAAGATCCATGTTACCGATACCTGCCACAACATAAGGCTGAATGTCGGTATCGTCGTTCAAATGGTAGAGACCGTCTACGTGGTAATAGGTGCCATCGATGTCTTTACCGGTGATATCAGACTCTGAGTTGATGATGCCGTAGGCGGCTTCTGTGGAGAAACGGTTGTTGAACTGATAACCCGCAGCGAAGGTTGCTGTCGGTGCATCATCTGCTTCCCGGTTATTGTCGAGAAGAAAGTAGCCGATAGAAGGGAAGATGTAGAAACCGCTATCAATTTCGTCTGCGTTGACGTTAGGGACTGACGCAGCCAATAAGGCCAGGCCTGAAATTAACTTTTTCATATGTGGGTCTCGTTTTTTGTGGAGGAGAGTGTAGTTAAACGATTGGTTTACGCAGGGAGGTTAGGCTTCAACGACAAACAGTGACTCATAGTGCCTCAGCTCCTTGAGTAATCATTTTTGTTCTTCGAGCGCATTGTAGCAAACTTATAGCGGTCTTTGTACGGCGTTATTTGTTCTACCGGCTATAAAGTGGCAGGACAAATAACGGGTTTGAATCCATCCGCCAGGCTCTGAGCTATCCAGAGATGGTTTTTAACAGCGCTTCTCCATCGCGGCGGCCCAGATCGAAGGTGCGCTGAATACCGCTTGGGTTGGTGTAGTCCCAACTGTCAACGGGAGGCTTTTCTGAAGGAGATAGATAGATTCTGCCAGTAACGGGCGGGATATAGCGATAGGGGCGTGTTAGCAGAATCAGTGTTTCTCCGCTATTTTCTGGCACCCCATGTACCGGCGCATTGTCGAATAGGCCGCCATCGAGCGCGGGTTTATTGTCCAGGTACATAATTGGCGTCATCGGAGGGGTGCAGGACGATGACAGAATTAGGTCGGTCAGCTCTTCGGGGGTGTTGCAGTCACTCGCATTAATAAACTCAGACTTAAATCCCAGCTTCCGGCCATAGGTGGGGTGAACAGGCTCTTTAATTTTCTTCTCTAACTGGTATGCCATTAGACCAATCGCCACGGCACTTTTTGGCCCGAGCCAGCGTGGAATTCTAGCGACCTGAATGGCATTGGTTGGGCCGCTTTTCAGTCGGGCAAAAGCGTCCCCCTGCATGATCTCCAAGACCATCTCGCGATACAGGCGTTCATGGGGAAAAACCGGAGCAGCCTTAAACAGGTTACCTAAATAACGGTTTTTGGCATTGCTGGCAGTCGTTGCTTTAACAACCCTCAAACATTCATGGGATTGCCCGGCAAGAATACCGCATGACATGGCAGAGCCGGCACTGACGGAGACGACTCTTTTAGGCTTCAGGTTAAGCGGCTCAGCGATAACATCCCAGAGTCCTGCTTGCCAGAAGCAGCGGTTTCCACCGCCGGCAAATACTACGTTCTCGATATGTGACAGGTCGTTTTTCATTGTTCAAGCATCGTGTTGATTTATCAGTGAGTGTTTAAATGAGAGAGTGTTGGGTTGTTCCTCTGCCTCTGCCTTCAGCCAATGGCTCAGGTTTTGTAAGCCACTGGTAAAGCACAGGTACGACTAATAATGTCAGCAATGTAGAGACGACTAACCCCCCAATAATAGCCCAGCCCATGGGAGACCACATAGATGAACCGCTTAATGTTAACGGTAGTAAGCCGCCGATGGTAGTCATGGTGGTGAGCAGAATAGGCAACAGGCGCGTTTTCCCTGACGCTATAATCGCCTTGGCGATATCCTGTTTGCTCTCGGCGATGCGGTTGTTAGAAATTGAACCTCTTAACTGGTTTGCGTAGTCCACCAGTATTATGGAGTTATTGACGACTATTCCGACCAGCGAGGTCAGGCCGATAAATGCGGTGAATGAAAACGTGTAACCGGTAATCCATAACCCGAGTATTGCGCCAGTAATCGCGAAAGGAATGGCGGCAAAAATAATTAACGGCTGAATAAATGATCTGAACTGTAGCACCAGCACGGCGAAAATTCCGAGTAGGGCGATGATTAACGCTTGCAGCATCCCCCCGAATGACTCTTTACGGTTTTCTTGCTCGCCACCGATAATATAATGCACCCCATCTGGCCAGCTGTATTGATCAAGCTTTGCAATGATGGCATTGGTGACCGCTTCGGTCTGATAGCCAGTATTAACATCAGCGGTGACCCTTGCCATGCGCTCCAGGTTGTGATGTTGAAAGCGAGGAATGATGCTTTTCATTTCGATATCAACCAGATGGCCGAGCATGATCATTCCACCCACGGGAGATTTTAGGTTTACATCTCTTAGCGCGTCGAAGTGAGGTGTTTTTGAACCTGCACTGCGGATAACAATGGCGTAATCCTCGCCATGTTCATCCCTGTATGAGCCGATGGTTTGGCCGACCAGTGCGGTGCGGATCGCCTGATCAATAGCGTGAATCGGGATCTGCAAGCGGGCGGCTTTATCCCGGTTTATATTGATTCGAATATCAACTTTATGGCGAGCGACAGGGTTATCAACATTAACCGTGCCTTCAGTTTCCTTGACCAGATTTTCAATATCAACAGCAACCGTGCGCAAGGCTTCGAGGTCTTCGCCCATGATTCTAACTGCTATAGGCGCAACATACGGAGGCCCTTGCATAAACTCTTGCACGGTGACTCTTGCGGCGGGCAGCACTTTAAACTCTTCTCGCAGGGTCGATATAAACGCTTCCACATCCCGGTACTGTCGGGTGTCCTCTAACTGGACATATATCTGCGCATAATTTGGCACTTCGCGCTTAGGAGTAATATTGTAATAAACCCGTGGATTGCCCTTACCTATGTTGGTGGTCACGCTGGTCACCTGAGGGTGTTTGGCTATTATCTTTTCAACATCGACGGCTAACGCATAGGTCTTGTCAAAGCTTGAGCCTTCGGCGGTTTCGATATTAACGAGAATTTGTGCTTTCTCTGCTTTGGGAAACAGACTGACCCCGACCTCTTTAAATAGTGACAGCGTTGATAGCAGTATGGCAATTGACGCAACCATTATCAGCCATGGGTGCTTAAGTGAAAACGAGAGCATACGATGGTATGGCCCATGGGCAAAGCGGTGTATTTGTTTAAGTACCCAGGGGGCATCCTGCTCGGGTTCGTCAGTATTGCTGTTTGCTTTTTTGGCACAGTTGCCTTGTTTAAGTACACGGCTGGCCATCAGTGGTGTCAGCATCAGGGCTATCACGAGCGATGCGATAAGTGTAATTACAACGGTGACCGGCATTGATCTGATAAACGTACCGGAGTGGCTAGGGAGTAACAGTATTGGGAAAAATGCCAGAATGGTTGTGAGCGTGCCGCTGACTACCGCCCAGGCAACCTGTGATGAGCCTTTAACCGCGCTGGTTAGCCGGTCATGACCTTCGCGCATAAAACGACCGACGTTTTCAGTGACAACGATGGCATTGTCCACTAATAGCCCTAACGCGATGACCAGACCTGCGATTGACATTTGCTGGATACCAAACCCCGAAACATCCAGCCACCCCAAGCCAATAAGGATAGACATTGGGATAGCCAGCACCACTACCAGCGATGCGCGGAATCCAAGCACTAAAATGGTAGCCACACCGACCAATAACAGTCCTTGTAGCAGGTTGTTAAAAAACTCCCCGACACGTTGGTCAACACTGCCACTCTGGTCGAGTACGGTTTCAACCTTGATGGAGTCAGGCAGGGAGGGTTTAAAGCGCTCGACTTCCTCGTTCAGGGCTTTGGTGATATCAAAGATGTTGCTGCCTTTGCGTTGAATCACGGTGACAAACACCGACCGGACACCCTGATGGCGCGCGAGGTAGCTGGGCAGGTCATCGCCAAATGCGACCTCGGCAACATCTTGAACGTAAACAACGTGGTCGCCAGTAGATCGAACGATTGTGCGTCTGATTTCATCAATATTGCTAAAGTCACCACTGGTTTGCACCGTGAAACGCCGTTGCCCAATATTGACATGTCCGCCAGGAATATTGGCAGCAGAAGCCCGTAGCGACTGCGCCAGTTCCTCCAACGAAATATCAAGTGCGGCCAGTCGTATAAGGTCCGCTTTAATTTGCACTTGTTGCTCAGGGTAGGCTTTAACCTCTACGCGTTTTACACCTGATACGCGCTCAAGCTTCTTTTCCAGTTGTTCTGCGATGAGTTTTAACTCGCCGTAACTGGCACTGGGAGACGCAACGGCGAGCTGCAATATAGTGATATCGGCGGGGGATACTTTGTCGGTTTTAAGCCGACGAATATTGGCTGGTAGCTCGTCTCTAATGGTGGCAATAGCTGCCACCACATCATCATATTTTTCGTCAGGGTCACTGCCATAAATAAATTCGGTTTGGATAATCGCGACCCCATCTTCGATGTCGGTGCGGATTACGTGAATATCTTCCAGTTCGTTGATGGCATCCTCAATTGGATCGACGACCAGTTTTTCCATATCGACGGGGTTTGTGCCCGGATATACCACGCTTGTCATTGTCATCGGGAAGTCAAACTGAGGGTCTTCCGAGCGGGGCATATTCGCCAGAGAGGCTGTGCCGAGGGCGACTAGCAGCAGTATAACCACCAATGTAAATTGGTGGTTTTTAATCGCAAGTGAGGGAATGTTCATAGCAGCTATATGATCTCTGTGGATTGTCGTATGATCTCTGTAGGACGCAGAGCGAAATCAATTGAGTCGTTGTACTTTTAGGTGTGTTCGGGCTAGTGGTGCCCGAACACTGATACAACAGCACCTTCGTGGAGGTATGTGGCGCCCGAGGTCACCACTGAAACGCCTTCTTCGAGCCCTGGTTTTATGGCAACAGAACCACTTTCAAGCCACGCGATGTCGACGTTTTTTTGAATCACCTCGAATGCTTCGTTGAGCACAAAAACCTGTGCCTTTTCTGACTTGGCTTCAACAATGGCCTCGATAGGTAGCAGTGCGACGGGCTCTTGCTGTGAAGGCTCAATCAGCAAGCGGCTGATAAAGCCTGAATGTAATCGCAAATCTGTCGTATCAACCGTGACCTCTATTTCGAACAAGTGACTTCTGGCGTCTGCCGCTGCGCCGACTTCTGAGACATGGCCTTTAAGTAACTTGCCCGGGTAAGCATCTAACTGAATCGTAGTCTGGTCACCTTTGTTAATTCGAACGATATCTTTATCGGTTACGCCACTGCGTATAACCCAGCCTCCCTTGTTCATCGACATGACAAATGCAGTCTGAAAAGGGGATATCATTTCATTTGCTTCAATCTCTCGCTTCAAAATGCGGCCATCATCGGGCGCAACAATAACCGAGTGCTGTTTGTTGAACTTGGCAATTCTCAAATTGGAACGAGCGACTTCGAGCCGTGTTTCGGCCGACTGGAGTTGTTCAACGGGGACGACCCCTTTTTCATATAATGCCTGGTAGCGAGCATTGTTGCGCTTGGCCTCGTCAAAAACCGATTGGGATTGAGCGACTTGTGCATTGATCTCTTCCTGGTTGAGTTGAGCCAAAAGCTGCCCTTTTTTTACTCGATCACCTTCATCCACCAGAATCTTGGCGACAGGCCCCGAGGTTTTAAATGACAGTTTTTGCTCTGACTTGTTGGCGAGTCTGCCGCTGGCATCAACGTTTTTCCCGCGTGCTGAATAGTTAACTTCAGCCGTTTCAACCAGAAAAGCGGTGGGCTGGCTGGTGCTACTCTGCTGCTCTGCCTGTGCAGCTGGTAGAGAGAAGGAGAAAACAAGCAACACCCCAAAAATTTTTTTAGAAAACATGACAGACCCCTCATTCATTACTTGCTATGTAAACAGTGCTAACATAGTATTGCTTTAAAGTGATCAGTGTCAACAATGTTTTCACTATAAACACGTTAATATGAGTTGTCGTGCATCGGCATTTAATTGAATGCACCTCAGACCATTGGTATCTGTGAGTGACTATGTAAATCTACTCAGTTGACGATTGAGTATGGTTATCGCAAACTTCCCCGGATTGGGATGACTAAAATAAAGGAACGAAAAGATTATGGGCGCTCAGGTTCAGCCATATCATCATGGTAATCTTAAGCAAGCACTGCTTGATACGGCATTAGAGCATTTACGACTGCACGGGCCAGACAAAATCAGCCTGCGCGCACTTGCGCGCGATGTGGGCGTTTCACAAACGGCACCGTACCGGCATTTTGAAGATAAAACTGCACTGCTGGCTGCACTGGCAACGGAAGGGTTCAGACGTCTATACGATGCGTCGCACTCAACGCTAAAAGCAGAATGTTCAGCCGCAGATGCGCTGCAAATGTCCGGTAAGTCATATATCCACTTTGCATTGGATAACCCGGAACTTTACCGTCTAATGTTTGGCCCCATGCTCTCACCTGACGATGATTTTCCAGAGCTTGAGGAGGCAGGAGGCAATGCTTTTAGGGTTATTGTCAGCCTGGTGCAGCGCGGCATTGATTCAGGTGAGTTTGTTAATAAAGACCCGCTGCTTGTCGCTAACTCAACTTGGGCGATGGTGCATGGTATTTCAAGCCTCATGCTTGACCGCCGGTTTGACTGTGTCGAAGGGGGCATTTCGGAGTCGGTGCTGGATGAATCTCTAAGCCTTATTATGATTGGCATCACGGTTCGTTAATGCTCTGGCAGATCTTCGAGCGGTCAGTTTTGTGTGACTGAATCCAAATTTAGGTATTCCCTATCAAGCATATTGAAACTATTAATTAGTTCTATTCTTTGGCATCCGATACTATATTTTCACTGACTTTAAGAGGTGCTCAAGCAGAGTTGCTTAAGTGCTTTTCACTAAACTGTTTAGGAGATGGCGATGAAAAGAGTAACGATATTCGGTAAACCAGCCTGTGGTTTCTGCCAGCGTGCAAAGCAGCTTTGTGAGATCAAGGGATTTGAGTACCGCTTTATTGATATCCTTGAAGAAGGAATCAGTCAGGCTGACTTAGAGAAAACGGTGGGCAAAAAGGTTGAAACAGTGCCACAGATTTTTATTGGCCAGCAGTACATTGGCGGCTTCACCGAGTTTGATAAGCATGTTGCTGAACAGGTCGCCGTATCCCCATAGAATCTTTGCCCTTTGACTTGAATTGCACTTACTTAAGGCATAATGACCTACTACTGTCATTCTCTAGTCTCAAAAGTCATTCCCGCGAAGGCGGGAATCCATTTGGAACGGAGTCTACAACCCTATGGATCCCCGCGTTCGCGAGGATGACAAGCTTAAGTAAGTGCCATTCCCCTCTGGCTCCAATCTAAGGGTGCATTCTACATATATCTACTTACTGAGAACTACTTACAGGTAATTACTTACATACCTAACGAATTTATTAGCCGAGAATATCGACATTGATTAACCAAATGGAGATTTACCATGGCTCGTATTCAAGCATCCAAAGGTTTACTTGACCGAATAAAGCAGAAGGCCGAATCATACGCCCAGAAAAACGGAACCTATGGAACCCGTTCTACGTTTGACCTGGGAAAGGTTATTGTAACGTTGGAAACGGTTCTCAGCCGCCAGCCTTCAATGAGGCTTGCCCCGATTAAAATTGAATCGGGGCGGCGAATGTAGTGTGACGGTTAATGGCACCGGGAGTGTGTTGTTGCCGTGACCTGAAAAGGGTTGGCATCGTCTACTGCGTCTATAGCACTTCATTTCAGGAACCTCCCCAGTTCTACGGTGAAACGCAAAGGTTCATTGAGTAGAGGGATATGACCGCTTTTTTCAAATATGACGATTTCAGACCGGGGTATCTTCTGATGCATGTAAGCCTGCCCCTGCCATGGGTACATTTCTGATTTTCGCCCCATCATCAAGGTGACGGGTATAGCAATGTCCGCTAGGTAGGGGCGCATATCGTAGTCCTGACTGAGGTAAGATTCTAGACAGCGTATGTAGGCAAACCAGTTGTCGGTAGGCATCACCGATCTCATAAATCGCTCTTTTCTGCATATTTTTCGTGCGGCTTTTTTTAATGCTAACTGTGGCACGGCAGCACCGATAAACTTACCCAATTCATTCCACATCGCTTTTCTTAAATAGAGGGGTAATGCCTCGTAAGGCGTGTTGGGGCTGAACTCTTTGATCACTGAAAGAATATCCTTAAACCGGTTTAACCGGGCTTCACTTTGCTGGCCAAATATTCCCCACTGCCAGTGTTCAGAGTTAATAACCAGGGGGGATTGATCTATGTTGAGGTAATGGTGGATTCTGTCAAAGCCGGTTAACCGGTGCAGCTGAAGTGCGGTGAACGCGCCCATTGAAATACCAATCAGGCCAACCTTCGCGAGTCTTAAGTGATCGAGAATATCGTTGATATCCTCGACATTGTTGGTGAGCACACAGGGTTTGTTGTAAGAAGTCAGGTGTGATTGCCCAAATCCTCTAAGGTCGGGAATAATAAAGCGATGCTGAGTGAGAAATGGAGCAAGGAACGGCAGCCAGTGACCTGAGTGCATCCCAAACCCGTGCAGCACCAGGCAAGGTTTGCCTGTGCCAACTATTCGAACAAAGAGTGTCTTACCGTCTCGCATGGTAAAGTACGGCATAAGCCCTCACAAACTATATGAGTCTCGATAATTTACTCTATTTAGTATAGGCTGATTTCACTTTTCAGTGGTTAGATACGTCTTGGTTTATGTTTAAAAAACTGCCCTCACTACCGTTATTAAGAACCTTTGAAGCTGCGGCGAGAAACCTGAGCTTTAAAAATGCCGCAGATGAACTCTGCGTAACCCCCTCTGCTGTAAGCCACCAGATCAAACAGCTTGAAGCGTACCTCTCTGTAAAGCTGTTTTTGCGGCATAATCGCGCTATTGATCTGACGCCTGAGGGAAAGCTCTATTTTGCTGAAATAAACAGTGCGCTGTGGAGCATTGAGCGAGCAACCAACAAGTTATGTCACGCGGGTCAGGAAAACTCGGTCAACCTGAATACCTTTCCATTTATTGCAACTGAACTATTGGTGCCTCAACTCAAAAGGTTTAAGCAGCAACATCCCAATATTGAGCTTAAGATTGGCTCTACCTCTCAAAGCCTGGATTTTCAAAACTCTAATATTGATGTGGCTGTAAGAATTGGTAAAGGCGACTGGCCGGGAACGGTAAGTGAAGCGTTAGTGCCGGTCAATCTTACACCACTTTGTTCGCCTGAGCTTTTAGAACAGCATGATGTTCGCTCGTTTGAAGACTTACTTCGTCAACCTCTAATACATAATGCCTATTTGAAAAGCCTATGGGCGATTTTGGCAAAGCAGAATGGGTTTACCTATGAGGTCAACGCACAGGACTTATGGCTGGATAGCATCCAATCTATGATTCAGGCTGCTGAACAGGGGTTGGGTTTTACACTCATGGATGTGCGCTGCATTCCAACCCGAATCAAGAATAAGACGCTGGTTGCCCCGTTTGATGTGAGCCTTTCATCTGACGAGAAAGTTTATCTGGTATACCGGGAAAATTCCGGGGAAGCGAAAGGAACAGAACCAACGGCTGGAGTGAAAGCTGTGAATGACTGGATAAAAAGTATTTTTGCTGATCTGTGATGAGTGATGAGTAGTGAGTGTGTTTTGTTAGACCCAGTTGGAAAGGGGAGTGGTTTATTTATCGGATGATTTAGTGTCACTTGAAGCTGAATTTTTATCGTTTGTCTGGAGGCTATTTTTGTCGATATCCTTGTTTTGATTGAGTGATTTGAGATATTGCTGAAAAGGGGTGGCAGACAATGAATAAACAGAGCATCTGTATTTTAGCGACCGACCAATTTCCAATTTCATCGACACTGTATTTGCCAGCACAACCCAACAACACCTTTGTTATGGTCTGTTCTGCTACCGGTGTTAAGCGCAGCTACTATGACCTTTATGCTATACATCTATGCGAGCGTGGTTTTACCGTCTTGACTTATGACTATCGTGGTATTGGAGGCAGCAAGGTAGGCGATAACTGGAAGGGGAAAACACCTTCCATGTCTGATTGGGGCAGAAAGGACTTAGAGGGCGTTATACAGTGGGTAAACGAGTATTATCCTGAAAAATTCTTTACCGCTGTAGTGCATAGTGTCGGCGGTCAACTAATAGGGTTAGCCGCCAGCAATAACAGTATTAAGGCCGTATTGGCGGTTGCGTCGCAAAGTGGCTATATTGGTCACTGGAGCGGGGTAGAGAAACTAAAATTCTACGGTGTGATGTATTTTGCTATTCCTGTTGCGACGTACTTATTTGGGCGAATGCCCGGGGTTCTTCTCGGCTCTGAAGATCTGCCTAAAGGCGTTGCCTTGCAGTGGGCGTATTGGTGCCGAAGCAGGCATTACATTGTGGATCGAAAAGGAGCTCCGGTAAGAGACGGGTTTGAAAAGTATGACCATAAAATACGGTTTTACTGTATCGCAGATGATTTGATGTACGGGCCTCTCAAGTCAGTAGAGGCATTGGCCGGTTATTACAAAAGCGCAAAAACAGAGGTCGTAGTAAGGCAGGCAGAGGACTATGGTGTGGACAATATCGGCCACTTTGGTTTTTTTCAGTCCTATATGCCAGCGATAGCATGGGATGAAACGGCAACTTGGCTAAAGGAGAGAGAGGCAGAGTCGTGTAATGCCTAGCTTGCGTGTTGAGCGCCAGATACTCGTTTTAATTATTGCTAATTTTTACGTTAGCAGCTAAAACTGTATTATCTGCTTTCGGTTTTCGGAGAGAAGAGAGAGGAGAGCGCTTTAAAGCATCCAATGTGTTGCAATGGAGAGCAAAACAATTAGTCTTATAACCAAACTCACACTTGAATCATGGAAGGTCTCTATCTCAATGAATGATGAAGATATCGGTATCATTCAATCTAGCTGGAACAAGTTGGTTGGAAAAGAGGAAGCGGCTATTGCCCACTTTTATGATCTTTTGTTCAAAAAGCGTCCAGATTATCGCCCGCTATTCAGGGGAAAAGAAGAACTCCAGAGAGTAAAATTCATTGCAATGTTAAATGTCGTTATCAATGGCTTGGAGTACCTGGAAGCACTTGAAGGGCAGCTACTCATATTAGGGAGAAAGCACAGGCACTTGAATATTAGCCAAGAGGACTATGACATTGTCGCCTCTACGTTGATAGAGGCGCTTGATGATATCTCCGATCGACCTTTTTCGGAAGCCGAAAAGGCCGCGTGGATGAAAGGTTTGATGCTTGTGTCATCTATTATGATTAGAGAGAGTAGCCCTTCTGATAGCTAGTACAATTTAAGCTTTATAGCTGAAGTTTGACCGCTAACCCGCCTAGTGAAGAGCGGGAAAGCTCAATACTGCCGCGGTAGCTGCTGATGATATCTTTGACTGGCGCAAGGCCGATACCCTGACCTGAAAGAAATGCATCAGGTCGCGCCCCTTGTTACAAACAGGTTGAAGTGAAGTGGTTTACTTGGTCTTTGCGATATGGTTAAGCATAAAAAAGGGCCACTCAATGAGCAGCCCTTTCTAAACGTGCATCGTAACTATATATCAAAACTATATATCAAAACTAGTGCTGAGTTTCTTTTCAGTCAACGTGTTCTGCAACTTGACGTACTTAGGCAGACCGTTGTGTTGATAAGGAGGGTAGTCTTCACCACGAATAAGTGGTTCCAGGTAACGGCGGCACTCTTCTGTGATCCCAAACCCGTCATCGGTAATGTAGTGAATAGGCATTTTCTTCTCTTGGTTTGCTACTTGGCTAAGAGGTGCTTCGCCTATTGTCCACTTATAGTGTTCGCCGGGCTCACGAACGATGATCGGCATTACCGCGTTGCGGCCTTCAATTGCAAACTCTACCGCTGCTTTGCCCATTGCATAGGCCTGGTCTACATCGGTTGCTGAGGATATGTGACGTGCTGCGCGCTGAAGGTAGTCAGCAACGGCCCAGTGGTATTTGTAGCCTAACGCTTGTTTAACCATATTAGCCAGCGCTGGTGCAACGCCGCCTAGCTGGGTGTGTCCAAAGGCGTCTTTCTGGCCTGCATCAGCAACGAAACGACCATCTTCATATTGTGCGCCTTCTGAAGCAACGACCACACAGTAACCATACTTTTTAACACTGTCTTCGACGCGAGCGAGAAACTTCTCGCGGTCAAATGCAACTTCAGGAAACAGAATGATATGTGGTGCTTCGGTAGAATTTTTACCTGCCAAACCACCGGCTGCTGCAATCCAGCCTGCGTGACGCCCCATCACTTCGAGGATAAACACCTTGGTTGATGACTCGCACATGGATGCGATGTCCATGGCGGCTTCCTGCGTTGAAATAGCAACATATTTCGCCACAGAGCCGAAGCCTGGGCAGTTGTCAGTAAAAGGAAGGTCGTTATCAACTGTTTTTGGCACACCGATACAGGTAATCGGGTAACCCATTTTTTCACTTAGTTGAGACACTTTATACGCTGTATCCTGAGAGTCTCCGCCACCGTTATAAAAGAAATAACCAATGTTGTGAGCCTGGAATACTGCGATAAGGCGCTCATACTCGCGCTTGTTTTCTTCGAAGTTTTTCAGCTTGTAGCGGCACGAACCGAAGGCGCCACTGGGGGTGTGGCGAAGTGCGGCAATGTCTTCTTTGGTTTCGAGGCTGGTATCAATCAGCTCTTCCCTAAGCGCGCCAATAATTCCATTTCGCCCAGCGTAAACAGTACCTATTTTATCGCTGTTAGCTCTTGCTGTTTCTATCACTCCGCATGCAGATGCGTTGATAACAGCAGTTACACCGCCAGATTGTGCATAAAAAGCGTTTTTAATCGACATTACCTTGTGCCTCAAGAAGTATTAATTTCTGGCGCGCATGATACGTGAATTTAATTAATTTTTCATGACTCGATTTGACAAATTTGGTGAAATCAGAGGTTTTATATGTCACTTTTTATGAGGACTAAACCATCTTAGGGGGGATCAGCATTCAAGGTAGTAGAAAAGGTGTGGGCTGACTGCCACACACCTTGGGGTGGAAGGTATACCGTTAACTAAAAGGTGAATCCAAGCTCAGCCGCCGCCCCGTACTCGGTGCTGCTGACCAAACCTGAGAGTTCGATATGGACGCCGAAGGGCGAAAACCCCAAACCTGCGGTAAACTGGCTGTCTTCCTCAACCCCTTCGCTATCGTTGCTGCTGCCGAAGTTATGCCTCGCACCGACTCTGAACTGTGCAATGTCTAACAGGTCAAACTCGCCGCCAACAGAGATGAACTGATTATCATCTTCAAAGCCAAATGCTTTGTTCTCCGTTAAATCCAGGTCGGCGGTCAGTGTGAATATGTCTCGAGTGTATGCCACACCCACGGTGGCTTGCGGGTCTACATCCATGCTAATACCGGATTTTGTTTTAAGATCTGTAGGTATTACGTTTCGAATTGAAAGCCCTGTAATCCACTGGCCGCTGTCACCAAACTGGTATGCGACCCCTAGATCCATATTGAATGTGCTGTCGTCTGTTTCGTGCTCGTCTGAATCAAAGTCGTCATCATCGAACGATGCAACGTTGGCGGTATATTCGTAAGTAACGAGAGAGACGTATTTTGGCGAAACCCCCAGGGTAAGAGTATTGCCATTATGATCCAGTGCTGTCGCAAAACTAACACCGAATTCACTAATACCGCCAACGATAGCGGTGGCTTCTGATGTCAACGTGGTTTCGTCTATTTCTGCTGGAGGTGCACCTGCTGCTACGGCATCGAGATAGGCGATATCACTATCACTGATATCACCTCTTACGGTGCCTTTTACCGTGCCATCAAGAAATACACTAACGGCAAGTGCTTTGTTGGGAATCACCAGTGCGGCACCGACTCCTACGTCTACTCTTGCGGTGTCGTTATCGAGCTTTGAGAACTGACTGCTCAACCTTGCGGCAGATGCCTGAACGGCTGCCTGGTCGTTACGATTTACTGCTGAGTTAAATGTGTCAATTTCGTTCTGAATGTCATCAATTTGGTCAACAACGTCTTCATCATCGGCGAACTTTGCATTCGCTGAGGGGAGTATAAGGCCAAACCCATCGTGTTTCTCTTCGTGTTTGATGGCCAGTAATGCGGGGTTGTGAAAGCTGGCACTGGCAGGGCTAGATGAGGCCACACCGGTTCCACCCATCGCAAATGATCGTGCGTCTTGAAATGGGTTTGGTGCAGCAACAGCAGTCTGACTGCCAGCAACAATAACGCCAATAGAAAGAGCCAGGAGTTTTTGCTTCATGATGATTAGATCCTTCAGGTTTATTCACAATAAGATATGTGGATTAACAGCGACAACGTACTGGCCGTTGCAGGCTGAGTACTGATGACATTAGTTTCAGTCTAGGAGAATATTGCGTATTTTGAAGCAGCAAAATGTGTTTGTTTGTAGCGAATCTTAGATGATTGATAAGCTCACTGAGCGGCAATAAAGTTCCCTTGTTCTGAGGATGGGGTTTGCCGTATAAAAATTAATAAACTGATTAAAGGAATCGCTAAGCGGGCCGATAAGTGCTGTGAAAGAGACAATAAACAAAAGGATCGTATATGAAAAAAATGATTAAAATTCTTGCGTTAGGGACTATAACTTTGATTGTTTCGGGATGTGCTCATCATCATAGCCACCGTTCGTCAGCCTGCGGGTGCTGCAATCAACAAATGCAGATTCCTGTTGCTGTTCAGCCTATTAGACTTGTTCCCCAGCCGTACTAACTCCTTTATGTATTGACCAATAATATTGCCCCGATATTAAAGGGGCGATGTTGTTAAAGCTAACAAGAAATCTCTTAATTGCCGCTTTTGTATCGAATATCTTTGGCAATATATACCGGATAATAAGTAATTTTGCTGGCATTAATCGTTTGTTAATTAGGTTTGGCATGTATTTTTCATGATGAAAGAAATATTACTGTGTCTATCAGGAGTTTGGCATGACAAGAAAAATTATAGTAGTAACGATATCTATTCTTTTAAGCGGGTGCTCCCATTATTGGTGGGGCGGGTACCACGACTATGATGATTGCAATACTTGCGGTGCTAACGCTGTGCCCCAACTCGCCGTTCAGCCATCTATGACGGCTCAAACTCCAGCGCCGAAACAGGAAAGCTTGCAGCCAATAGTGATAAGAGTTACTGGATATGGTGCGTTGGATACAACACGGAAAGCAGCCTCTGAAAGAAAGTTGTTAATGGCAATGCGAGCATCTAAATTGGATGCCTATAGGGCATTGGCTGAAAGGGTTTATGGTACACAAGTATTTGGCTCATCAAAGGTTCAGGACATTGTTATGGAAAATGACCAATTAAGAACAATTGTTGACTCAAATATTAGAGGGGCAAAAGTAATTTCGGTGAATCGCCTGAAGGGGGGAGGGTATGAAACCATTGTAGAAATGGTGATATCACCCGGTTTGCGCAGATGTCTTGCAAATGGACCATCGTATAATAATGTTTGTTCTATGTTGGTGGGTTCAGCAGATCATAGCATGACTGAGAAACGGCCTGTTACAGACTCTGCCGATCATGGTGGTGGTTTGTTTTATCTACACTAAACAGCGGGCTGCGAGCTGAGGTTGGAGGGGCAGAGTGATGAAACTAGAGGGCATGTTAGTATTTTTTCTGGCCTTGGTTCTAGGTGCCGGCACAGCAAGTGCCGAGTGGGTAACCGTTACAGCCGATGCGGAGATACTTAACAATGATGTTGAGACAGCAAAGCTCAGCGCCTATAAAAATGCGCTCCGCGAAGCGTCATTACTTGTAGGGGCTACGGTCAACAGTAATACGGCAGTAACTAATGGAGTTTTGCAAAGTGATTCGGTCGGTGTTAGTTCCGCAGCAAGAATAAAACGGGCTAATATTATTGAAGAAAAAGTAACTGAGAAAAAGGTGGTTGTTACTGTTTCTGCTGATGTTGTTTCGGAGAGCGTCTGTCCGAGTGGAGCTGCTAACGGTTATAAAAAAGAGGTTGCTGTCTTGGGGTTTTCTGTTCAATATCCGCGGCAGGCTATTTTAGGTGCTTTGAATGATATTGACCGCAAGCTCCCAAGTTATTTGAAAGAGCGGTTGCATGAGCGTGACAACCTGGTGGTTCACGAGTCTAGCCAATACCAGTTGTATGATGAACCGATCAATGCGCCAACGACCGAAACCAGCCAGCGCACGTTAACTAAAGTTGTGCAATATGCCCAGCAGATGGGGGTTCAGTTTATTGTCTCTGGCATTGTAAGAGATTTGTCGGTTGCTGATGAGACTGCGTTTGGAAATTCAGTATGGAGTGCGACGAAGCGTTTTTGGCGGATGGCCGATCGAAATAGGCGGTTTGTCGTGGACGTTTTTATTCACGATGGTTTTAGCGGTTCAATTGTATTTCAGAAAAGCTACAGGCTAACGGATGTATGGAATGCAGACCCCAATGAGTCAACTGGATTTGCATCGGCTTCATTTTTTAAGACGCCTTATGGCAAGGGGGTTGCGGAGTTGCTTGAGGGGGCTGCCCAGGAAGTGAACGGCGCGATGCGTTGCCAGCCATTCATGGCTAGAATTACCCGGACTGACGGTAAAACAGTGCACTTTGCTTCAGGGGCCGCCGCAGGAATACGGCCGGGCGATCAATTGGCGGTTTATAGAACCTATCGCTTTTATGATGCTGATTTGCTGGCGGGTACTGAGTTGACGAATGCCAAAGCCGCTTTAACGGTGTCTCAGGTGCACCCATCATTTTCAACGGGAACGATCTCTGTTGATAGTGGAAGGCTGAATATTCAGCCGGATGATTTGTTGATTGCCTGGTAGGCGACTTGCCTGAATGAAAATCTTGGTTTCGTTGGGCTCCGTGCAGCGCGATGAGAGGGGGCAACGCGATGAGAACGGCATTAAATACTGGGTATCTGGTAGCCGTGATGAAAGGAGGTACGACTGGAATCAAGGGATGTAGCTGACCGTGCTGCGGAGCTCAGAAGTGACAAATAAACCCTGATTCCGCTTCGAGGCTGTGAAAGTATCCATAGGCTCCCCGCTGTATAATATCGTCGCCTAACGACTTCGAAGATATAAGAAAATGGGAAGACAATACAAGAAAACACACTCCCGCGATCAAGGGGATTTGTTTCCGAGCCATATGGATGACTACGTGCATGAGAGGCATCCCATCAGAGCCCTTGATGCCTATGTTGAATGTTTAGACTTAGGAAAGCTCGGCTATCAACATACCTTAGAAAACAAGGTTAATAGCGGGCAGCCTGCCTACCCTCCCGGTGCGTTACTCAAGCTTTACCTCTACGGATATCTAAACCGCATTAAGTCGAGTCGTCGGTTGGAACAAGAGTGCCACCGTAATATAGAGGTGATGTGGTTAGTTCAAGGGCTTAAGCCAAGCTATAAGACGATCGCTAATTTTCGCAGCCAAAACCGGCGTGCGATTCGGGAGACTCATAAAGAGTTTATTTTATTCTGCAAGAAACTTTCGTTGTTTGGAGGCCAGTGCATTGCTATTGACGGCAGTTTCTTTAAAGGAAGCGCGAGCCGCAAGAGCTTTACGACCACCACAGGTCTCAAGAAGAAGCTCAAAAAGCTAGAGGCGCATATCGAGCAATGGCAGAACGAGCTAGATCAGCAAGATGCGCAGGAAAAGGAAGAAGAAAACAAGCCCAGTGATATTGAACTGGAAAAAGTGCTTCAGCAACTCGAAGACTGGAAAAAAGAAAAACAAGATAAAGAGAGCGAATTAAAAAGGTTAGAAAAATCTAAAAAAACACAAGAGAGCAGTACAGACAAAGATGCCCGTTTACTGAACAAAGGAACTCAAAAGGTATCCGGCTACAGCGTACAGATAGCAGTAGATAACAAGCATCACTTGATCGTTTGCGAAGAAGTCACAACGGAGCCAAACGACCTTAAACAATTGCACCCAATGTCGCTAAAAGCAAAGAAAATACTGAATTCAGATGAGTTAGAAGTGCTTGCTGATGCGGGCTATTACAGCGGGGCGCATATTGCTAAGTGTGTAAAAGATAAGATAACACCTTATGTTCCCAAGCCTAAAACGGGGGGTAAAGGGAAAAAGGGAAGGTACACAAAAGACCAGTTCATATATGATGCGAGGAAAAATCATTATGTGTGCCCTGCAGGAGAGTCATTAAACCAACGAGGGTCGCCCCGCACACAGAACGGACAAGTATTTCATCGCTTCAGTGCATCAGAAACAGTCTGTAAAAGCTGCCCCCAAAAAGCAAGCTGTCTTGGGGAGAAAATACCTTGCCGAGTCGTGTGGCGAAGTGAGAATGCAGACCTGCTCACAGCTCATCAAGAACGAATGAAGGTAAGCAAAGGAAAAATGCGCGAGCGAAGTACACTCGTTGAGCACCCATTTGGCACGATGAAATCTAGAGCAGGTTGGAGCCACTTCCTGCTAAGAGGCCAAGAGAAGGTAGCGGCTGAGTTTAGTTTAATGGCGTTATGTTATAATCTCACACGTGCACTTAATGTGTTGGGGTTCGACAGGCTCCTTGAGGAGATAAAAAATAAAGCTCTGTTTCGCCTTAATAGAAGGAGCCCAGAGCTATATTTAAAGGCCTATAAGTATTACCTGTTTCTACAGACAATAATTATAAAGGCCGTTGTAATGACGCCAGATTCGCTTCGAGTTCGTTTTGAAGTCAAAGAATCTCTTGCTTGTTAATACTTTCACAGCCTCTTCGCTGCATCAAGGCTACGTTTACAGGGCTGTAATTGTGGCCTTTATGGGAAGGGTTGGATGAATTAGTTTAGCGCTTCTATCAGCGACTTAATGTATGGCTTATACCATCTGCTCAGCAATACGCTGAACTTTTTTTACCATTGAACGCAACCCGTTACCGCGGGTAGGGCTAACATGTCGAATAAGATCCATTTTCTCAAATAGTCCTTCTATATCAACGGCAAGTAGTTCGGCGGGTGTTTTGGCATTCATGGCGGCTAAAACAACGGCAGCCAAGCCTCTGACTATCAGCGCATCGCTTTCGATCAGAAGGTATAACTTGCCGCTTTTCTCATCGAGATAATGAATGAGCCAAACCTGGCTTTGGCAGCCATGAACATAGTTCTCTTCGATTTTTTCACTTTCAGGAAACTCAGGAAGCTTTTTGCCCAGATCAATAATATAGGCATACCGTTCTTCCCAATCATCTAAAAACTCAAACGTATCGAGTATTTCATCAGTATTGATTGGGCCACCAAAATCATTCTGAGTAAATTGAGCGTGTGTGTTCGTGGTCATCTAATCGTCCAATCTGTTTAATCTGTTCCAGGTTTATCGTACTGCCAGCGGCTTTCCTTGATTCCAGTCGTGCCTCCTTTCATCACGGCTACGGTGCGCTTATCGCTGTTTTTGTAGCCTTGATGCAGCGAAGCGGAATCAGGGTTTTTGTGTTCAATTGTGACCATTTCCTTGATTCCAGTCGTGCCTCCTTTCATCACGGCTACGATGCGCTTATCGCTGTTTTTGTAGCCTTGATGCAGCGAAGCGGAATCAGGGTTTTTGTGTTCAATTGTGACCATTTCCTTGATTCCAGTCGTGCCTCCTTTCATCACGGCTACGATGCGCTTATCGCTGTTTTTGTAGCCTTGATGCAGCGAAGCGGAATCAGGGTTTTTGTGTTCAATTGTGACCATTTCCTTGATTCCAGTCGTGCCTCCTTTCATCACGGCTACGATGCGCTTATCGCTGTTTTTGTAGCCTTGATGCAGCGAAGCGGAATCAGGGATGACGGGCCGCTTTCTAGAGCATGCCTAGTTCGAGCTTTGCCTCATCGGTTAGCATATCATTGCTCCAGGGTGGATCAAAAACCAAATCCACGATGACATGATCAACATTAGGAACCTGCTGAACCTTTGATCTTACGTCTTCGACGATCACTGGCCCCATGCCGCATCCAGCGGAGGTAAGCGTCATGTCAATTTTGATGACATTGCCTTTGTCGGTTTTATTTTCAACCGAACAGTTATAGATCAGACCCAAATCTACCACATTGACTGGGATTTCAGGGTCGAAACACTGTCTTAATGCTTCCCATACCTGGTTTTCGTTGATAGTGCCATCTGCCGGGGTTTCGAAGTTCTCAAACTTGATCTCTTTGCCCAGCGCATCGGCATCCTTCCCTTCAATTCGGGCGAGATTACCGTTCACCGCGACGCTGAACGTACCACCTAACGCTTGTGTGATCGTTACAAAGGTATCTTTAGGGATCATGATCTCGGTGCCAGCCGGCACTAATCTCGCTTCACAATCGCGTTTGGTTAATACAACCTCTCTTTCCATCAGATCGAAACCTCAGACTACGGTAAAGCTTTCGCCACAACCGCATTCGGCTGTGGCGTTAGGGTTATTGAAATGGAGCACGGAGTTTAAGCCCTGAGTAACAAAGTCGATCTCGGTACCATTTAATATAGGCAGGTGCTTTTTGCTGACAAATAGTTTTACGTCGTCTGATGGCGTAAAAATCTGGTCATTGTCTTGCTGTTCAAGCGCTTCTTCTTTACTGACCAGTGATGTCTCATACATGTAGCCTGAGCAACCGCTGGTCTCAAGTCTTAGGCGGATGCCCTGGCAGTCAGGCTTTTTGGCTATCTCTTTGCGGATGTGCTTGATGGCAGATTCTGTCATCGTGATATTCACATCAGGTGTATATTGTTCGGTGCTCATTGTAATTCCTCAACTCAACGTCTGGTGAAGCGCTTTTTACCTATTATGATTAGGCAAAAAGACGTTGGATTTTTTGCAACCCTTCAAAAAACTTTTCAACTTCGGCCTGGGTGTTGTAGAAGGCGAATGACGCTCTTGCTGTTCCCGGTAAGCCATAGAAGTCCATGAGCGGCATGGCGCAATGGTGCCCAGTGCGGATGGCAATGCCTTGCTGGTCTAACAACGTGCCAATATCACTTGGGTGAAGTCCGTCGATCATAAACGACATAACAGGAACCTTGTTAGATGCGTTGCCTATAACACGCATCCCTGGAACGCTGCTGACCATTGAGTTGGCATAGTTCAATAGATTGTTTTCATAAAGCTCTATGGAGTGGCGATCAAATGCGGTGAAATACTCAATCGCTTTGGCCAGACCTATTGCTTCGCTGATGGGCGGGGTGCCTGCCTCAAATTTATAAGGAAGTTCGTTATAGGTTGTTTTCTCGAAAGTCACTCTTTCGATCATCTCACCTCCGCCCTGGTAGGGGGGAAGTGCGTTTAGTTTCTCTTCCTTGCCGTAAAGAACGCCAATTCCCGTAGGGCCGAATAGCTTGTGAGATGAAAACACGTAAAAATCACAGTCCAAGGCTTGAACGTCAACCAGAAAGTGAGGAACCGCCTGCGCGCCATCAATCAGCGTTGTTGCGCCGACCGACTGGGCTTTATCGATAATCTCTTTAACTGGGTTAATCGTGCCCAAAACGTTGGATACATGTGTGACAGCAACCACTTTGGTGCGTTCGTTCAGTAGCTGATCAAACGCGCCTTCTAACAGTTCGCCCGACTCATTGATTTCAATAACTTTGAGTGTCGCGCCAGTGCGTTCCGCCAGCATTTGCCATGGGACGATATTCGCATGGTGTTCCATGCGGCTGACAATAATCTCATCGCCCGCTTTAAGAGATGAAGTCAGCCCATTGGCAACAAGGTTGATGGCTTCGGTGGTTCCGCCAGTCCAGATGATCTCTTTGGTACTTTTTGCGTTGAGAAAACCTCTAACGGTTTCTCGGGCTCCTTCAAAGGCTGCAGTGGCTCTATCGCCCAAAGTGTGCGCACCGCGGTGGACATTCGAATTGTCATGGCAGTAGTAGTCGCTGATCGACTGTATAACCGCATCGGGTTTTTGTGCACTGGCTGCATTGTCGAGATAGATAAGCGGTTTGCCGTTCACATCCTGATTTAATATAGGAAAGGCGTTGCGCGCATTATTGATGTCGAAAATCACTTTGCTGTTGCCACTTGTATCTACTGCCTGCTGATTCATGTCTGTTTAGACCTCTTGGAAGGCGCTTTTTATCAAGTTTTCGAGGCGCGCTTCAACCTTTTCTTTGATGACTTCATTTGGGATTTTCTGCACCAGTTCATTTACAAAACCAAGGGTTAACATGGTCGCTGCATGGTCTGGCGCAATACCGCGTGTAACAAGGTAGTAGAGCTCTTCTTCGTCCAGTTGGCCAATGGTGGTTCCATGTGCACACTTGACATCGTCTGCGTAAATCTCTAACTCGGGTTTGGTATCAATCTCAGCATTGGATGAAAGTAGAAGGTTCTTGTTGCTCATTGCCCCCGAGGTTTTCTGCGCATCACGATGAATCATAATGCGGCCATTAAATACAATATGGGAGCTGTCGCCCGCAATACAACGGTAGTTTTCTTCACTTTGACAGTGAGCTGAAATATGCTCGATTTCGGTGTGATTGTCGTAGTGCTGTTTTTCAAGGGTTACGCAAACACCATCCAGCGAGCACTCGGCACCGGGCTCAATAAGCTTAACTTTAAGATCGTGCCGTCTTAGGTTTCCACCCAGGCCTATGTTGTAACTGTTAAATCGGCTATCTCTGTGCTGAGTCACTTTGGTCAGGCTTACATTGGAGATCTGTTCTTGCTCGGTGTTCAAGCGGATGTAGTTCAGTTCGGCCTGCGCGTTGAGTACCACTTCGGTTACACCGGCCGTCAGGAGCTCAGACTCGGTGTTGCCACTGAACTCTTCAATCAAGGTTGCTTCAGCACCTTGCTCTGCGACAAAAAACACTCGGGCTGCATTGGTTCCGTGGCCTTCAGAGTAGAAGTGCACTTGTATTGGTTTATCAATTTTTGCATTTTTTGAGACGGAGATATAAACCCCGTCTGACAAGTAGGATGCATTGATTGCAGCAAATGGAAACTGTGTACCTGAAGCAAGTGTACCGGGCGCGTCAGCAGTGTCGTCGCCAGAAGGAATAGAGCTGGCAATAACCTGTTCAGCTTCTTCGTTTGATAGTGCTGAAAATGGTTTAATGGTTAACTGATCGCTCTCAGGCAGCCTTGATTTGCTGGCATCAAAGTGCCCGTTTACGAATACAACCAGATACCCATCCAGGTCTACGAAATCGTTGTTGGGGGTGAACTCAGTGATCGCCTGTAAAGGTGCAGCCACTGCGTCTGTCATTTTCAGGTGTCGACTGGAGTAGCGCCAATCCTCAGTTTTTCTTGTAGGCAAAGCGCATTGCTCTAACTGGTGCTGTTGGCTCTCCCTGAAGGCCACCAGCCACGGGGCTGAAGAGCGGGCTTCATCATGATTTAGTGCTTTTGATGCATCAACAAAAGCGTTTGGGAAATTGAGTGTCGCACTCATTCAATGACTCCTGAAATTCTAAACACAGCTTGGCAATCGGGTTAACTTAAGGGCTTGGCAGTCTTGTTTGCGTTGGCCACTACGTTCGGTAGTGACGATTCTGTGCAGTAAAGACGTTCGATCATTAAGACGCTTGATCGTCACTATTGTTCGTCAATGCCAAGCCAGCCATAGCCTTTCTCTTCCAGTTCCAGGGCTAACTCTTTGCCGCCGGATTTAATAATCTTTCCTTTCGCGAGTACATGCACATAGTCTGGTACGATGTAGTCGAGTAACCGCTGATAGTGTGTCACCATAATGACTGACTTATCAGGCGCTCGCAGCGCGTTAACACCATCGGCCACTACTTTCAGAGCATCGATATCAAGCCCTGAATCTGTTTCATCGAGTATCGCCAGTTTCGGCTCAAGCATCAGCATTTGCATGATCTCGTTGCGCTTTTTCTCTCCGCCAGAGAAACCTTCATTAACGCCACGCTTCAAGAATGCAGGGTCGAGATTAACCTGTTTGATTTTTTCTTTGGCACGCTTCATGAAGGATACGGCATCAATTTCTTCTTCGCCGTTGTACTCACGAATGCTGTTGATTGCGGTTCTGAGAAATTGCAGGTTGCTGACACCGGGAATTTCAACAGGGTATTGAAAGGCTAGAAAAATACCTTCTCGTGCGCGCTGTTCGGTTGGCATTTCGATTAGCGACTTGCCATCGAGAGTGACGTCACCGCCGGTAATGTCATAGGCTTCGTTGCCAGCCAGTACTTGAGACAGGGTGCTTTTTCCTGATCCGTTAGGCCCCATGATGGCATGAACTTCTCCAGGGCGAACTTCCAGGTCAATCCCTTTTAGTATCTGGGTTCCTTCGACTGATGCTTGTAAGTTGCTAATTTTTAACATTACTATCTCTCTCAAACACTGAATCGTTGCTCATAGTATTGATGAACAGCTTTATAAATATTCTACTGGGTATTAGCTAGTTCGTGATTAAACCGGGCCGTGATTTAACCAGGTCGTGGTTAGCCGACCGAGCCTTCAAGGCTGACTTCCAGTAACTTGGTGGCTTCTACGGCGAACTCCATCGGCAACTCTTTGAATACCTCTTTACAAAAGCCGTTTACAATCATTGATACGGCTCGTTCTGCATCCATGCCTCGTTGCTGGCATAGGAAGAGTTGATCATCACTGACCTTTGAGGTAGTTGCCTCATGCTCGATGATGGCGCTTTTATTCTTGCTCTCGATGTAAGGGAAGGTGTGGGCTCCGCATTTGTCGCCGATGAGCAGTGAGTCGCACTGAGTGTAGTTGCGGGCATTTTCTGCGTTGGGGCCAAACTTGACCAGCCCCCGGTAGCTGCTGTCGCTTTTACCTGCCGAAATACCCTTGGCGATAATTGTGCTCTTGGTGTTTTTACCCAGGTGAATCATCTTGGTGCCGGTATCGGCTTGCTGGAAATTATTCGTTAATGCAACAGAATAAAACTCACCCACGCTGTTATCGCCACGCAAAATACAGCTTGGGTATTTCCAGGTGATAGCGGAGCCGGTTTCAACCTGTGTCCAGGATACTTTAGAGTTTTTACCGATACAGGTGGCACGTTTGGTTACAAAGTTGTAAATACCGCCTTTGCCTTCTTCGTCACCGGGATACCAGTTTTGAACGGTCGAGTATTTGATTTCAGAATCATCAAGAAGCACCAGCTCAACAACGGCGGCGTGCAATTGGTTTTCATCACGCATTGGGGCTGTGCAGCCTTCGAGATAGCTCACGTGGCTACCTTCATCCGCAATGATCAGTGTGCGTTCAAACTGGCCGGTATTGGCTTCGTTAATTCGGAAATAGGTTGAGAGTTCTAACGGGCAACGAACGCCCTTGGGAATGTAAACAAAGGAACCATCACTGAATACCGCAGAGTTTAGGGCCGCGTAAAAGTTGTCGCGCTGAGGGACAACGGTGCCAAGATACTTCTTAACCAGTTCAGGGTACTCTTGAATCGCTTCGGAGATCGGGCAAAAGATAACACCAGCTTCAGCCAGCTGTTCTTTAAAGGTTGTTGCAACAGAGACACTATCAAAAACAACATCGACCGCAACCCCTGCCAGACGCGCACGTTCGTGTAGTGGAATACCCAGCTTTTCATAGGTTCGCAGCAGTTCCGGGTCAACCTCGTCGAGGCTTTTAGGGGCGTTTTCTTGAGACTTTGGGGCAGAGTAATAGGATATGTCATCAAAGTCGATGGCAGGGAAATTTACATGAGCCCACTCAGGTGTATCCATTTCAGCCCAGGCTCTATAAGCTTTTAAGCGCCACTCCAGCATCCATTCCGGCTCATTCTTGCGGGCAGAAATTTTACGAACGGTCTCTTCATTAAGCCCAGGCGCGAAAGTTTCTGACTCTATATCAGTCACAAAGCCGTGCTTGTACTCTTTCTTAATAAGTTCGTTAACCGATTTACCGGAGTCTGACATGCTTTAATTCTCCGCATTCTCTCAAATAATGCTTGGTATGCGTTAATTAATGACACCACATGGCGAGCGGGCTGCCAGCGATGTTATCTAGGTTGTATCGCTCTGTTCGTATCTTTTGTTGAGGGTATTTTACAATAACCAAGTAAAATAGTCAGGTATTATTTTTGGTGGTGATCAAAAGAGAGCAAATTTTAATCTTTTTTGCTGTAAAGTAGAACCGTTAGTTGTGTTCTGAGAGGATTAATTTCAGGTCGGATGCCCGAGATACTGTAGTTAAACAGCCGCGTGTCGGGCATGCCTTGGTTTAGGTCAAGAAGTCGTGAAAATAACGTCGTGCAAAGGTTTCAATTTAATATGACGTTATTTTTCAAATAGTGCGTCTATATCGGTATTGTAGGCGACGTCTACCAGCTTCCACCCTTTGCGTGGCTGATAGTAGTTGATCTCCCATATGATGGCGGCATTATCAAACTTGAGTAGATACTTCTGCTTAAAAAAGTGGTCTTTAATGCTGCCGGTTGTAATAAGGTCATAAGAAATTGGCTCGCCTAACTGCTCCCTTACTTTTGTCATGAATGTCGACATCTCGCTGGCTTGTTGCATCAGGCGCTCCGAATCACCGCCTACTGTGGCCAGCATCTCTTTGTAGGCGTTTTTTGTTTTTCCTTTCATTAACAAAGACATAAAGTGATCGCCCGCGGCTGTAAGATCGTCTTTAGTGTCTTTGGCTTGCGCCACGCTGCTGAATGCAAATACCAAGCTGAGTAGTGCAATATAAAAACTGCGCATATTGTTATATCCCTGGCTGAATTTAAGCGAAAATTGTATTTATGAAAACTTGCAACATCATACCTTAAGGTCCATCTTTAATGTAGTCGTTGCCTTTGTGGCTTACGTGTTGGCCATTAGTCCAATTAAGGGCTATTAGTAGTGTGTGAGGTGTTGGCATGAGCGATTTTGAAAAAGAGCATCCTCTAATGAATGAAGTGACTCGAACCATTAATCAGCTTTATACCCATAAAAAAGATGAGAAGGTTCTTCAGGAGTTGCTAAGCCATAAGGGCGTCTCGAAACAGCCGCAGGCCGTCAAGAATACCAATGCAGACGCCGAATAAGGCCGTTCTTGAGCCTGTTAATTGAGCCTGCACTTACAGCAAGCGTCTTTATTCCCATAGATAGATATAAGGGAATAGGGGGCGTTTTTGTGTTGAAAAATGCGATTAAGTCGTATTTACGCGATTAAATATAAATGAGGGTATAAGCGGTTTATGGAATATACAATTTTGCAGTCTCTTGGTGTTAAAGATATAGATCATATAGAGCGCTACTCTGTTCGCACGGAAGGGGGGAGTGATGTTCTAAAAATATACTATGAGAAGAAAAAAGGGCAGTTATTCCATAGAAGCGAAAAGTTTAAATTCTCTCGCTCCTCACGGGGTGTCAGGTCTTCGACAGACCCTAACGCATACAAAGAAATAAGTGAGGTTTCGCCGATGCTGACAAAAGTTATGGCGGAGCTGGATGATATTGTTGAGCACGAACATCAGGAGCAAGATGCGAAGGCAAAGATTCTGGCCGACCTGAGGCATCTTGAAAAAGTTGTTCAGCAGAAAATTATGGAAATAGAAGAGCAGCTGGACAGAATATAAACCTAGCTGTCTTCTGCTGCCGTGAGCGAGTCTTCAAGTGGTGGACAATGATAATCGTCGACCACTTTATCTCCATTTTTCTTGTCGTAAATAACGCTTTCCAGATGGATATCGAACCCCCAAAGCCTGTGGATATGCTTCAACACGTCATCGGTATCGCTCTCCATGGGGACTCGGTCAACAGGGATGTGCCGAAGAGTAAGTGACCGGTCACCTCTAATATCAACATTCCATACCTGAATATTGGGTTCTCTGTAGCTCAGGTTGTACTGCCTTGCGAGTTGCTCCCTCACAATCTGGTAACCGTTTTCGTCATGTATCGCTTTGATGTGATATTCGTTCTCCATATCATCATCCATAATGGAAAACAGCTTTAAGTCGCGAATGACTTTGGGCGACAGGAATTGAAGAATAAAGCTTTCATCTTTGAAGTTCTCCATTGCAAAGTGAATGGTCGTTAACCAGTCACTCCCTGCGATGTCGGGGAACCACTGTTTGTCTTCTTCTGTTGGGTTCTCACAGATACGGCGAATATCCTGATACATGGAGAACCCCAACGTGTAAGGGTTGATGCCACTATACCAGGGGCTGTCAAACGGAGGTTGATAAGTAACCGCAGTGTGAGACTGCAAAAACTCGATCATAAACCCATCGGTGACCAGCCCTTTGTCGTAGAGTCGATTGAGGATTGTGTAGTGCCAGAACGTTGCCCAACCTTCGTTCATCACTTGGGTTTGCCGTTGTGGATAAAAATATTGAGCTATCTTGCGTACAATCCTGACGATCTCCCGTTGCCAAGGCTCTAATAAGGGGGCGTTTTTTTCAATAAAATAGAGCAGGTTCTCTTGAGGCTCTTTTGGGAATCGTTGTTGCTTGCCAGATTTGGCTTTTCCAGGTTTTGTTGGCAGCGTTCGCCAGAGTTCATTCACCTGCTGTTGCAAATACTCCTCACGTTCTTGCTGCCTGTTCTTTTCCTCTTCCGCAGAGATAGGCGGAGGACGCTTGTAGCGATCCACGCCGTGGTTCATGATGGCGTGGCATGAATCCAGAAACTGCTCCACTGTTTCAAGCCCGTGGCGCTCTTCGCACTTGGATATATAGTTTCTGGCAAATAGGAGATAGTCGATAATCGCACTGGCATCTGTCCAGGTTTTGAACAGGTAATTACCTTTAAAAAACGAGTTGTGTCCATAGGCGGCATGTGCAATGACCAATGCCTGCATGGTGATGGTGTTTTCCTCCATCAGATAAGCGATACAGGGGTTAGAGTTAATCACGATTTCATAGGCCAACCCCATCTGGCCGCGCTTGTAGCGTTTAGAGGTGTTTAGAAACTGTTTTCCGAAAGACCAGTGGTGATAACCAACGGGCATGCCAACAGACGAATAGGCATCCATCATTTGTTCGGCACTGATCACTTCGATTTGATTGGGGTAGGTGTCGAGCTTAAACTCCTGAGCAATTTTGGCAATCTCCTCGTCGTACTGCTCGATTAGCTCAAAAGTCCACTCTGATCCGGTTGAAATCGGTTTTTTGCTCATAAACACACTCTCATGGTCAATCACTACTTAAGTATAGCTTATGACTGTTTTGAAAACGGAAAATAGAACTGACACCTTTTGTAGGTTTAATGGTTACACTAAGTGTCGAAAGGCCTTGGTCATTCCATATTGGCGCTGTTTCTGGTCTTTCTCAGCGTTCACAAAAACTCCCTCAGCCTCAGGCATTTTTCTTCTGAAACAGTTTGCGAAAAACGGGGTAGATATCGCCGGAATCGACAATCTGTTGCATCGCAAAACTGTCTTCAAATTGACCGCTGAGCTTTTCATATTCGTGCCACAGCATTTGATGCTCGTGTGGGGTTATTTCGATATACGAATAGTACTGCACCATCGGCAGTATTTTTTCACTGAGTAGTTTGCCGCATAACGGAGAGTCATCGTTCCAGTTATCGCCGTCTGAGGCTTGAGCGGCATAGATATTCCAATCGCTGGCAGGGTAGCGTTGCTCCATTACTTCGTTCATTAGCTTTAGTGCGCTGGATACTATGGTGCCCCCGGTTTCGCGTGAATAGAAGAACTCCTCCTCATCGACTTCTTTCGCACTGGTATGGTGGCGTATAAAGACCACATCAATTTTCTGATAGTTTCGCCTTAAAAACATATAGAGAAGAATAAAAAAGCGTTTGGCGATATCTTTGTGCATCTGGCTCATTGACCCGGATACATCCATCAGGCAGAACATAACGGCGCTGGTGGTGGGAATAGGTTGTTTAATATGTTGATTAAACTTGAGGTCAAACTCGTCTATCCAGGGGATTTTTTTGACCCGCTCTTTCAATCGTTGGATTTCATCTTTTAAACTTTTAATTAGGTCCTTGTTGCTGAACGCCGGGTCTTTAACCTCCGGTGCGGACTCTAACTCTTCGAGTTTTCTTTCGAGTTTGCGAATGGCTTCGCGAGACTTGCCTGTGAGGGCAATACGGCGAGCGTAGGCACCTCTTAAGGAGCGCACAATATTGATCTTGGCGGGTACGCCTTTGTTTGAGAAACCCGCTCTGACGTATTTATATGAGGTGGTATCTTTAAGCTGTTTTTTGATCAGGTTGGGCAGTTCCAAGTCTTCGAACATAAAGTCCAAAAACTCTTCCTGAGAGATATTGAAAACAAACTCATCCATGCCTTCGCCGGAGTCACTGGCCTGCCCGGAACCACTGCCAGCACCCGTCCCGGAAGGCGGTCTGGGGAGTGTATCGCCTGCTACGAACTCTTTGTTGCCGGGGTGAATCGCTTCACGCTTGCCGCCCTGGCCATGCCGGAATACAGGCTCAGCAATATCCTTGGCGGGGATGCTGACGCTTTCACCCCGTTCAATATCGGTAATACTGCGCTTATCAATCGCGTCTGACACGGCCTTCTTGATATGGTGACGATAGCGTTTAAGAAAGCGTTCACGGTTAACTGCGCTCTTATTTTTACCGTTAAGGCGGCGATCGATAACATGGGTTATCCCCATAGTTTACCTCCGGTTTTTGACCTCCAACTACAGTACATGTGTCGGCTTGGCTGTATGTCTGTGATATACCGCCGACACGCTGCCTATATTGCCAGGCTCGCGTCTACTGTGACTTGCGTACTCTGAGATACCATTCTGCCAAAAGGCGAACCTGTTTCTCGGTATAGCCCCTGTCTATCATCCGATCGACAAACTCCTCATGCTTGGTTTTGTCTTCATTAGACGCTTTAGCATTGAATGATATAACGGGGAGTAGATCCTCTGTATTGGAGAACATTTTTTTCTCGATCACGGTTCTCAGTTTCTCATAGCTTAACCAGGAGGGGTTGTTACCTGAATTGTTGGCCCTCGCTCTAAGTACAAAGTTGACAATCTCATTTCTGAAATCTTTTGGATTGCTGATGCCAGCTGGTTTTTCAATTTTTTCCAGCTCTTCATTGATTGACGCACGATTCAGAATCTCACCGGTTTCGGGGTCTCTGTATTCCTGATCCTGAATCCAGAAGTCGGCGTAGGTAACGTAGCGGTCAAAAATATTCTGACCATATTCAGAGTATGATTCGAGATACGCGGTTTGAATCTCTTTCCCGATAAACTCGACATAGTGCGGAGCCAGGTACTCTTTGATATAACGAAGATAGCGTTCTGAAACTTCTGGTGGAAATTGCTCTTGCTCAATCTGCTTCTCAAGCACATACAGCAGGTGAACAGGGTTGGCGGCAATTTCTGTGGTGTCAAAGTTAAATACTTTCGAGAGTATCTTGAACGCAAAGCGGGTTGATAACCCCTCCATGCCTTCGTTGACGCCCGCCGCGTCTTTGTATTCCTGAATAGATTTGGCCTTTGGGTCGGTGTCTTTAATATTCTGCCCGTCATAGACTTTCATTTTGGAGAATACGCTGGAATTCTCCGGTTCATTGAGTCTTGAAAGCACCGAGAACTGGCCCAGCATTGCCAGCGTGTCAGGGGCGCAATGAGCATTCGATAATGAGCTGTTTTTCAACAGTTTGTCGTATATCTTGATCTCTTCGGTGACCCTGAGGCAGTAGGGCACTTTGACGATATAGATTCGATCAAGAAACGCTTCATTGTTTTTGTTGTTTCTGAATGACTGCCATTCAGACTCATTCGAGTGAGCCAGTATAATGCCTTCAAACGGCACTGAGCTCATACCCTCAGTGGTGTTGTAGTTGCCTTCTTGAGTCGCTGTGAGTAGCGGGTGAAGTACCTTGATAGGCGCTTTAAACATCTCTACAAATTCCATCAGCCCCTGGTTAGCCCGGCATAAGCCGCCACTAAAACTGTAGGCATCCGGGTCATCTTGAGGGTACTCTTCCAGCATCCTGATATTTACTTTGCCGACCAGAGAGGATATATCCTGGTTATTTTCGTCTCCGGGTTCTGTCTTGGATATCGCGACCTGGTCTAAAATTGAAGGCCAGAGTTTTACGACCCGAAACTGACTGATATCACCATTGTATTCATGCAGGCGTTTGACGGCCCAGGGCGACATAATGGAATTCAGATAACGGCGGGGGATACCGTATTCATCTTCCAGAATCGGGCCATCTTCTTCAGCATCGAACAGAGCCAATGGAGACTCCTGAACAGGGGAGCCTTTAATGGCATAAAAAGGGATCTTCTGCATCAGCTGCTTTAGTTTTTCTGCGAGCGATGATTTACCGCCACCAACTGGCCCCAGCAGGTAAAGAATTTGTTTCTTCTCTTCAAGGCCTTGAGCCGCGTGTTTGAAGAACGAAACCATCTGTTCAACACACTCTTCCATGCCGAAGAAGTCATCGAACTCCTGATAACGTTTGATTATTTTGTTTGAGAAAATACGGCTGAGACGGGGGTCTTTGGAGGTATCGACAAGCTCTGGCTCACCGATAGCGAGCAGTATACGCTCTGCGGCCGTTGCATACGCGGAAGGGTCATCTTTGCAGACTTTTAAATACTCTTCGAGTGTATACTCTTCTTGCTGTGTCGACTCGTACCGCGACTGGAAGTGGTTAAAAATACTCATAAAGCCCCCTGGAATATTACCCCAATTTACACAATGCTTTCCTCTGTACTTTCTTTAATGAAACGTCCTTTCAATGGTACTTTTCTCTAATAAATGTTTTTAGTTTCTCACGTCTCTCAAAACCGCAACCTTGCTGAGCTATACCTAGCTGAACCGTGCTGGCCTGTTAGTAACGGCTCCAGTTTAGAAAGAGATATTCTTATTATAAGGTTAGTCGAGATTTTTAATATTGGACAGAAATGGTAATGTTTAGTTCCTGATATGAGATATAGACTTCACAGTAGAAATCGCGTTAGGAGGTTAAATGAAAGGGGTGATCTTAGATGCAGCCAGCTTAGGTGAGGGTGTATCACTGTCTGGTTTAGGTAAGCACATCGAGTCCATTGAATATTACGATGGAACGCGGCCTGAAGAGGTCGTCAGCCGCATTCAGGGCAAGCAAATTGTTATTGTTAACAAGGTCGTGCTGGGGGAGGCAGAGCTTGCGCAAGCCCCTGATCTAAAACTAATTGCCGTCACTGCAACGGGTACGAACAATATAGATTTGGATGCTGCAAAAAAGCATGACATAAGAGTAGTTAATGTCACTGGTTATGGCAGAGCAACGGTTGTTCAGCACACTTTCTCGTTAATTCTTGCGCTGTCTAATAATTTGATCAACTACGTTGCCGATGTGAGGTCAGGTTTATGGGCAAAAAGTAAAACGTTCTGCTTAATGGATCACCCGATTCGAGAGCTGGAAGGTAAAACGCTGGGTGTAATCGGGTACGGTGAGTTGGGGCAGGGAGTTGCCAAAATGGGCGAAGCGTTTGGCATGAATGTTCTTGTCGGTGCCAGGCAGGGCGCTAGTCGAGACTCGGGAACTGAAAATAAGGCAGAACAAAAAGGCCGTGTTGATCGTGTTTCGCTTGAAACGCTTATACAGACGTCCGATGTGATCTCGTTGCATTGTCTGTTGAGTGCTGAAACGCAAGGTCTTATCGGCAGTCGAGAGTTAGAGATGATGAAACCTGGTGCTATTCTCATTAATACCTCTCGGGGTGGTTTGATTGATGAAACGGCTCTGGCAGATGCGCTCAGGGAGCGACGCATCGCGGGGGCTGCAACCGATGTACTGAGTGAGGAGCCTCCAGTGAATGGCAACCCGCTTTTGGCAGAGGATATTCCAAACCTGATTGTAACCCCTCACTGTGCCTGGGCTAGTCGTGAGGCGAGGCAGCGGCTGATTGATATTACGGCTGAAAATATCAGTCGTTTTGTCGCTAATACCCAAGAGCGGTTTATCGTTTAACCGATCTTAAGTGAGGTTTTTATGTGGTTTCAAAAAGCGCTTTCGTTATCCCCAAAATCGAGAGGGTTTCACCTGGTCACTGATGAGGTTCTAAAGCAGTTGCCAGAAATTAACTCAGTATCGGTGGGTCTATTACATCTTTTTATACAACACACCTCAGCGTCATTGGCGATTTGTGAAAATGCAGACCCGACCGTGAGAAGTGACATGGAAGCGCACTTTAACCACTCGGTTCCAGAAGGTGCGCCCTATTATCGGCATACACTGGAGGGAAGCGACGATATGCCTGCACATATCAAGTCGGTCACGGTGGGGGTAGATCTGATGATTCCCGTCTGTGATGGCAATCTGAAGCTGGGGCTCTGGCAGGGAATATATCTGGGTGAGCACCGAAATTTTGGAGGATCAAGATGCGTTGTTGCAACCCTGCAAGGTGAATAACCGGTTATCAGCCGATAGCAGAGGTTAATGCCTGTTTTTTAAGGGCCTTTCGTTGCAAAAATGACATTTGATTCCTATGCTAAAGGGATGTCTCTTTATAGGTATGTATCGGATGACACCCCCAGTATATTCGTCACTGTTAGCAAAGTTTTTATTGGCCGCAGCACTGCCTCTACTGCTTCTTTTGGTTTTTGCCAATGTTGTTTACGTTTATTTGAAAACAGATGAACTTAGAGATAGGCAATTAGAGGGAGTAAATAACGAAGTTCAACTATTGGCGACCCAGTTATCTATTCCGGTCTGGCAGTTTGATAAAGAGACTGTGGTATCGCTGGTGCAGAGTCTCGGTGAACCCAATTATATTGTTTGTGCAAGGCTTGAAGAATACGAAAGCTACAGTGATGTGGTGAGGCAATCCCATCAGGTGGGCAACTGTAGCGAAGAGGCGCTCAGTGAAATAGGCGCTATTGAGCGGGTTAGCGCAGATGTTACCTATGACTATGATGGCCAACTGGTTAAGACCGGCCTGCTTGAGGCGACACTCGATTTGAGTCAGGTAGGGGACTCGTTAGTCGCGTCGCTCCTTAGCGAACTGATTCTCTTTGTACTTTATGTTGTTATCTTCCTTATTGGTTTTACTGTTGCACTGAAAGCGACGGTGCTTAAACCTTTGCAAATGGTACACACATCTATTTTGTCATATCAGAACTCCGGAAAGCGAGAGCTGGTGGAATGGAGATCAAAAGACGAACTGGGAACGCTGATTGAAGAGTACAATAAAAATCTGGTCGGGATGGATAAAGCTGAACAGGCCTTAAAAGACAAAAATATTGTGTTAGAGGCTGCGAAAAAGGATGCTGAAGAAGCGAGAGATATTGCGGAGCAAACAGCCCGTGCCAAGAGTGAGTTTCTGGCTAATATGAGCCATGAGATACGAACGCCCATGAATGCCATACAGGGGCTGGCAGAAATGTTAAGCCGCACCCGCCTCAATGTAAAACAGGGCGGTTATCTGCACCGAATTAGAAATTCTGCTGACATACTCTTGGCAATCATCAATGATATTCTGGATTTCTCAAAAATCGAAGCAGGCAAGCTAGAACTTGAAAAGGTTGAGTTTTCCCTGGCCGAAACGATAGAGAAAGTGGCTGATGTCGAATCTTTTGTGGCAGGCAATAAGGGCATCGATATCATTGTCAGAATCTCCCAGGATATTCCTGACCGGCTCAAAGGCGATGCCATGCGGTTCAGTCAGGTACTGATCAACCTGATCAGTAATGCCATAAAATTTACCGAAAGCGGAGAAATTACGGTATCGATTGAGCCGGTCAGTCGTAACAACGAAGATATTGTCATCAGAGGTGTGGTTACAGATACCGGCGTGGGCATTGCAGATGACGCATTGAACACATTGTTTGACTCTTTTACTCAAGCGGATGGTTCGACTACCCGACGATTCGGGGGAACGGGGTTAGGGCTTACAATCTGTAAACGGCTTGTTGAGCTAATGAATGGCGAGATCAGTGCCAAAAGCCAGCTAGGAAAAGGAAGTGAATTCTCGTTTACTGCACACTTTTCTGTTATGTCAGATTGGCAAGAGGGTGATAACCCGTTTGAAATGTTGCAAGGCAATGTGCCTGATGTCATGGTTGTTGGAGACAGCCGTTCATGCGATGAGCTGTTTGCTATTTTCAGCAAACAAAAGCTGAATGTTCAGCGGGTGGACTCCGGCGAGGGAGTGATCAGCTTTTTAACCGAACTTTCTGAGGGTGAGAAAAACAATCAGCCGTTACGTCCAGCCAATGCTCCGCTGGTGATCTACATCGATATTAATAATGTCAGGGTGAGCTTTTCTGAAGTCGCAGAGAAAATTTCGCAGCTACAAGACCCGTCCGCATGTAGACTGGTGCCGATATTAACGGTTAGCCAACGGGATAAAATTGAGTCTGAAGAGGAGGGGGCCTATATAGCGGCAGTGTTGACCAAGCCGATTTTGCAACGAAGGGCTTGCCAGTCCCTAATGGATGCGGTGATGTTGCCTCGCGATGAAAGTGGTCATGGACTGTTGCCTGCCACTGAGGAAAGCCTGAGGGGGACGAAAATACTGGTTGTAGAAGACAATCAGGTCAATCAATTGGTGGCTCGCGAAATGCTCGAGTCCGCAGGCGTGATTGTTCGTGTTGCTGATAACGGTGAACAGGCGTTAAACCGGCTGGAAGACAAGTTCATCACTTATGATGCGGTGTTAATGGACGTGCATATGCCGGTGATGGATGGTTATGGCGCAACGAAAGCTATTCGGCAAAAATACGGTGATCGCCTGCCAGTTATTGCGTTAACAGCCAATGCCACAACGGAAGAGAAAAAGCGCTGCCTTGAAATCGGTATGAGTGACTTCCTAACAAAACCAATCGATAGCGAAACGCTTTTTAAAGTCCTTTCGTACTGGGTGCGTCTGAGTAAGGGCAGTGCAAGTTACTCTGAACTCAACCAGGCGCCTCAGGGTGATGGCCTCTCTGATATCGCAGCAAGTGATCGTGCAGTGACAGCCGAGCGCGTTGTGCCCTTGGATGCAGTCTCGACTGACGCGACCATTTCATCTGGCGCAGTGGTATCGATGGACGACCTTGAAACTCGCTTTAAAGCACACCCCACGATTATTCCGCGCATCTTTCAGAGTTTTAAAGAGAGCTTTTGTAATTTTGAAACCGAGTTTATGGATGCGCTGGATGCATCAGATGATGAAACCTTGTATCGTCTGGCTCACTCACTCAAAGGGAGTGCATCAAACATCTCGGCTGAAAGGCTCAGAGAGTTATCTGCAGACCTGGAAGAGATGTTGAAAGAGAACAAGAAAATTGAGGCTTTGGAGTGGTTTCCCTGGGTCGTTGATCATTTAAGTAAAGTCCTTGCCTTCATTGACGACTACCTCAAAAGTGAGGAAGCGAAATAATCGGCATAGCGGATTAAAATACAGGAATGCAAATGAATTTAAACAACAAGTTTGAGCAGGCGGAACGCTGGTTGTTTACAAGCCAAAAAGAATTTAAGGGTATCATGTCATTGCTGCACCGGATAGGCCGCATTTTGTTTGCTGTTATTCGCGATGTGCTAAGTGGTAATTTGACGCTACACGCGATGGGGCTTGTTTATACCACTATGCTTTCAATTGTGCCTCTTTTAGCCCTAAGCTTTTCTGTATTGAAAGCCATGGGTGTGCACAATCAATTAACGCCTCTTCTATATAGTTTCTTTGAGCCAATGGGGCAGCAAGGCGTTAACATCGCAGATAACGTTCTGGGTTTTGTAGACAATATCAAGGTGGGGGTGCTGGGCTCAGTGGGGTTGGTGCTATTAATATATACCGTGATCTCGCTTGTCCAGAAAATAGAACGTTCATTTAACTATATCTGGCGAGTGCCTCAACTGAGGTCTGTGAGCCAGAGGTTTAGTAACTATTTAAGCGTTATTATGGTGGGGCCATTGCTTATGGCGTCGGCAATTGGCGTATCTGCCACGGTGATGAACTCGTCTTTTGTACTTGAGGTCATGCAAATAGAGCCTTTTGGGTTTTTGATAGCCAGTGCCAGCAAGCTGATGCCATTTCTGCTGATTATCACTGCATTTACCTTTGTTTATCTGTTTATGCCGAACACTAAAGTGCATTTCAAAAGCGCGTTAATAGGTGGCATTGTCAGCGGTATTACCTGGCAGATGATTGGTGTGTTGTTCGCCTCGTTTGTCGTTAATTCGGCAAAGTATGAAGCGATCTATTCCGGCTTTGCGATGGGTATCGTGCTCCTGATATGGCTCTATGTGTGCTGGCTGGTTCTTTTATTGGGTTCCAGCATTGCTTATTATGATCAGAACTTTAGTCATATTACACGTAGTTATCAGGTGAAAGTTTCTCCTGAAATCTCTGAACGGCTTGCATTGACCATTATGGAAGAGGTCGCTCGCCGGTATGATCGCTCAGAAAAGCCGATTACCCAGCTTAAGCTGGAGGAGATGTTGCCGGTGCCTCCGGTATTAACTCGGGATGTTTCAGATAAGTTATTGAGACAGTCAATGCTGATGGTCGCGGGAGAGAATGGCGATGCCCTGGTACCCGCAACATCGTTGGACAAGCTTTCCTTGCTTGATGTCGTCAAGGCGGTGCGAGCAGATGAAGAAAATATTGCTATACGGCTGAGGCAGGCCGGTAATCTATCAGAATTCTATGACTCAATCGAACAGGCATTGGAAGCTGAGCTAAAGGGGTTGACGTTACAGCAACTGGTGAGGCCTTCCGCTTAGCCTGACCAGCGTCTTGTTGCTGGTTTGATTATAGTCTTGCGCGCTTACCCGGATAAGCGTGCAAGCATGCTACAACGTTCGTGAATCATAGACTCGTAGGAACGTAGTGTGCCAAAGGAGGGTCTTGTACGCTGGGTTTCTTCAATTTCCAGCTTTTGAATAAGTTGGCTGACTTCCTGTAGTAGCTGCCTTCTAATCTGATTGCGCTTTTTAACTTCTTTTCCCAATCGTATCTGACAGAGTTCGCTTGCCATTTCGCTCTCCTGAGTGCATCCGTTTGAATGTACGGTAATAAAATTTTACAAAAAATCACATTCCAAGGAAAAGTTAAGCTCATCAATGCAGATAAGTCAAAAACTTCGTAATATTTTTATAAAGCTTTTGTAACTTATTATATTTTAATGAGTTTGTTGCGTATTCTTGGCAAGAAGTGCTTGATGGAAAATATAGTTAAGGGAGATGTGTCTTTCCGCTACTAGTGAGAGTAAACAGCCCTGAAACAGGGCTGTTACTACTCAGTGGAGGGTGGATGTCGGGGTAGGCGTTGATGCTAAGCTAAAAGTTAGAACCGAATACAAACACTAGCTGAGCAAGGCCTGCGCCAAACCCTAGCGCGGCACCAATGAGAATGAGCTTAATCTCGTCTTCCTGGAAGCAGGGCCTGAGTAGATCCTGAAACTCCTCTGAGGAGAGGTTTTCCATTCGCGTTCTCATTATGTTTTCTACCGCCTCAGCTCTGTCATTGTTGAAAACGGGGTCAGAAAATGCCTCGGCGGATATTGCAATCGCTTTCTCGCCTACCTGATGCTTAAGGTGCGCAAAGCCCTTGGGGCCAAAGGCGATCTGGGTTAGCGGTTTTGAAATACCCGCAGTATCATCGACAATAGGTTTAATGTGCTTTTTAACCATGTTCTTGGCTCTGTCAGCACTGGGGCCATTAAGTATGGCGTTAATAATGTTACCGATGGTCAGAATTTCGTGGGTGATAATTGCGCAGAAAGAGTGTGCAACAGCCTTTTGTCGCTTCAGAAACAACCCTTGCAGCTCAATGCCCATAACCTTAACCGGGTTAAGGGGACGGAAAATTACGTTCAGTGCGATCCAGTTGGTTGCGTATCCGACGATAAGCCCGGCAACAGGAAGAATCCACCAGTTCTTGAAGAAGTACCAGACAGCCATTTGAACAAGGCCAAATAGAAAGCCGAGCCAGGCACCGGAATTGATGATAAAGCGGAACTCTTTGTCTCCACACTCGAGGAAAATACGATTCAGCAGTACTTTGTCTTCAGACAGCTGGTCGATTACCATGCCCTTGATGTCCAAAAGCTCTTCAATATTGTTAGACAGATCCTCTACCAGATTGTCTACCAGATCGGGCGCACTTTTCCTTACTCGGTCGTAGACCATTTGGCGCATTGGCGTGGGCAGGTTTTCCCAGAATGTTGCGTGCTCTTTCAGCATCAGCTCATCAACATACTCTTCTATCCTTGGTTCTACGGTTTCAATAATATGGGAGGCCAGCACCGTGGGATCAATCTGATCAAATATTTCGCCAACAGTTCCAATTTTCGATATGGTTGCATCAACGCTAATGGCTGCCATCTTACGCGCTTTTGATGGAATGATGCCCTGCCAACCAAGGAGTGGGGGAATACCGATAAACTCTAATGGTAAAAAGGTTAGCTTGATTGCCAGCCAGTTGGTCGTCCAGCCGATGAGTCCGGCAATAAAAGGAATGCTGACGTATTTCCAAAACTCTGGGTTTTGTAATAGTTCCATCATTTATCTACTTCACCTTTTCAAATGCAGAGACCGGTGGGGGCTCGCATTTAATATCAGAGTTATTTAGGTGTCCAGACTATGCAGGACAATAATAAATCGTTCGAGAATAGCTGTTTTCGAATTATATATGGCAGTGTTTGAAAACGAACATTTTAAACTGGTGCGTATTATATCGATGGAAAAGGCATTGAAAAGGCAGCCTGATACTATTTGTAACAAAACACGCATTAGCTCACATTTTGTTCGCTTTTAATGGTTACATTTTGCAGCAATATAAAATGATATTCACAGTTGACAAAATGATCTGATCTCCGCGTCATAAAAAAGTAAAAAAATGTCATATGACAATATTGACATTTATAACATGTTGAATTTAAAGAATAAACGTTCTTGGTCTATTTTTCGGCCAATTTGTCATGAAGCTAGATAAAACAGGGCCAAGCGCGTGTTTCCCAAAAACTATTCACAGAGTTATCCACAGAAAATGTGGGTAACTCTTTAACCCTTTAAAATTATTGATTTTCGCGCCATATTTTAACAATTCTCAGGATTCCCTAGTTAGTTTTACTGCTCTGTTTTTTTATGAGCCGTCATGAATTTCATGTGCCGGCGTTGCTTTGCTGCTAATTAGCTGACGCTGCATAAAGGCTTTACCATCCTCAATTAACGACAGGATAACAGGGATGACTATGAGCACTAACAGTGTAGCGAAAGCGAGCCCGAATGAAATACTTACCGCCATTGGAATGAGGAACTGTGCTTGCAGTGATGTTTCAAACAGAAGCGGGGTTAACCCAGCAATGGTGGTAAGTGAAGTGAGCAGTACCGCGCGAAGTCTCAGGCAGGCGGCATCAATAACTGCTTGCTTAATGGCCAGCCCCTTTTCTCTCAACTCCTGATAGAAAGTCACCAGAATGATTGCATCGTTAATCACAATACCTGAGAGGCCAAAGAAACCAAATAATGAAAGTATGGTGAGGTCTATATTTAGCAACGCATGACCAAATATCGCCCCAGTCAAACCAAATGGGATAGCCACCATAATGGCAAATGGCCAGGTATATGACCCAAATACCCAGGCTAGTATCAGGTAGATAAGAGCCAAGGCGATAAGAGCGCCATTTTTCATATCACTGCCGGTCTCTCTTTGCTCTTCGGCTTTACCTTTCAGGTCTACCTTGAGGCCGTATCGGCTGGCTAGTTCCGGAAAGAATGTTTCCTGCATATCGTCGAGAATGATGTTGGCATTGTTGACGGTGGTATCAACCTCAGAAGTGATATGAATGCCGAGTTGACCATTGGTGTGCCTCAGTAGCTCTAAACCTTTACGGCTGTTTAGATTTACGATATTGCTTAGAGGCGCACTGTTGCCGTTGGAGGTAATGATTGGAAATGTTTCCAGGGTGGCGTAGCTGTCCCGCTCTTCGTCGGGCAGAATTACCCTGACTTCAACTTCCTCGTTGTCATCATAGAATATTTGAATCAACTGGCCGTCAAACGCTGCTCGCAACTGGTTGCCAACATCCGCAACGGTTAAGCCCAGTGAGTGCCCTAGAGGTGTGAGCTCGTAGATAAACTGCTGTTTGCCGTAGGGTAAGTCGTCTTGTACATTATTGACGCCCGCATAACTTTTCAGCTTTTCTTTCACTTCTTCAGCGGCGGCCTTCAGGCGTGCAGGGGCTATACCCGATAAGAATACATCAATATCCTTTCCAGGTGGCCCCCCTTTGGGGCTGGTAACACTGAGTTGCTCGACGCCATCAGGTACATTCATGGCGGCTTCCCATGTGTTCACAAACTCGGTGTTGCTGACCTCGCGAAGATCAGGGGAGGTTAGTTCTGCGTGAACTGATGCATACTGGTCGCCTGAAGAGTAGTTTTGGCCACCATCAAATGTGGCTGTGTTCACTCGGAGTACGCTGTGTACCAGAATATCCTCGTCTGACTTCAGCTGCTGGTTGGTGTGCTGTAACTGCTTTTCCATCTCCATGCCGAAGGCTCGCACTTTCTCCGGTGGCGTGCCCGCTGCAAACTTTACGCTAGCGATGAGTACTTTGTTGTCAGGGGAGGGGAAAAAAGTAAATTGAATCCGGCCGCTGACAATAAGCGATATGGCCAATGCGAGTGCGCAGATGGCAATCATAACGGTCGTGAGCCGATGTTCCATCGCAGCGGTCACTAATGGCCGAAATCGCAGATCCCTGAACTGTTCGAAGCCTTTGTCCAGCTTCATGCGAAATGGCCCTGGTGTTTTATGATGGCTCCGGTGAAAGCTGTGCCGCAGGTGGCCTGGCAGAACTAAAAAGCTCTCGATCAGGGAGGCAATAATCACGCAGATAATCACCAGTGGAATTGCACTCAGAATATTACCAATAATGCCACTGACCATCATCAACGGTAGAAAGGCGGATATCGTGGTTAGTGACGAGGAAACGACGGGCACAAACATTCTGCGTGCGCCTCCTTCAGCCGCCTGAAGCGAGCTTTCGCCGGTGGTGTAGTGGGTAAGCGCGTCTTCACCGACGACGATTGCATCATCAACAATGATCCCTAGCGCCATGATTAACGCAAACAGACTGACCATGTTGATACTGCCGCCAACCAGATATAAGACCGCCAGGGTACCCATAAACGATACGGGAATCCCCCATGCCACCCAAAATGCAACACGGCCATTAAGAAAGATAAACAGGATGCCGATGACCAGTATTAAGCCGCCTAGCCCGTTTTTTAACAGCAGATCGATTCGTTCTTCGACCAGTACATAAGCTTCATTGAAGGCGTGAAGTTCGGTACCTGGCGACAGCTTGGGTTTTGCGCTCTCCAGCCAGTCGTGCAGCACTTCGGCTGACTTCAGCGTATCAGAGTTTTCGGTGCGCATTATCTTCATTAATATCGCGGGGTTTCCCTTATAAAACACCTCGACCTGGCCATCTTTCGAACGCTGGTCTATCTCCGCAATTTCGTCTAATGCTATTCGCTGAGGTGAGCGAGACGTGAGTATTGCAAGCTCTTTGAACTCTTTGTCTGTGCGCCGCTGTTCCAGGCTGCGAAGTTCCCTGGCCACTTCGTTTTTGCCGCTGGTACCTGCTGGTATGTCCTGGCTTTGGTTGGTTATCAGGCGACCTAGCTGAGGCAAAGAGAGCTTCAGGCGCTCAATCGTTTGGGCTGGCACTTGAATGGCAATTTCCTGTTCGGGCAGCCCTGTGAAATTGACTTTTGCGATGCCTTTGGCTAATAACTCTCGCTCAAACTGATAGGCGAGAGGGCGCAGTTCTTCGAGGGAGTTGTCAGACGTCAGGATCAGTGTGGCGACATCCTCATTGCGTACCACTTTAGTGACCTTTGGCTCTTCCGCATCGGAGGGTAGGTTGCGAACCAGGCTGACAAACTCCTTTACCTGATCAAGTGCCAGGCCCATGTCGCTGCCTTCTTCGTATTCTATAATTATGGTGCCAAATCCCCGGCTCGAAACAGATCGCATCTCCTTAACAAAGTCGAGATTTTTGAGTTCCTGTTCCAGCGGTGTTGTAACTGAGCGTGCAATGTCTTCGGCGGTTGCGCCGGGCCATACGACTCTGACGGTAATGTAGTCCAGCGCAAAGTTGGGTAGAAACTGGGTATTTAACCGGCTAAGGCCAATGATGCCGGCCAGCAGCATAATGATCATCAACAGGTTCGCCGCCACCTTGTGTTGGGCAAACCGGCCAATCAAGTCTTGGTGATGAAATGACGATGCGCCTCCAGAAGGAGGCGTGGCAGGTTTGGAAGAACCGGGAATAGCCGTGTCGGGCGTTTTCGAACTCATGATCGAGGCTCCCTGGCTTTAACTTTTAAACCATTGATGGCATTCGGCAGTTGTGTGGTGATGAATGTTGCGCCAGAGCGCAATGGTGTATCCAGAATCAGCCGCTGTTTTCCCGCTTTATCAAAATAGGCGCCTATTATTTCAGCATCTACCGACACAAGCCGTTGATCTTCTATGCTGTAGATGCGGCCGGTGCCGTAAACCGCAGAAATAGGTGCCGTTATCGCTTCATTTATAAGCGGTAAGTTGAGGGTCAATTTGACTGACCCGCCTATGATGAATGGGGGATTCTCGCTGGTCGCTCTGAATAGGCCGTCTACGCCACCTGCTCCCGTGTTTGTTTTGCCTGATAACCGATCCAGGGTAAGAGTGACGGTGTTGCCATAAATTGAAACAGAAGCCTGTAACGGCTTACCTTCTTTTAGTGATGACTGGACGAGGTTGACCGACTTATCAGGTATTTGAGCGCGAACTTCAATCTGACTGCTGTCGTATAGCTCTACAACAGATTCTCCTGGCCTGACGCGACCACCAGGAGATACGCTTACTCGGGTGATTTGTCCATTATAAGGGGCTGTTATTTTGGTTCTTGCTACATCTAGCTGTGCATTTTCTACATTGGCATTTGCCCTGGCGAGCCGGGCCTCAAGCTGATTAAGTCGAGCGCTGTGGTCGGCAATACTCAGCTCGCGACTGTTAACTGATAGTGCTTGCAGCTCCAACTTATTGCTTGAGTTATCAATCAGTTCCTGGGATGTCAGGTTGGACTTTGCCAGTTTCTTTTGCCGCGCTACCGAGCGTTTGGCGATATCCAACAGTGCCTGCTCGCTTTTAAGTGCTGCGAGGTCAGATTGGTAACGGTTTTTTTCAGCGGTGATGGAGGCCTGTAACTCAACTACATCGGCTTGCTTTTGTTGGAGGTTGAGCAATGCCTCGGCATCATCAAGTACGACGAGAATGTCGCCCTTGTTAACATAGGCTCCTTCTTTTGCGGGTACATCAATAACATCTGCATTTATCGCTGCAGACAGTTGCGTAGTATGGGGGGACTCTACAGTTCCCAGCAGCTCTAATTGGGGGTGCACTGGTTGCCTGGTTGCTACTTCAGTGCTCACTGCCCAAGCTTTCTCCTCTTGCTCCTTGGTCGGAGGGACAGGCCGAGATGCCATTAGAAAAAAAATAATGATTACCGTGATAGCAATAATAATTAACGGCAGAAAACGCTTAACTATCGATTTGCTTTTTGGTGCATGTTCCATTTTTATTTTCCTGCTTGGGGTCTGTATAGAGCTTTGCTTTAAATCATGCGGCCTTTTTAGCGCTCATGGCAATAACTTTAGCGCTGATGGCAACAGCGATGTTAACGACTCACATACTAGATGAAAGCGTATAGATGACTGCATGTGCAACTATTTAAGGGTTAAAATCTCCCCATAACCATTGAAGAACAGACAGTACTGCAACAGGGGCCGTTTCTGTCCTAAACACGCGAGGGCCAAAGGTCGAGGCAATAAACTGACAGCCAATTGCGCGCTCAATTTCTGATTCTGTTAACCCGCCTTCAGGCCCAACCAACAGCCTAACACTGTGAGGTTTTTCGATATCAGCGATTTGCTGGGTTGTTCGATGGTGAAGCACCAGGCGGAGGGTCTCTTCCGGCTTGTTGTTAACCCATTCGTCGAGTGGTGAAATAGGGTGAATAATGGGGACAACGGCACGCCCGCACTGCTCTGCGGCGCTGATGGCTATTTGTTGCCACTGTTTTACCCTTTTTTCTTCTCGGTCACCTTTCAATTTCACTTCGCAACGCTCACTGGTGAGCGGAGTTATTTCGGTAGCGCCCAGTTCGGTGCTTTTTTGGATCATGTAGTCCATTCGGTCGCCGCGAGAGATAACCTGGCCGATATGGACTTTAAGTGGCGACTCTGTATTCACCTCCCGGGCGGCTATAACGGAAACCGAGACGTGCTTTTTAGTGACTTCGCTAATGTGCCCCGTGTAGTCTGTTCCGTTCCCGTTAAATAAGGTCAGCTGTTGTCCCGGTTTCATTCTGAGGACTTTTCCCACATGGTTGGAAGCGGAAGGGTCGAGTTCAACAGAACTACCCTCGGCTAATGCCATGGGCGTATAGATTCGCGGTATTCTCATGTTGTTATTACTTAGAATTAGTTTGTCTAACGATATGAATAATAGAAGATAGACTGTACATGATCGTGCGACAAAAAGTGAAGGAAATTTACATGTCACCGCGAAGTAGGGAGGGATGACTGGAACCAGGAGGGCGTTCTCGATTCCAGTCTGCATGGCTAAAATGCAATTTTTTCGTGATTACTTAGATTCAGGTTGTCCCAAATATTTAAGCTTGGCTCGGCCTGGTTGAGCGTGTAGAAATGCAGGCCTGGCGCACCTTCGTCCAGTAGGCGCTCACACATTTCAGTGACCACCTCTTCACCAAACTTCTTGATGCTTTCGATATCGTCACCGTAGGCTTCAAGCTGTTTGCGAATCCAGCGGGGAACCTCTGCTCCGCACATGTCGCTGAACCTGATCAGGTTTGAGTAATTGGTGATAGGCATAATACCCGGCACAATCGGGATATCGATCCCCATTGTTTCAACTCTATCCACAAAATAGAAGTAGGCGTCTACGTTGTAAAAGTACTGAGTAATGGCACTGTTAGCGCCTGCGTCGACTTTACGTTTGAAGTTAATTAAGTCTTGCTCTGCATTAGCCGCCTGGGGGTGAAATTCCGGGTATGCAGCTACTTCGATACTGAAATGATCGCCACTGTGCTTGCGGATAAATTCGACTAGATCATTTGCGTATCGTAACTCTCCATGAGCTCCCATACCCGAAGGCAGGTCGCCACGAAGCGCGACAATACGTTGAATATCATTGGCTTTGTAGAGGTCTAGCAGCTCGGTCAATGTCTCGGTTGTTGCACCAATACATGATAAATGGGGCGCTGTAGAGATACCTTGCTTGTGCAGGTTGATCACTGTATTGATCGTGCGCTCTTGTGTGGAGCCGCCTGCACCATAGGTGACAGAGAAAAAATCGGGTTCACGTTTCGCCAACTCATCACGGACGGTCTGGAGTTTTTCCATGCCTGCTGGTGTTTTTGGCGGGAAAAACTCAAAACTGAAGCGTTGCTTAAATTGTCTTTGCGAATTCATGCTCTAATTCCTTGGGGAGTTTACCCTAATGGCTCTTGGTTAAGCCTGTCATCCCGCCTTCGCGGGAATGACAGCTATTCAGGGTTAATGCTAATTAGTACTTGTAGCTTTCTGGCTTGTATGGGCCATCAACAGGAACGTTGATATAGTTTGCCTGTTCGTTCGTGAGGCGAGTTAAAACACCTCCGAACCCTTCAACCATATCTTTTGCAACTTCTTCGTCCAGCTTCTTCGGCAGTACTTTAACGTATAGGTTGTCAGCTTTTTCATCTTCTGGAAGATCTGCAAATTTTGCTTCCCACAAGTAAATTTGTGCCAGTACCTGGTTTGCAAAAGAACCATCCATAATACGTGATGGGTGGCCTGTTGCGTTGCCAAGGTTAACCAGACGCCCCTCTGAAAGAAGGATCAGGTGGTCGTTGTCTGCTGCATTACGGACAACTTTATGAACCTGTGGCTTAACTTCCTGCCATTCCCAGTTCTCACGCATGTACGCCGTATCGATTTCGTTATCAAAGTGGCCGATGTTACAAACAACCGCACCACTCTTGAGTGACTGAAGCATGTTCTTGTCACACACGTTTGAGTTGCCCGTGGTCGTTACAACAAGATCTGTTTTTTGCAGTAGCTCGGTATTAATAGATGAAAGTGTGCCATCGTTAACGCCATCGATAAACGGAGATACCACTTCAAAGCCGTCCATGCATGCCTGCATTGCACAAATAGGGTCGATCTCTGTTACTTTAACAATCATGCCTTCCTGACTAAGTGAAGCGGCAGAGCCCTTACCCACATCGCCGTAACCAATAACCAGTGCTTTTTTGCCTGATAAAAGGTGGTCAGTACCACGCTTGATTGCGTCATTCAGACTGTGACGGCAGCCATACTTGTTGTCGTTCTTAGACTTTGTGACTGAATCATTTACGTTAATAGCAGGGACTTTCAGCTCGCCTTTTTCAAGCATTTCCAACAAACGGTGAACACCTGTCGTGGTCTCTTCAGAGATGCCGTGGATATCCTTCAGCATGTCAGGGTATTTGTTGTGAGCCATTTCAGTCAGGTCGCCACCGTCATCAAGAATCATGTTGGCGTTCCAGACCTCGGAGCCATCTTTTTCAGACAAAATTGTTTGCTCGATGCACCATAAAAACTCTTCTTCAGTTTCACCTTTCCAGGCAAAAACCGGGATGCCTGCTGCTGCAATTGCTGCTGCTGCGTGATCTTGTGTTGAGAAGATATTACATGAAGACCAGCGAACCTCTGCACCCAAATCTACCAGTGTTTCTATCAGCACGGCTGTTTGGATGGTCATGTGAATACAACCCATGATGCGCGCATCTTTCAATGGTTGTGACGCTTTGTACTTACGGCGAAGCGCCATTAATGCAGGCATTTCGCCTTCTGCAATTTCTATCTCTCTGCGCCCCCAATCGGCCAGTGAAATATCAGCGACTTTATAATCGGTAAATCCTGCTTCAACTGCTGCGTTCATTGTTCTGTTTCCTGTATCTGTTTGTCATCCTCGCGAAGGCGGGGATCCATTGTTTGGTTTGGGCTCCGATCGGTGGATTCCCGCTCACCCCAGGGTGCTATCTCTTGCTTCGCAATTCACCTTGTTCGCGGGAATGACCGGGTATGCCGGTATTGTATCTACTAGACTAAAGACCGGCTGCTGCTTTTAGTGCGGCGGCTTTGTCTGTGCTTTCCCATGTAAATTCTGGCTCGGTGCGTCCAAAGTGTCCGTATGCTGCAGTGGCTCTATAAATGGGGCGACGCAGGTCTAACATGTCGATAATGCCTTGCGGGCGCAGGTCAAAGTGCTCTCGAACCAGACGCTCGATTTTTGCTTCATCGACTTTGTGTGTGCCGAAGGTGTTAATGGAGATAGATGTCGGCTCTGCGACACCGATGGCATATGAAACCTGAATTTCACAACGGTCTGCCAAGCCAGCCGCAACGATATTCTTAGCAACATATCGGCCTGCGTAGGCTGCCGAGCGGTCAACCTTTGATGGGTCTTTTCCTGAGAACGCGCCGCCACCGTGACGAGCCATGCCGCCATAAGTATCAACGATAATCTTACGCCCTGTTAGGCCGCAGTCACCTACTGGCCCGCCAATCACAAAGTTTCCGGTTGGGTTGATGTGGAATAGGGTGTCGCTGTGCAACCACTCAGAAGGCAGTACCGGCTTAACCACTTCTTCCAGAACGGCTTCGCGCAAGTCACCTAAAGAGATGCCTTCGTCATGCTGTGTTGAAAGAACGACGGCATCAACGGCAACAGGTTTGCCGTTTTCATAGCGCAGTGTAACCTGGCTTTTTGCATCTGGGCGTAACCAGGGCAAAATACCTTTTTTCCGCAATTGTGCCTGACGCTCAACCAGTCGGTGAGAGTAATAAATAGGGGCGGGCATCAATACGTCAGTTTCGTTGGTCGCATAACCAAACATTAAGCCCTGATCGCCTGCACCCAAATCTTTATCGCTGCCTTCGTCAACGCCCATTGCGATGTCTGAAGACTGCTTGCCGATAGCATTCAGTACTGCGCAAGATGCCCCGTCGAAGCCTACCTCTGAACTGTTGTAACCGATATCCAGAATGACTTCGCGAACCAGATCTTCCAGATCAATATAAGTGCTGGTACGCACTTCACCGGCAATAACCGCCATGCCCGTTTTTACCATTGTTTCAACGGCAATTCGAGAGTGCTTGTCTTCGGCGATGATTGCATCAACAATGGCATCAGAAATCTGGTCTGCCATTTTATCTGGATGGCCTTCAGAAACGGACTCTGAAGTAAATAAAGAATATTCGCTCATTGTTTTTTCCTTGTGTTAACAGAGGTGTTCTATTAATAATTGTTAGTTTTTAATGCCTTGTTACCGTGCTATCTGTTCTGTACTATTTGTGCAGTACCAAGTTTTTCTCGATGCTGCTTTTTTAATGCTACTTTCTTGAAGCGATGGGCTATCGTTTAATAAACTCTCTAACTTGAATCTGGAATCCATTGCGAAGGCCAATATAGAGGCTTTCACCTTCATCCATGCCTGAATTCCTGGCCCACACTGAAAGTTCCTCACTTTCAAACCCAAGCCACAGGTCGCCACAATTTTCTTTTACCCAGTTTTGGTCGTGATGGCTGAGGTCGCTAATCAGCATGATGCCATTCTTGTTAAGTAGTTTGGCGCAGTCCGCGAAGATATCCGCCGGGCTGGGTATGTGGTGCAACACCATGTTCAGTACGATGGCATCAACTGAAATGTTCTGCTGTAGTGCTTTGCTGCTTTCGCCCAAGACAAACTCAATATTTGATAATTGGTGTGACTCGGCGTGAGCTTTTGCTTTGTTGAGCATCCCTTCGGAGTTATCGACTGCGTAAACCTGGCTAAAACGCGTAGAGAGCTGATTTAAGAATGCGCCTTCCCCAGGGCCAATCTCCATCGCGGTGGATGAGGTTGAAAAGTCATGTGCGTCGATGAGTTCAGCTACTGGCAGTGCATACTGCTCAAAACTGGCGATTAACTCTTGCTGCTCTTTAAATTTGTCTGCGTGCTTAGAGAAAAATGCCTGTGACTGTTCTGCACGCTGCCCTTTTATGAGGTTGATACTGTCAACGGTAGCCGGTGCTACAGCCGTTTGATCAATAATCCCGAATAATGAGTGAATGAGTTCGTCATTAATTTCACCGTCCTGCTTGATTGGGCGGCGATAAAATATTGAATTGCCTTCGCGCTGGGTTTCTACAAGGCCTGCTTTGTGGAGCACTTTTAGGTGGTGACTCATACCTGACTGTCGACAGTCGAATATATTGCATAACTCCATCACACCGAAAGTGTCGCGCTGTAGCACCCGTAATATTTCCAGGCGCAAAGGGTCACCACTGGCCTTTAGGATAGGGGCTATGGAGGACAGGCTCTGCGGTGCAGAGGCTGATTCGCTTACTGCTGTGTTGCTTGCAGATTCTTCTGTTGGGCATGTGAAGTTATTTAACATGTGAGGCAGTCTAGCAGTGGATTTTTTATCATTCAATATCTATATCAAAAAAAATTGATATAGATATTTTGCATTGAGGGGTTGTTCACGTTATGGGGGTTACGAATTAAAACCCAATAAATTTGCTCAATAGCCCGATATAGGGGAAAATAACCGCCTTTTTTTATTGTGCATTCCGAGGGGCCGTACGTGCTGATTGGCTCCCTGAAATGCTCAAACATTTAAACTGTCGGTGGGAGACAATTTAATGCCATCTCGTAGAGATCTAGCAAACGCAATTCGTGCACTCAGTATGGATGCTGTTCAAAAAGCCAATTCGGGGCACCCGGGTGCTCCAATGGGGATGGCCGATATTGCCGAGGTTCTGTGGAATGACCACATGACTCATAACCCGGCTAACCCTGAATGGGCTAACCGTGACCGCTTTATTCTGTCTAATGGTCACGGCTCAATGCTGATTTATTCTCTACTGCACCTTACAGGTTATGATCTGAGTATCGATGATCTGAAAAGTTTTAGACAACTGCACTCCAAAACCCCAGGCCATCCTGAGTATGGTTATACCCCAGGTGTTGAAACAACGACTGGGCCATTAGGACAAGGAATTGCAAACGCTGTAGGTATGGCCATTGCAGAAAAGTCCCTGGCAGCTCAGTTTAATCGCGATGGGCACGACATTATCGACCACAATACTTATGTATTTATGGGTGATGGTTGTTTGATGGAAGGAATCTCCCATGAAGTATGCTCGTTGGCTGGTACCTTAGGCTTGGGCAAATTAATTGCGTTTTATGACGATAATGGTATATCGATTGACGGTGAAGTAGAGGGCTGGTTCACTGACAACACGCCAGCGCGCTTTGAATCTTATGGCTGGCAAGTCATTCCTGCTGTTGATGGCCATGACTCAGACGCTATTCGCGATGCTATCGCACAAGCAAAAGCGAACGTTGATCAGCCGACGCTTATTTGTTGTAAAACAGTGATCGGTTTTGGTTCCCCAAACAAAGAAGGAACAGAAAGCTGCCACGGTGCACCGTTAGGTGGCGATGAAATTGCTGCAACCCGTGAAAAACTGGGCTGGGCTCATGGCTCGTTCGAAGTACCCGATGAAATCTATGCCGGCTGGAATGCCAAAGAGAAAGGTGGGGCGGCTGAGTCTGCGTGGAATGACGCGTTCTCAGCCTATCAGAATGAATACCCTGAACTGGCGGCTGAACTGACTCGTCGTATGTCTGGCGACCTGCCAGCTGACTTCTCTGAAAAAGCCCAGGCGTATATTCAGGCGTGTCAGGAGAAAGGTGAAACGGTTGCAAGTCGTAAAGCGTCACAAAACACACTGAACGCATTTGGGCCTCTATTGCCTGAGCTGTTAGGTGGCTCTGCAGACCTTGCAGGTTCAAACCTGACTCTTTGGAAAGACTGTAAAGGGCTGGAAAAAGACGATGCATCAGGCAATTACATATTCTATGGTGTGCGTGAATTTGGTATGTCCGCCATTATGAACGGTATTGCACTGCACGGTGGATTTGTCCCTTACGGTGCGACATTCCTGATGTTTATGGAATACGCACGTAATGCTGTTCGCATGTCTGCACTGATGAAGCAGCGGGTGATCAACGTTTATACGCATGACTCAATTGGTTTAGGTGAAGACGGACCGACTCACCAGCCAGTCGAGCAGATGGCTAGCTTGCGAACAACGCCTAACATGAACTTGTGGCGTCCTTGTGACACGGTTGAATCTGCTGTTGCCTGGAAGTCAGCCATAGAGCGTCAGGACGGCCCTTCCTCACTGATCTTTTCTCGTCAAGGTTTGCCACATCAGGAAAGAACCGCTGAGCAGGTTGCACAAATCGCTCGTGGCGCTTATGTGTTGTCAGACTCGGAAGGTCAGCCAGATGTGATTTTGATTGCAACAGGTTCGGAAGTCGGTTTGGCACAAGGCGCTGCATCTGTTCTTCGCGAAAAGGGCACCAAGGTACGTGTTGTGTCGATGCCGTCTACCGATGTGTTTGATGCGCAGGATGCAGCATACAAGCAGCAGGTTCTGCCACTTGAAGTGACTGCTCGCGTCGCTGTCGAAGCAGGTATAGAGGACTTCTGGTACAAGTATGTTGGCCTTGATGGACGCATTGTTGGAATGTCTACCTACGGCGAATCTGCACCAGCCGGCGAGTTATATGAAGAGTTCGGATTTACGGTTGATAACATTGTCGCTGTCACTGAAGAGCTGCTTTAGTCAATAACGGTTTAAATTACGACCTTTAAAGTGATGACCTTCCTCTCTTTGCAGAGGAAGGCTCATAAGCTTAATTACCAAGAGTTTTTCAATAGATGTCATACCGTGTGGCAATAAATGGATATGGACGTATCGGGCAATGTGTTTTACGAGCACTCTATGAAAATGGGTATCGTGACAGGTTGCAGATTGTTGCCATTAATGAACTGTCGGATATCGATACTATTGCTTACCTGACAAGGTATGACTCTACCCATGGCCGTTTTTCAGGCTCGGTTAATGTGAATGCTGACCGGCTGTGCATAAAAAGTGGTAGTCGTTACAACGCCAACGAGTATGATGAGAATGCGCATCATGATCATATCGAGGTAATTAACCAGCAATCTCCGAAGCTTCTGCCTTGGGCGGAGCTGGATGTAGACCTTGTGTTGGAGTGCACGGGGGCATTCGGTGATAGATCCGGCGGTGAAGCTCATTTAAGTGCAGGTGCTGGTAAGGTGCTGTTTTCTCAGCCTGCCGACGCGAATGTAGATAAAACCATTGTTTACGGGATCAACCACTCCTTATTGTCGAATGCCGACCGCATCGTCTCAAATGCATCCTGTACCACCAACTGTATTGTTCCTGTCATCAAGGTTCTTCATGATAAGTTAGGCATCGAGCGTGGCACTATTACGACGATCCACTCGGCGATGAACGATCAACCAACCATTGATGCATACCACCATCATGATTTGAGACGCACGCGCAGTGCAATGCATAATATCGTACCGGTCGATACCGGGTTGGCGAAGGGCATTGAGCGTTTGTTGCCTGAAATGGAAGGACGATTTAGTGCCGTGGCAATAAGAGTGCCGACCATCAATGTTTCGGTGCTGGACTTAACGATCAATGTCAGCCGAAACACCACTATTCAGGAAGTAAATCAGATCTTGTCGGAAGCGTCGCTAAATGGTTTAAGTGGCGTTTTAGGCTTTACTGAGGAGCCGCTGGCGTCCTGTGATTTTAATCATGATTCACGCTCAGGAATTGTTGATGGCAGCCAGACTCAGGTGAGTGACGGCAAGCTGGTTAAGGTATTAACCTGGTTTGATAACGAGTGGGGCTTTGCTAACCGCATGCTGGATGTCGCATCAGTGTGGCTAGGTTCTGCCAGCAAGCGTTAATTGTTATCTTAAATGACTGTTTTAAATTATTGTTTAAATTTTGAGTAAATGAGGATAGATAATGGCGATCATCAAAATGACAGATCTTGATCTTGCAGGAAAGCGAGTATTGATCCGCGAAGACCTTAACGTCCCCGTTAAAGATGGAAAGGTTACCAGTGATGCACGTATTAGAGCATCTTTGCCAACCATTAAGTTGGCAGTAGAGGCAGGTGCAAAGGTGATGTTGATGACACATTTGGGCCGCCCAACCGAGGGCGAATATGCAGAAGAGTTCTCATTGAAGCCTGTAGCAGAGCATTTGTCAGGTCTACTTGGGCAGGATGTTGCAGTGGTCGCTGACTGGCAGAATGGCGTTGAGCTGGAAGATGGTCAGGTTGTGCTGTTTGAAAATGTCCGTTTCAATAAAGGCGAAAAGAAAGATGATGAAGCGCTATCACGCGCTTACGCCTCATTGTGCGATATCTATGTAATGGATGCATTTGGTACGGCTCACCGTGCGCAGGCGTCTACTCATGGCGTCGGTAAATATGCGCCTGTGGCTTGTGCTGGGCCTTTATTGGCGGGTGAGTTGGAAGCACTGGGTAAAGCGCTTGATAACCCCGAGCGACCTTTAGTCGCCATTGTGGGTGGTTCAAAGGTATCAACCAAGCTAACGGTGCTTGAGTCGCTGTCTGATGTAGTAGATAAACTGATTGTCGGCGGTGGCATCGCCAATACGTTTCTGGCTGCTGCTGGCAACCCGGTAGGAAAGTCGCTTTGTGAACATGATTTGATACCAAATGCCAAAGCATTGATGGAAAAAGTAGAAGTGCCAGTGCCTTCTGATGTTGTAGTCGGTCAGGAATTTTCTGAATCTGCTGAAGCAACATTAAAAGCCGCTACCGATGTTGCTGAAGGCGACATGATCTTTGATATTGGCCCAGACTCGGTTCAGGCCCTTGCAACGACATTGAAAGAAGCTAAAACGATCATCTGGAATGGACCGGTAGGCGTATTTGAGTTCGACCAGTTTGGCGAAGGAACTAAAGCGCTGTCAATGGCGATTGCCGAAAGTGACGCGTTCTCAATTGCAGGGGGAGGGGATACTCTTGCCGCAGTTGATAAATATGATATTGCAGACAAAGTATCTTACATTTCAACGGGCGGCGGTGCGTTTCTGGAATTTGTAGAAGGTAAAACACTGCCTGCTGTGGCTATGCTAGAAGAGCGCGGCACCAAGTAATACACGTATTGGAACTGTCGTCATTCCCGCCTTGGCGAGGATGGCAAGAAAATTGAGTATCGTTTTATAAAACGGGTACTTACTTTTCTCTGTAAATTTTTAAACAAATTGAATTACACTTGCATGTACTCTTACGTGCAACTCGACAAATAAAAGGAAATGCTCATGGCACTTATTAGTATGCGTCAGATGCTCGATCACGCAGCTGAATTTGGGTATGGCGTACCCGCGTTTAACGTTAATAACCTGGAACAGATGCGTGCAATCATGGAGGCCGCAAATAAGACCAATAGTCCGGTGATTGTTCAGGCATCCGCAGGGGCTCGAAGCTACGCGGGAGCGCCGTTCTTACGACACCTGATCCTTGCAGCTATTGAAGAGTTTCCACATATTCCTGTTTGTATGCACCAGGATCATGGAACTTCGCCAGCTATCTGCCAGCGCTCAATCCAGCTTGGCTTCTCGTCTGTCATGATGGATGGTTCGTTAATGGAAGACGGAAAGACACCGGCGTCTTACGAATACAATGTCGATGTAACTCGTCGTACGGTTGATATGGCCCACGCATGCGGCGTTTCTGTCGAAGGTGAGCTGGGTTGTCTGGGGTCTTTGGAAACCGGACAAGCGGGTGAAGAAGATGGTGTTGGCGCAGAAGGCACATTAACTGCGGATCAAATGTTAACCGACCCTGAAGAAGCAGCAGACTTTGTCGAAAAAACAGGTGTCGATGCGCTAGCAATAGCCTGTGGTACGAGCCACGGCGCCTACAAATTTACCCGTCCGCCGACTGATGATATCTTAGCGATTGATCGTATTAAAGCGATACATTCCCGTATTCCGAATACGCACCTGGTTATGCACGGCTCTTCATCTGTTCCTCAGGAATGGTTGGCAGTGATTAACGAATATGGCGGCGAAATTCCTGAAACGTACGGTGTTCCTGTTGAGCAAATCGTTGAAGGTATCAAGCACGGTGTTCGTAAAGTGAATATCGACACAGACCTGCGTTTGGCTTCAACAGGCGCTATCCGTCGCTTTATGGGTAACAACCCGGCTGAGTTTGATCCACGCAAATACTTGAAAGAGTCGGTTAAGGCGATGACTGAGATCTGTATTGCGCGTTACGATGCATTTGGCACATCGGGTAATGCGAGCAAAATTAAAGCAGACTCACTGGAAGTGATGTTCCAGCGTTATGACTCTGGCGAGCTATAAACAGGCCTCAGTGCCAGCAGAAAAAAAACCGTGTAATTTCACGGTTTTTTTTCGCCTGCAACTTTACGCTGTTTGCCTCATACTGACTCGCGTTGCCTGTCTTGGCGGGCTAAGCTATCAGGATAACGATGCCTGATAAAAGAATACAAAAACTGAAATAGCCTTACGATCACTCATGTGATTTAGTAATCTATTAACACATTGCACTCAGACCTACATTGAATGGCATAACTCTTATGGAAAAGCATAACAAACCTGTGAAGGATACATTCCTGTCGTTTGCGCTGACGCTTATGGCGCTTTCAATTGCCTATCTAGCATACTCGTTGTTGACTATCGGCCAGCATATTCCTGATATATTGGCGCAGGTTAGCAAGGTCAGTAGCCAGGTTGATCGAACCACCCAAAATATTGAGCCACTTTTAGACTCAGTTCCAGATATATTGAAAACGGTTGAAAAAACAACCGATTCAATCCCTGCTGTTTTAAATGAAGTAGCTGAAGTAAGAAAGATTGTGCCTGGCGTTTTGAGCGAAGTGAAAGCGGTCAGAGGCTCGCTTCCTTCGATTTTGGATCGAGTGGATAGGCTGCAAAACCAGGTTGATCAGCTACAGAAAGAATTGCCAGCAATATTGAAAACGGTTGATGGCGTGACCCATTCGGTTAAGGAAACCAATCAGCGGGTAGATAAGATTATTCCCTTAGTGCCAGAGGTTTTGGGAGAGGTGGAGAAAACGCGTGCCGAAATCCCGGGTTATTTGACGCGGGTGGAGAAGATTGTAGAAAACACCAAAGGGATCAGCGAAGAGGCCGGAAAGGGAGCGGTGACAGGGTTCTTTAAAGGAATCGTATCAACGCCCTTTGAGTTACTGAAAGGAACAGAGGGAACGATACGGTCGAGTCTTAAAAACGAGCGCCTTTTGACGGATGAAGACTTTGAGTTGGTTTATGAGGCATCAGCTAAACTCCTGCAATCTGATGATAAGCGTGAGCAAGCGTGGAGAAACCCAACGACAGGAAATGGCGGCATGTTAAAGGTTGTGAAGGCCTACCAGTATAAAGGTGCAGAATGTAGAACGATCCAACTGACCTTCAAGACAAAAGCAGGTGCAGAAGAGTCTGTGAACAATGATTTATGTGTTAACAGTGAAGGAAAATGGGAGCCGGTAGAATGACAGGAACATTCTCAGGGAACTTATGATGAGACAAGCGGGATATGACGCTCATAGCAAGAAGTGTAACATCCAATTTCTGATCACAATTATTTTGCTGTTCACTGCGGGATGTGCCTCGCTTCCGGAAAACGAGCAACAGGTTAAAAGTGTTGCTTTAGTTGCGCCTTCTAGCTCAGTCTGGAGCGAGTTTGCGTCAGACAATATGCCGGAAAACAATCGTGAATCGGCCTTTTTACTGCTCAATGAGGGAATTGATGCGTTTGTGGCCAGGATGGCACTGGTGTCTGCTGCTGAGGTGAGTATTGATGCTCAGTACTATATATGGCATGGCGATCTTACTGGAAACCTATTAATCAATGAGCTGATCAATGCTGCAGAGAGAGGCGTTAGGGTTCGCCTACTTATTGATGATATTAATCTTTCAGCTGCCAACGATGAAGGGTTAGCGCTGATTGCAAGCCACCCCAAAATATCTGTACGTATATTTAACCCATTCAGTCGAAATACTGCGAAAGCAAGCCAGATGATTACGCGCTTTGGTGATGTTACCCGGCGTATGCATAACAAATCATTTGTGGTTGATGGCCAAATCAGCGTTATTGGTGGTAGAAATATTGGTGATGAGTACTTTGGCGCAAATAGTGAACTGGAGTTTGCCGACCTTGATGTGTTGTCTATTGGCCCAGTGGTTGAAGAGGTTTCGTCAGTATTTGACCTCTACTGGAACAGCCCATTAGCTTATCCGGTGGAGCTTCTGCGCCCTGAGTTAATTGACAGTGAATATGCTGAGAAGAAACGAACGGAAATATCAGACTTTGCGGCTAAACAAAAGCACTCAGCATTTGCTGATAACGTTCGCCAGTCATCATTTTTACAACAGCTGTTAGCTGGTAATCTGGAATTTTTTTCAGGTGAGGTTGAGTTGTTGTATGATCTGCCGGACAAGATCACCAGCAAACGTGACCAGACCGAACTCCATTTGTCTGGTGCCTTAGGCCAGCATATTGACGTGGTCGAGAGTGAATTTCTTATCATCTCTCCCTATTTTGTCCCCACAGATGAAGGGGTAAGGTTTATGCTGGGGCTTGAAGAGAGAGGGGTAGAAGTCAAAGTAGTGACTAACTCCTTGGCATCCACCGATGTGTCAATAGTTCATGCTGGCTATAAGTCATCACGTGAAGCGTTGCTTAGAGGAGGCGTTGAACTCTATGAAATGAAAGCAGGGTTGGCATCAGATGTTGACCTTGATAAACACAGCTTCGGTTCTTCAAAAGCCAGTCTTCACGCTAAAACATTTGTTATTGATCGCGAATCATTGTTTGTGGGTTCTCTAAATATAGACCCCAGGTCATTCAACGAAAATACAGAGATCGGCATGTTAATCTATTCAAAGCATGTCGCCCAAGCAGTAGGGGAGTGGTTTGACTCGGATATACAGAAGCTCGCATACGTGCTTAGCTGGGATGAAAATGAAAAACGTATCATGTGGCTTGACTATAACAATGATGGTGTCTCATCTTATGACCATGACCCTGGTACCAGTTGGTGGTTGAGGCGTTGGGTCGATTTTCTTGGCTTGTTCCCCATAGAGTCACAACTTTAACTTCCCCTCATGCTTCCCCAAGTTCGGCCGATAAGATAAGAGACTAAACACTTATGCTTGTTCAAGCAGCGGGGGAGGGCTCCTGTTGTTTCGACGTGCTTGTTGTAGGGGGAGCAGAACGTGAAAATCGAATCGAGTTTAATTCAGTTAACTGCACAGGCAGCTCAAACCAAAAGGCTGGAGCAACAGCAACAAGCATCTTTAATTTCTTCTGGCGGTGCATCAACAGTGGCAGCTGGCAACGCTCTCTCTGAGCATGAAGCAACGTATCAGTACCATGCAGAAGACCGGCTATATCTATACTCTAACAGTCATGTTTCTCGCAATGGTGAAAATACCAGCGATATTTTAAATACCCAACTGCTAACCGACGTCGTTGATGTTGCGTTGAGTGGGCAGCAAGCTGTGCGCGCGTTGACGATGAAAAATGGCCAACCATTAGGGCCTGCGATTCCGGGTTTTTCCGGCACGGCAACCGTTGAGTTCTCGCGCTATCAGTTTGCTACAGAATCACAAGACTTAACGTTGAGTTCTCATGGCGCAATAAAGACAGAAGATGGGCGTGAAATAGACTTCTCGCTGTATCTTCAGCTAAACCAAAAAGCGACTTATGAGACGACAGAGTCATTTGTGATGGAGGTTCAGCAAATGAGAGACCCATTAGTGATTAATTTTGCTGCGGACTCGGTTAGCTTAACAGACCAATATTTTGAGTTTGATCTGGAGGGAGATGGCGATGATGAGTTGATTGCCTCTTTAGCCTCGGGGAGTGGTTATTTAGTTTTGGACAAAAATGCCAATGGCATGGTTGATAATGGCGGCGAGCTATTTGGCACAAGAACAGGGCAAGGGTTTTCAGAGTTGGCCGCATTTGATAATGATGGCAATCTCTGGATCGATGAAAATGATGATATTTTTTCACAGCTGAAACTATGGGTAGGGGATGAAAATGGCCGACAACAGCTTAAGTCGCTAAAAGACGTTGGGGTTGGGGCCATTTACCTGGGAAGTGCGGAAGGGCACTTTAATCTTCACTCATCTTCGGGGGCGGTGCTGGGGGATATAAAGTCGTCTGGAATTGTTTTGATGGAAAGTGGCGAAGTCAGAACAATTCAGGAAATTGATTTGGCAGACTTGTCTGAGCCTGACGCCAATGCCATGCAAGACGTCCCAATACTAACAGGTACTCCAATCCCGGTTGATGCTCGAATGATGGAGAATGAAGAACCAGACAGCTCGATAGAGCTTAAGTCGATTGCGATTAATAACGCACTGGAACGACTTGAGGAAATACGGGAGCAGCAGCGAGCATATTCAGAACGCTTGCTGGACAATCGGTTGGAAGCAAAATCGCCATTGACGGAGCTGCTGGAAAAAATGGAGAAAATCCGCCTTGAAATGCTTGAGAAGCAGAGAGAAAAAGCTGATTACTCATACAGGGAGCAAGCAGGTCGTTATTTATCGTACTGACAAGCCATGCGTGTTGTGCAGCGTATTCTTATAGTAGAGATAAGCCAAAAGAAAGCAGAATGCCAACAATGGTGACTAATATAATACGTTCTGTAATGTTCAAACCTATTTTTGCCTGCGATAAGGGTTCAAGTTCTTGCATATTATTTATTAATTTTATGTGTGTGGATTGTTTTCCAATTGTACCTGCTCGAAATAGATGTTTGGTGTCAGCAATTTGAAATATTGTAAAAAGTGAAAGGTGGTGGAACCCGTTCACACTCTTGTTATGTGGTTACGTGTGGATCTTTTACGAGGGGGGGGGCGAAGGTCTATAGTTTAACACCACATACGCAGCCATAGGCGACAGCGGTGTTGAAGCTAAGGTGTGAGAGAAGAGGGGCAGAATGCGCTTCTTAGAGCAATTATTATATGGCTAGAGCCTGGCCTGTCCTGATTTACCTAAGACTTTCTTTTCTTCTTCGATGTTTTTGCTGAACCTTTAGTGGGGCCTTTGCTGGCCTTTTTTGCTGAACTTGTCTTATTGCGAACGATCTTGGTTTGAGTCGCTTTGTTGGTTCGGGCTGCACGAGGCTTTTGAGCCAGGTTATTCCAGAGGGTTTCACGGCTACCAACTTCGTAGCCTGGAAGGCTTTCACGCTCTATGGTGTAGCCGATAAGGCGTTCTATGTTGTCCAGTACTCGCTCTTCTTCGCGACTCACGAACGAAATAGCCTGGCCTTTTGTGCCGGCTCTGCCTGTTCGTCCAATACGGTGAACATAATCTTCAGCAAGGTAGGGGAGATTATAGTTAACAACATGCTCCAACCCTTGGATATCGAGCCCTCGGGCAGCCACTTCGGTTGCAATTAATACCTGAATTTTTCCCGACTTAAAGTCAGCTAGTGCTCTGCGTCGAGAGCCTTGGCTTTTGTCACCATGGCAGATCGCAACGTCAAATTTCTCTTTTTTGAGTGTCTTCATCAAGGTGTCTGCCTGAGCTTTTGTACTGGTAAAGACCAGCACCTGAAACCAGTTATACATATTGATGAGTTCAACAAATAGCTCTGCTTTTCGGCGTTCTTCTACAGGGTAAACCGTATGCTCGACGGTATCGGCGGTGGCATTCTGTTTTGCGACGCTAACAACGTCATGATTGATCAGCAATTTGTGAGCAAGCTCGTTGACTGATTTAGATAGGGTGGCAGAGAAAAGTAAGGTTTGGCGTTTCTTGGGCGCTTTTTGCAGTAAAGACTGAACATCTGCAATAAACCCCATATCCAGCATTCGGTCGGCTTCATCAAGCACGACAAACTCGACTTTGGAAAGGTTAACGTTGCATTGCTCCATATGCTCCAACAAGCGACCGGGGGTTGATATCAATACGTCAACACCTGCTTTTAGCTTTTTTTGTTGCCCGCTCATTTTTACGCCACCGTAAAGCGCAGTCACCGAGAGGGGTAGAAGCTGGGCATAGCGCTTGATGGTATCGGCTAGCTGTTCCGCCAGCTCTCGGGTAGGAGTGAGAATTAATGCTCGGGTAGTTCCTGGCTGCGTGGATTTGGGGCGATCATGCAGCTGTTGCAAAATAGGTATGGCAAAAGCGGCGGTTTTTCCTGTGCCTGTTTGAGCATTGGCTAATATATCCTTGCCTCGTCTTGCAGGGATAATTGCACGCTCTTGAATAGGAGTCATTTGGCTGTAACCACAGGCATCAAGGGCTTTCTGAATTTCAGGAGCCAGGTCTAAAGATGAAAAAATCATGATATATCCTATGTAAATCGCGTACAGTCAAAATTGATCACGGATTATAAAGGATTTCGCCTCACTTAGTGAGCTCATTTCACTTCAGAGTTATGCTTACTGTGGGTCAGTCTCAGCTTAAAAGTATCGCAGGTCAATCAAGTCTCGGTTTTGATTGGCTCCCAGACCCGTGCTTTATTCCAGGTCTTCAATCAGCCCGTGCAATACAATCTCTTGATAAGTTACAACACCGATGACCTTTCCGTGCTCTTGAACAGGGGCGCTGGCCAGGCCAAATTGATCGAATAACCGAGAGCAATAGCGTATATCCATATGAGGAGAGACCGACATAACCGGTTTTGTCATGATCTCGTATAGGTTAACTCGGGAGGGTGAACGGTCTTTTGCCAGCACCTTCTTGGCAATATCTCCCAATACGACAATGCCATACTCGTCATCTTCATGACGCTTTTTGATAATCAGTGTATGAGCATCCTCTCTCTGCAGCGCCCGAATAGCATCTTGCACCGTCATTAGACCTTCCATTTCTATAAAGTGGTCTTTCATGACATCTCGGACTTTTATTATTTTGCGATCACTCATAGTTTATCCTCCAGAGTCTCGGTTAGCTTTTCGACCTGATGCGCAACGCCTACTGCATCTTCAACATCAAGCTGGATGGCAATCCCTGTGCCGGGCGATGTATCAAATTCACCCGCCTCGGCAATAGTTTCAAGGATGTGTCGACTTAGGTGCTCTTCTACAATAAACAGCAGCACATCCCGTTGTGTTTCGAGAGTCAGGCCCAAAAAAGTCTTACTTTTCTTTAGGCCCTCACCTCGGGCATTGTTAATGATCGTAGACCCTGTAGCGCCCGCTTTTCTTGCTGCTGCAAGCACACAGTCAGTTTTTGAATCTTCGACAAATACGACGATCAGCTTAAAGTGCATTGAATAACCTCCTGGGTTGCTCGGTTCTATTGCTACCAAACATTGTTATTTTAGGCATCGTTATTTGATTGGTGATGCAGCCGGTGGCTTCGCAGCTCTGCTAACTGGGCGTAGGCCATGACTGAAATTATCGGGAACAGGCTGGCAAATGCGATGAGCCCAAAACCATCGATCAGTACGCTTCTTCCCGGAACTGTTTCTGCCAGACCCAAACCCAGCGCGGCAACCAGCGGCACTGTAACGGTCGATGTGGTGACACCGCCTGAATCGTAAGCGAGTGGCACGATCAGTTTCGGGGCAAAAAATGTTTGAACGACCACCACGATGTAACCGCAGATAATAAAGTAGTGTATTGGCAACCCTGTGACGATGCGGTAACAGCCTAAAGAAATACCAATAGCGACGCCAAAGGCCACCGCTACACGCAGCCCCCAGACGCCAATAGCGCCCCCTGATACTTCACTGGCTTTAATAGCCACGGCAATAAGGGAAGGTTCTGCAATGGTGGTGCTAAAACCAATGGTAAACGCAAAGATATAAACCCAATAATAGTCGGACCAGACAAAGACATCGGGGATCGTCTCTAAGTGGTCATATATAAACTCTGGGCTGGTGAGCTGCTGCGCCATCAATTTGCCTATTGGAAACAGCGCTTTTTCCAACCCCATCAAAAATAGTGTCAGGCCAATAATGACGTAACCAAAGCCAATCAGAACGCGCCTTAAGTTAGCAATTGGCTTTCTGATAACCAGAAACTGAAAGCCAAAGATAATAACGGCAATCGGGATGACATCACTCAGCGTTGACAGGAAGGTCGATAAGAATGTGTTGAGGACTTCGCTCAGCATAATATTGCTACTCCACCGGTCACAGTATCATCCCGTAAGCCATTACAAAAATCATGGGCGTGAGTGATGCAAAGGCGATAAGACCAAAACCATCAATCATAGGGTTTCGACCTTTAATTGATGAAGCAAGGCCGACACCAAGCGCCGTCACTAATGGAACCGTGATGGTAGACGTGGTGACGCCTCCAGAGTCATAGGCAATGCCAATAATTTCGCGGGGCGCGAAAAGCGTCATGATCACCACCAGAATATATCCGCCGATAATAAACCACTGGATAGGCCAGCCCATGACGATTCTGAATACGCCAATGACAATGGCCAGCCCGACCGAAAAGGCCACTGTGAAGCGTAAACCATCGGCATAGCCTTCTATGGCAGGTGTCGTCGCCTCAATCACATTAGCTGCTGCCGCGATCTCCGCCGCCTCGTTTGCAACGGCAATCAGTGCCGGTTCGGCAATGGTTGTACCAAAGCCTAATGCAAACGAAAATACCATGAGCCAAATAAGGCTGCCTTTTCGGGCAAGCGCATGAGCAAGAGACTCCCCTATAGGAAACAGCCCCATTTCAAGTCCGTAGATGAAGAATGTCAGGCCTGCGGCAACAAACAATAGACCGACAATGAGTGAAACGACGTTAGGCAGGGGCTGTTGCAAGACCAGAAACTGAAAAAACAGGATAACCAGAATTATAGGAGTTAAATCTCTTAAGCTACTAATCAGTGATTTAGCGAGCGCGATAAGTCCACTTTGCACGTTAGTTAACCCGTTTCTGCTAAAGGTATAGTTGGGGGCTATGTGTAGGAATGACCTGACGCAATGATCCAGCGAGCAATGCACTGCGTACAAAATCTAACTACAAATAGGTAATATTTAATCGTTTAAAGGCTATCATGGCGGGCAAGTCTAAATACCAACATAGATCAATTAATGAAGGTAATGATGGATGTGTTGCGTGCGCTGGGAGAGCGGGACGATTTTCTTTAGCCATTTTTTACGCTTTGAGTTAGTCTTGTCGTAATTTTTAATCTACGCCACTATTGTTGAATTCTGTTTATGAAGCATGATTGGACCAGAAGTAAGCTGATCGCTGGAATGCCAGTGTTTGACTTTAATAACCTGCCTGAATTGACGGACGAAGCGAGACGGTACTGCCGTTACTACAACATCGACTTTTTTGATACCTTGCCAGATGTTAAGCACTACCTGGGGAGCTTTGACTCCTTGGGGTACCGCATGGCTATGCACTATTACGTGCCCAAATCGATAAAGGGAACCGTATTCATTTTTCATGGTTACTTTGATCATGTGGGGTTGTACGGGCACCTGATCAAGCATTGCCTTGAACAGAATTTGGCGGTCATTGCATATGACCTTCCCGGACACGGGCTATCTTCGGGTCGCCCAACCGCAATTAAGTCTTTTGATGATTATCAGTTTGCACTCAGAAGCTGTCTCAATCTCTGTCAGGGCAACGTTCAAGAACCTTTCTATGCGATTGGTCAAAGCACTGGCGGTGCGGTACTGGTTGATCACTTATTAAACCGAGTGCAGCAATATGAGTCATCGGTATTTAAAAAAGTTATTCTGTTAGCGCCACTGGTCAGGCCTGTTGGCTGGCGGGGCGCGCTGTTTATGCACTCGTTCATTGGGCCGTTTGTCAGTACCTGGAAGCGAGTTTTTTCAGAAAACAGTAATGACCCAGCCTTTATTAAGTTCTTGAAAAAACATGACCCGCTTCAATCACGAATAATGTCTATCGACTGGGTGACAGCACTGAGGCGTTGGATAAAGGAGATAGAGAGCGCAGATGCTATCGATGGAGCGGTGGCGATTGTTCAGGGAAAAAGAGATATGACGGTTGACTGGCGTCACAATATTACGATAATCCAACAGAAATTTTCCAGGGTCAACGTACATTATCTACCTAAAGGGCGACACCATTTAGTTAATGAGTCCACAGAAATACGGCAGGATATGTTTAGTTTTATTGATGGTGTCATCGCATCGTCTTAGTCTAAGTCACCCAGTGGCAGTAAATAGTTGTTTATGTAGTTTGAGGAGAGATAAGCAGAATGATTCGTAAATGTTTGAGTATCGCAATTGTATCCGTGTTGGCATCGGGTTGTATGACATATGACCCATATACCGGAGAGGAAAAAGTATCAAACGCGACAACAGGGGCCGCTATTGGTGCGGTGGCTGGCGCAGCTATTGGTGCAGCTACCTCAAGTAAAAAAGACCGAGGAAAAGGCGCCCTTATTGGTGCCGCCGCGGGTGGTGCAATGGGTGGTGGTGTTGGCTACTACATGGATATGCAAGAGTCTAAATTACGTCAGCAGCTTGAAGGTACTGGTGTTAGGGTTGTGAGAACTGGTGACCAGATTACCTTGGTCATGCCAGGAAATATTACCTTTGATACCGGCAAGTCTGATATTAAGGGCAACTTTACTGGCGTATTGGAATCCGTTGCAGTTGTATTGAAGGAGTTTGACGAGACCGCAATAAAGGTTGATGGGCATACTGACTCTACTGGCTCTTTAAGCTTTAACCAGACATTGAGCGAGCAGCGCGCGAACAGTGTTAAGTACTTCTTGCAGTCTCAACAAATTGCATCAGGACGTATACATGCGGCGGGCTTAGGCCCTCGTTATCCGGTAGCGACAAATAATACGGCTGCTGGCCGAGAAGCTAACCGTCGAGTAGAGTTGAAACTATTGCCGTTGAAATAGTTCGGGATGGACTCAGGCACATCAAAAAAGGGGGCTGCATAGTAAATGCAGCCCCCTTTTTCATGGTCAATCGCTACGAGTTTTAGTAGAGAACCCGACAACGAATAGTACCCTTAACGGCTTTCAGTTTTTCTAATGCCAGTTGACTATACTCTTTGTCGACTTCAACAACGACGTAGCCCACTTTATCGTTGGTTTGCAGATACTGTCCGCCAATGTTGATGTCGTTATCAGAGAATACTTTGTTAATCTCTGATAGAACACCAGGCACGTTCTCATGAATATGCAACAGTCTATGCTTCTCTGGGTGTGCGGGTAATGCCACTTCAGGGAAGTTAACAGACGAAATGGTTGTACCGGTGTCGCTGTAGGTCGCGAGCTTCTCGGCAACTTCTACGCCGATATTCTCTTGTGCTTCCATTGTGCTGCCGCCCACGTGAGGCGTCAAAATCACATTGTCGAGGCCGCGCAACGGTGATACAAACTCTTCGGCATTTGACTTCGGCTCAACAGGGAATACGTCGATTGCTGCGCCCAATAGTTTTTTGCTCTTAATTGCATCAGCGAGTGCATCGATATCAACCACGGTACCGCGAGCCGCATTCATCAAAATGCTGCCTTGCTTCATTTGCTCAAACTGCTCTGCACCAAACATGTACTTGGTTGCCTCAGTTTCAGGGACGTGCAGACTGACGATGTCCGACATTTCGAGTAGCTCTTTCAATGAGCCAACTTGTGTGGCGTTGCCTAGTGGCAGCTTGGTGATGATGTCGTAGAAGTAGACCTTCATACCCAGTGATTCAGCTAACACACTAAACTGAGTACCGATGCTACCGTAACCGATAATCCCCAGTTTCTTACCACGAATTTCATAGCTGTCTTTCGCAGACTTTAACCATCCGCCGCGATGGCACATCGCATTCTTTTCCGGAACACCACGAAGCAGTAATATCGCCTGTGCTAATACCAACTCAGCGACACTTCGTGTGTTGGAGTACGGTGCATTAAATACGGCAACACCTTTAGCCAGGGCTGCCAGCAAATTCACCTGATTGGTTCCAATACAAAAGCAGCCGACAGCGATGAGTTTTTTTGCTGCTGCAAAGACATTCTCTGTGAGCTGTGTACGGGATCGAATACCGATAAAGTGAACATCCTTAATTTTCTCAATCAGCTCTTCTTCTGAAAGTGAAGTGGTTAAGTATTCAATATTGGTATAGCCAGCAGCATTCAAAGTATCGACGGCAGATTGGTGTAGACCTTCCAAAAGAAGGAATTTAATCTTGCTCTTATCGAGTGACGTCGTAGTCATGATGTTACATTAACCTTTACAAGTAGGAAGCAATACAATCAGGCTGGCAGTCATAATGAAATCGCTTTTCCAAGAAATTTGCATTGAATTAGCAAGCCGGGATCAACAGAATAAGCGCGGTATGATACCATATTTGGCAACGAGTGCACGGCATCAAATAGAGTAGGCGCGATTATTAATAACAGTCGTGCCTGTTTTTATATGGTTTTAAGCGAATTATAGGTTTCGAGAGCGTTATGGCCCCAGAACAGATTATTGAAGAACTTAAAGGTTTGGTTGATGAAGGTAAAGTCAGGGTCGACGAAGACTCCTTACAAACCCATGGCAAAGACTGGACAAAAATTCATGAGCCAAAGCCACTGGCGATTGTATTTCCAAAAAGCACTGAGCAAGTTCAATCTGTTGTGAAGTTTGCCAATCAGCACAACATTGGACTAGTCCCTTCGGGCGGGCGAACAGGATTGAGCGCAGGGGCCGTTGCGACCAATGGTGAGATCGTTGTTTCGTTCGACTACATGAATCAAATTATTGATTTTAATGCCAGTGACAGAACCGTTAAGTGCCAGGCAGGCGTGATTACAGAACAACTTCAAGACTATGCTGATCAGCAAGGCCTCTATTATCCGGTAGATTTTGCATCTGCAGGATCGAGCCAATTGGGCGGAAATTTATCGACCAATGCGGGTGGAATCAAGGTTATTCGATATGGTATGAGTCGTGACTGGGTGTCCGGGTTAACCGTGGTAACCGGTAATGGAGATATTATTGAGCTTAATAAAGATCTCGAAAAGAATAACACCGGATATGATATTCGCCACCTTTTCATTGGCGCAGAAGGTACCTTGGGGTTTATTACAGAAGCGACGATGAAGTTAACGCGTCAGCCGACCAACCTTACGGTGTTGGTTTTGGGGCTAAGTGACCTAAACAATACGATGGATGTCCTGCAAGCCTTTCAGCAGCAGATTGACCTAACGGCGTACGAATTCTTTTCTCATCAGGCGATGGGGCATGTCTTGGCGCATGGCGATGTACAGGCACCATTCGAAGGAGAAGCACCTTACTACGCGCTACTCGAATTTGAAGCGACCTCGGATGCCGTTATGGATGATGCCATGGCGCTGTTTGAGAAGTGTGTTGAAGAGGGGTGGGTGGTCGATGGCGTTATCAGCCAGAGCGAAACCCAGGCTCAGAACCTGTGGCGTTTGCGTGAAGGTATTTCCGAGTCCATTGCGCCCCATACGCCTTATAAAAATGATATTTCAGTTGTGGTGTCTAAAGTACCTCAGTTCTTGCAAGAGATTGACGAGGTAGTAACAGAGCATTACCCGGATTTCGAAATTATCTGGTTTGGCCATATTGGTGATGGGAATCTCCACTTAAACATCCTTAAGCCTGCAGATTTACCTAAAGAAGCGTTTTTTGAAAAATGTCTGAAGGTCAATAAGTGGGTGTTTGAGATTGTTGAGAAATACAATGGTAGCGTCTCTGCCGAACATGGTGTTGGTTTAACCAAAAAGGACTACCTGAGTTATACCCGAAGCCCGATTGAAATTGAGTATATGAAAGGGATAAAACGAGTGTTTGACCCTAATAATATTATGAACCCAGGGAAAGTGATCGATTTATAGTATATTGATCGATTTATAGTATATTGGTCGATTTATAGTATATTGGTCGATTTATAGTATATTGATCGGTGTGCAGGCATACCCAATATGCCTGCTTTCTTAATCCCTTATAGGGTGCGCCAGCGCACCACTTGATTACTAGAGCCTGAAGAATACCCCCTTTGAGTCGTGGCTCTACCTTCATCATAAAAGAAGTGGAGATACTATGCCTTATCAACATCAGTTTTCTGATGGTGCATCCTTTGATTACCCTCTGGGCAAGGTGGTCTGTGTAGGCCGAAATTACGCTGAACACGCGAAAGAGCTTAATAACCCAGTCCCTGCCACCCCGATTCTTTTCATCAAACCTGCAACAACGGCCGTACCGCTTTCCGAATCTGTTGTATTACCCAAAGATAAGGGCGATACGCATTACGAAGCTGAGTTGGCTGTTCTGATAGGTAAACAACTTACGAATGCAGATGTGAATGACATCACTGGTGCGATTGCGGGTTATGGCCTTGGGTTGGATTTAACATTGCGGGATTTGCAGAGTGAATTGAAGCAAAAAGGCCACCCCTGGGAGATTGCGAAGAGTTTTGATGGAGCCTGTCCGCTATCTGCTTTTTTAAGACCTGAACTTATTAAAGAGCCTTCAAATATTGAGTACAGATTGAAGATTGATGGTGAACTGCGCCAACATGGCCGCACCATTGAGATGATTACAGCTGTAACCCCATTGATTGCCTACATTAGCAAGCACTTTACCCTAATGCCGGGTGACGTGGTGCTAACGGGCACGCCTGCAGGCGTTGGGGTGCTTAAGCCGGGTATGGTGCTGGATGCCGATCTTGAGTCGCAACCGTTGGTAGAGGGTGTGGCTGTTAACTAACGGCGCTAACTGTTTGGGTTGGAAAGAGCCTTGTTTGGCCAGAGTTATGCTGGGCTAGGGTTACGTTGAACTAGACTTACATTGGATTGGACTGGACTATTAGCTATAGGCGCTTAAAGCCCCTCTCCTGAGGCGGAGAGGGGAGCGTATTATTAAGACGCTTTTTTAGATCTACGAGCTGCACCTAGCCCTGCCAGACCTAAACCAAGTAGTGCCAAAGAACCTGGCTCTGGTACGCTAGTTGTTATCTGTTCCAGCATTAGACCAGCACCTTGAGCGGTATCATCAACAAATGCGTAAAGCAGGCTCGCACCTGAAGCGAACTCAACGCCTACCTGAACACCCAGTAATTGACCGATAGTTACGCCTGCTGGGCTAGGAACACCATCTGGATCAACAGACGATAGTGAGAAGCTTTCGCCAGCATCCCAAGAGCTTGTGAAGTCGAAGTTAACTAGTTGGGTATCTACACCGGAAACAGTTGCAGTCTGGCCTGATAGTGAACCGACGCTATCCCATAAAATAGGGAAAGCCGCTGCAGTGCTACCATCCATGTATAGTGAAGTGATTACGTCACCCGTGGTAGAGGTGTTTAGGTAATCAAAGTTAATTGAAAAGCTGGAATCTGGCCCAGAAGTCACACCACCTAACATGGGTGCTGCAAATACTGCACTGCTTGACATAGCAGCGACGGCTAAACCAATTTTTAATAATTTCATCATTAAATCCTTCTTGTTATCAAAATCCGAGTGAAGACTTCCATTAGCTCGTTTAACGGTCAGTCAGGTTGGTTTAGTCAGCAAAAATAAGACCTTTGTTTCATAAATCTATAACAAATAACAGGTTACTGTTATTCAGGCATGCTTTGAATTGTGAATGTGTAAATAAACATGACGTTTATTGATATCGCTATTTGAGAAGGTCATTTGTAAAAGGTTGTTGCAGGTATCTCTCCAGGCTAACGTGTGGTAACAGCAATATACTGGGGGATAAGCGCAATGCCTATGCTTGTACTTACGGCTATGCCAATGCCGTTTTTGCATTAGACTCAGGTGATGTTTAGTCATAAGATAATGAGCGTCTATTTCAATTAATCATTTGAGTTAGCTTTTCTATGGCCAAAAAATCAGTAACCACTCGAACTGGTCGCTTTATGAAATTGGCAGGCATGACCGCCAGTGTTGCAGGGCGCTACGCTTCGGAGAAAGTTCGAAGTAGTTTTGGCTCCGACGAGAAGAAAGAAGAACGCCGCTCTAAAACCTACGATAAAATGGCTGACGATATCGTTTCGACCTTGGGGGAGTTAAAAGGCGCGGTGATGAAAGTGGGGCAAATTGCTTCGCAAACCCAAGACTTCTTACCCAAAGAGTTTTCAACGGCACTGCAAAAATTGCAGAAAGAAGCGCCGCCAATGGACTTCTCCCTGATTCGCCAGCAGATAGTGAATGAGCTGGGGGGAGAGCCAGAAGAGATTTTTGACTTCTTTGAACAGAAACCTTATGCAGCCGCATCTATTGGCCAGGTTCACAGGGCGATGACTAAAGATGGGCGAGACGTTATTGTAAAAGTTCAATATCCGGGTGTTGATAAATCCTGCGACTCAGACCTCAAGCAATTAAGGATGACGCTCAAGCTGGGGGGATTACTCAAGATCCCCAAAGAAAGCGTGGACCAGCTGTTTCAAGAAATACTGGCGCGCCTACACGAGGAACTGGATTACCAGAACGAAGCCAATAACATTAAACGCTTCCAGGAATTTCATCAGGATGACTCAGGGCTGATTATCCCAACGGTTATTGATGAACTATCGACCCAACGAGTGCTCACTTTGGAGCTGGTTGAAGGTGACCATATCAGCGAACTTGATTCAACGGTGTATACCCAGGACGTTATCAACCTTATCGGTCACCGCATTTTCACCACTATGGCTGACCAGTTGTTTAAATTTCAGTGCATTCATGGCGACCCTCATGCAGGAAACTTTGCGTTCCGCCCTGATGGCACGGTTATTATGTACGACTTTGGTTGCGTTAAACAGTTAAAACCAGAAATAGTGACGGCATATAAAGCGGCGCTAAATGCCGGTATTGGCAAGGATTATAAGCTACTGGATAAACGCCTGATTGAGCTGGGGGTCAGAGTAGAGGGGAAACCCGCACTGGATGAAGGCTACTATGCCATGTGGCGGGATATATTCATTACACCGTTTGAGCATAAAGATGAGATCTATGATTTTGCCCAAGCGAGTTTGCACACTCAGGTGGCCTCGAAAGCCCCTTCGGTATTCAAGCATCTGGACTCATTCAGGCCGCCGGTAGAGAGTTTATTTATCGATCGCTTGATTGCTGGGCACTATTGGATGATGAAAAATCTGGGCGTGCAAGCGGCGTTTAGAAATGAGCTGGAAGAGTATTTGAAGTAAAAAATGCTGAACGCGTAGCTAAAACAGCTTTTTGATCAGCAATTATTTATCAGAACTATTATTTTTCAGAACTATTATTTATCGGAACAATGTGTGGATTCCAGTAACGAGAAACGCCTTAACAAGTATATTAGCGAATCAGGTTTTTGCTCACGTCGTGAGGCTGACAAACTCATAGAAAGCAATCGTGTCACCATTAACGGAAGGTTGCCAGAGCTAGGCACCAAAGTCGCGCCGGGGGACGAGGTGCTGGTCGATGGTCGCCGCATAAAAGCAAGTGCTGAAAACAAATCTGACCGAATCTATATCGCTTACCATAAACCTATTGGCATCACCTGCACGACAGAGCGCAAAGTCAAAGGTAATATCATTGATGATATTGGCCATAAGCAGCGTATTTTTCCTATTGGGCGGCTGGATAAACCGTCAGAAGGGCTGATTTTTCTTACCAGTGATGGCGATATTGTCAATAAGATTTTGCGGGCCGAAAATGCTCACGATAAAGAGTATGTGGTGACGGTAGATAAGCCGTTGAGCGAGCGTTTTGTTGAGCGTATGTCTCGTGGTGTGCCAATACTCGATACGGTCACTAAACCATGCAAAGTGACGATACAAAGCCGTTTTGTATTTAAGATTATCCTAACTCAAGGGTTAAACCGGCAGATACGGCGCATGTGTGAGTATCTGGGTTATGAAGTGACAAAGTTGAAACGTACCCGGATTATGTCTGTTCATTTAGGCGCCCTGAAACCGGGCCAGTGGCGCAACCTGACCGATGATGAAATGGCAGAGATTAACCAGGCGGTTGCGTACTCGAACAAAACGGCTGTCAATACGGCTCAACCTCGAAAGAGCACCCAAGAAACTGACAGCAACCCTGTCAAACCTGCCAAAGGTTCAGCTAAGCGAAATAGGGCCTCCAATACCCGAAATACCACTAAAAGTGCCAAGCATAACGAGAAGCAGTCTCGAACAGGCGCTCATAAGCCAAAACAAACGGCGAAGCGCAAGTCATCAAAACCGCAGGTAAAAAAGACGAGATCAAGATAGCCTGGTCGTAGCTTTTTAACAGAGCTACTGAGAGTTATCTTTTCGCTGATTTTGCCTTCTATCGGCTGAAAACTGCTTTACCTTAGTATGCACCCCACGGCTAAATGCCTTGGTGTGCTCTTCCAGAAAGTCGACACCGTAAAGAATTCCGACGACTAATATCGAGAGCTTTATCGCTGGGAGCAGAGAACCTGTAGAAATAATCACACCAATAGCGGCCAGCACCCAAATTGATGCTGCGGATGTCACCCCAACCACAACGCCTTCTTTCGCCAGCATTACACCAGCACCTAAAAAACCTATCCCTGTGATAACCTGGCCTACCACGCGAGACGGGTCTACGATATCGCCTTCCAGCATAAACGCGGTTGAGAGAAATAAATAAGTACCCAGGGTGATCAGCGCAGAGGTTCTGATGCCCACAGGTTTACCACGTAGTTGACGCTCAAGGCCTATGATTGAGCCACAGAAGATGGCCGTGCCGATAGCTGGCCAATCATATGGGGTTATATCAAACAGTGTTGCCCAACTCATGTAATGGGTCTCGTATTAGTGTGTTTGGCGTTTGGTGGTCATCTAGCATAGCCAGCTATACTAGTTTGCTGTAATTACTTGCGCTATTTGTTGGTATTAATATTGGCGAGCATGGTCAGGGCCTGAATAAACGTGCTGACAGATTCAAGCGGAGCGGACTCTGACAGCGTATGATAACCCGAGGTCGGTATCTGGAGAGTGGTACCGTCAACCAGCCCGTTTGAGGCAGAGATAATGCGCCCCATTTCAGTTGACCCGATTGAGCCGGGTTCTTCCCCTCTGGCAACGAGTTCAGCGTTTTTCTGTTCTACGTACACGTCTTTGTATTGATAGCTAATACCATTTTGATCACACAACGTGGAGAGTCTTTCGGTCAGTTCACGGTTGAACGAAGCATTGGCATCTTTGTTCCGCAGTACCAGATTCTGTTTTTTGGCTGTATCCAGGTCAGGATAAGGGCTGGTATCAACAACAATGAGTTGGTTTGTTGACCCCCCAAAGCGGCGGAACCACTCCAGCAGGTATCGCCAGCTTTTTCCTGCTTCTTCCTGTGCGGTAAAGAATAGAGTGCCTTGAAAGCCGAGTTCGAACAGGTAAACCAAGACTGCAGCGGTGAGCACGTTGTCCAGTTGGCCCACCAGTGCTTCATCGGTGATTTTCAAGCGGTCTGTAAACGCAACGGGCGTTCCCGCGACCAGATGCTCCATGCCTTTTAGCTCAAAAATCAAATTGTTGCGATATTCGCAAATATAGGCACGGTCAATGACTCCTTGGCCACGGTAGGCACCTGACCAGGGTTCATAGGCAAAAACTGACTCAGTTGCAAAACGATCAACAATTTTTCTCATCAGCTGCTCGCCCACCGAGTTGCCGAGCAGGTCTGAGCGGGCGCCTGCAACGAAGGCCGCATACTGAAACTCGTTGGGGCCTGTGCACATCAGGCCGTGACGATCAATGTGTGCAGAAAACATAATGCTGTCTGGTTTTGAGCCTTGTGCGACCAAAACCCCTTCATACCAGGCGACCTTTGCCCCACGCTCTTCAAGTTCTCGTTCTAATATACGAAAAAAAGAGTGCTCAGCGCCGACCACGCTTGGACTTCTAATTAATGACGTTAATAAGTTGAGGAATGCTGCAGGTAGTTGGGTAGCTGGGCTTGTGACTCCCGCTGAAAAATCTGAAGTGGAATTATTCATTTTTCGTCAGTCCAAATTAAGTCGCGTTGGGTTGGTGCTTGCCACATCAAGAACTGACGGTCTGGGCTTCCCAACGGAAGTGAATTAAGAGTGCTAAATATCACTTTTGCCTGATCTTCTCAATAACTATTTTAGTTCAACTAAGACAATGTATTTTTATACCCGATAAACTGTTGTTATGAAGCGGGTTGTTCGATTGAAACGCTATGTTTTATTGATTTTTAACCTGCGATGAACTTAAGTAGTTAAGTATGATTATTGTGATTGAGCAACGTCTATTTACAGGTAAATACAATGGCTGAAAAGCGGATTTTCTTTGATTGGCAGAGCGCCTTGAAAGAGACATACCATGAATTTTTTAACCAGGTGCTGGAACTCTTACCTCAGTTGATTGCCGCCGTGTTATTGCTGGTTGTCGGCTGGATTGCTGCCCGCTTGCTTCGAGCGTTAGCGCGTAAAATGATGTTGGCATTGACTGCGATGTTGCCAACTAACCTAGGTAAGCGCGAAAACTTACAGGCACAACTTCGCTCCTATGCTCGCTGGGGGGGCAACATTGTTTTCTGGGCTGTGTTTTTGTTTTTTGGTGCAGCCAGTGCAAACCTATTACAGTGGGACTTCTTTTCAGGTATATCGAGTGCGCTGTTAGCGTATTTGCCGAATTTATTAACCGGGCTGCTAATTATACTTGCAGGCTTAGCCTTCAGTGGGCTGACTCGCACTGCGGTGACCAGCGCCGCTCAATCGGCTGGTATTGAACGATCAGAGTTGCTGGCAACAACCGCCCAGTTGATAGTGATACTCACGTCGATAGTTATTGGTGTTCAACAGCTCGGTATAAATGTTGACTTTCTCACAACAACGCTGATTGTCATTACCGGCGTTATGGGGGCTGGGGTCTCTCTGGCATTTGGCTTGGGAGCGCGGGAGTACGTTGCCAATATTATTGGGGCGCAGGTTGCCAGAAAACATTTCCAGATAGGGCAACAGCTAAAGATTGCAGGCGTTGATGGAGAGTTACTGGAAATAACGCCTACTGCATTAATACTCGATACGGAAAAGGGGCGCGCAACGGTGCCAGCCAAGCTGTTTAACGACCAAGTATGTGAGCTTGTTTCTGAACCCCACTCGGCAGGAGGGTCATTATTGCGCAACCTGTTTCAAAAGAAAGAGGATCATAAAGATGACGCCTGGCAGCAAGATGTTGCGGGTCAGAGTAAGGAGCAGAAGAGCGAAACGAATGACCCGAACAGCGGCGCGTTAAAACCTGGAGAGTTAAAACCTGGAGAGTTAAAACCTGGAGAGTAATATGGCGGTTCGTGATCTCAATATAGCCAAAACCTTTATCCGAACGCATGTAGACGCAGCCGCCCGTGAGCTTGAAGGGTTACCCGTGGAAGCGGCCCGTGAACTACTTGAAGCGCTTCCCGCCACGCAGGCTCATCGTATACTGATGCATATGCTACCGCCCTATGCGGCACGCCTGTGTGCCCAGTTGCCGATTAAACTTGCTGCCAGTTTGCTGGCAGGAGGGGACGCAAACCATGTGGTGGCAATATTACGCTGTATGCCTAGTGCAAAGCGTAAAACACTGCTAAAGGTCATGCCTGATAAAATTGCTGCACTCTGTTTACTGTTGCTGAGTTACTCGAAGGATACCGTTGGTGCCTGGATGACGGCAGATATTGTGATGTTGCCAAGAAGTATTACCGTTGCTTCGGCGCTTCGCAGATTGGCTGATTCACACGGTTTAAGTGACAGCGATTCAATCCCGTTGGTCGACGGTGATACGCATTTGGTTGGGCTTGTCAGTGTCAGAACATTGCTCAATGCCAAGGATGACAGTTGTATTGATCAGCTAATCGATGAAACACGGCCAGCACTCTCAAGCCGGGCCAGCCTGCGGTCAGTATTGGATCATGCTGGCTGGCAACGATACGATACACTGGTGGTGCTAAACAGGTATAAGCAATTGATTGGGATTTTGCGCCATGTTGATTTACGGAGAGGGCTAGAACAACCTACAGCAGATATACATCCAGACCCAGTGGCTGATGTGGTGTCTGATAGCGCTCAGGTTTATGTCAGCGTATTGGCAGGCATTCTTAACCTTTTCAGTGGTAGTCCAACGAGTAGCCGCTCTACAATCATAGGAAAGCAAAAATGAGTACCGAGACGGGTTCCACACCGCTTGAAAATGAATCAGGCATGAGTGCTGCTTCTGTTCTCACTCAGGCATTCTTAAGAAATTTCCCCAGAGATGCCGCTCGTGAACTGGAAACCATGGCGGTTGAGGACGCAGCCGGCATTTTGATTTCAGCGCCGACCTTTGTGCGGCAAAGAGTTTATAGTCTTATTACTGCACCGATTGCTGCACAACTGTTAAAGCAAACCAATGATACTATCGCGTCAGAACTTCTGAGGTCGATGGATGCAGGCCCCTGTGCTGCACTTCTCAGCCGTTTCGAGGACGCAGAACGAGACCATTACCTGGCGTTATTGGGAAAAGAGGACGCACACCAACTGCGTGAACTTATGGATTACCCCTCTAATACTGCTGGCTACATGATGGACACGCGGGTTTTGAGTGTAAATCAAGAGATGACCGCGTCGGATGTAATGGGGCAGCTGAAGCAGTACCCGGCGATTATGCGTCGTCGTATCTACACATTAGATGACAGTATGCGGTTGGTTGGTCAGGTGGAGCTAGAGAAGCTGGTCTGTGCAGAGCCTGGTCAAACCCTGGCGGAAATCAGCTCTTCGGTTGTGCATTTTGTCGCAGCGCTAGATCCTACGAGTGATGTTGCGGACAAGCTGCAAAAGAATGTAATCGACACCTTGCCGGTGGTTGATATTCACCACCGTCTACTAGGGGTTATTCGAGGTGCCAGTGCAATAGAAACACTCAAAGAAGATATTGCCTCTGACTTACAAACCATGGTGGGGGCGAGTCGCGATGAGCGGGCACTATCCAGTAGTTTTTTTGCCGTGCGAAAACGCCAGTCATGGTTACAGATCAACCTGTTAACGGGGTTCTTAGCAGCATCAGTGGTCGGCTTTTTTGAAAGCACTATTGCTCAATTTACGGCGTTAGCTGTGCTGATGCCTGTGGCGGCTGGTCAGTCGGGTAACACCGGCGCCCAGGCTCTGGCGGTTACCATGAGAGGTTTGACGCTGCGAGAAATCACTACCCGTGACTGGTTGAGAGTGACGCTAAAAGAAGCAGGCGCGGGCTTTATTAATGGCATTGCTATTGCCTTAACCTGTGGTGTAGGCGTCTACTTTTGGAGCCAGAGTATCGGGTTGGCAATGGTGATCGCTATGGCGATGGTTATTTCGATGACCATTGCTGGCACCGCAGGTGCCCTGGTACCGATCTGCTTAAAAAAACTTGGGCAGGATCCTGCGCAGTCATCCTCTATTATCTTAACAACAGTCACGGACATTGCAGGTTTTATGTCATTTCTGGGGATAGCAACCGCGTTATCTCGCTTGTTGGTATAGAGAATTTGGCACATGATTCAGGCCTGTTTAGTTTGGTGATTCCTGATGTGATCAGGCCGTGGTATTGCTATCGCTAATTAAATGATCTACCTGGTTATTATTGCTGACAAACTGTGTATTATGCCGGTGAATTACTGCAAATATTAATTTCAAGTTTTTAGGATAGTGTTGTGCAAACCGTTTTTTTCGACTGGATGGCTGAGTATAAATTTAATCTGGCAACGACTTTTGTCATTCTGGCCATCTATCTCGTTTTTCGTTTTATCGCAGGCCCACGAATCAGGAAGCAGGCGGCACAAGGACGATTAAAAGATGACGCAATCAGCAAGGCGCTTTCGACGCTCAATATACTGTTGGGGATCGGCGCGTTATCAAGCAGTTTGATTGTCTGGGGATTTGACTTCAAAGGGCTGCTGACGTTGTCAGCCAGTATATTGGCGGTGACTGGCGTGGCGTTGTTTGCCGGGTGGTCAATACTCAGTAATGTGACTGCATTTTTCCTGTTGCTGGCACACACGTCATACCGGAGAGGGAACTTTATCCGCATTATTGATGCAGATAACTACATCGAAGGCTATATATCAGAAATCAACCTGTTCAATACTAAGCTGATCAGTGAAGACCGTGAAGTTATTATCTACCCCAATAATTTACTCCTTTCCAGACCGACGCTGGTAAACCCGCGGGATCGCCTTCAGGGCGTAGGTAAGCTGACCATGATGGTTGCAGATAAAGCTAAATAACTCCAATGGTTTCAACATCGGTCTGTTCTGACTGGTAAAAATAACCCACCCCTATAGTTAGTGGTAGCTGGCCAAAAAGTGCGTGGCTGGCTGGCAGTGATTGTCGATTAACTCATTGATCTGTTGTAAGCGTCAAGTTGCGTTTTATCGTGGAATGAACTTTAGTTAATGGAGGTGGGCTGCACTTTTTTGTTATTCGCAAGGTCTCAGTGTGTAAATAAATGCCCGATTGTTGAGGATTAATAATACGTTAACGGATCGTAGAGGCTTGACAATGAAAATTGGAATACTCTCAAGAAACAAAAAACTCTATTCGACCAGTCGACTGGTGGAAGCCGGAAAGGCTCGTGGTCATGAAATGCATGTGATCGATACATTGAAATGCTATATGGACATCACCTCCACCAAACCAGCAGTATGGTACAACGGCGAAAAATTGCTGGGTTTTGATGCGGTTATACCGCGTATTGGCGCATCTATTACGAACTATGGCATGGCGGTTATTCGGCAGTTTGAGATGATGGGGGTGTACTGCTTGACCGAGTCCGTCTCCTTAGGCCGTTCAAGAGATAAGCTTAGAGCGTTACAACTGCTATCGCGTAAAGATGTAGGAATGCCAGTTACCGGGTTTGCTCACAGTGTTGATAATACTAAGGATTTAATAAAGCTGGTGGGAGGTGCTCCGCTAGTGATTAAGTTGCTTGAAGGCACTCAGGGCAGGGGGGTCGTGTTGGCTGAAACCCTTAAGGCATCGGAGAGTGTTATTGATGCCTTCAGGGAGTTAGAAGCCAACTTTCTGGTTCAGGAGTTCATTAAGGAAGCGGGTGGCAGTGATGTCAGGTGCCTGGTTATTGATAATAAAGTGGTTGCCGCTATGGAGCGAACGGCGCAGGCGGGCGAGTTTCGTTCTAACCTTCACCGCGGCGGAAGTGCGCAGCTGACAAAACTGACGCCGAAAGAGCGCAAAACAGCCATTACAGCGGCGCAAACCTTAGGTTTGAAAGTATCGGGCGTTGACCTGCTTCGCGCAGAGCGTGGCCCGTTGGTGATGGAAGTGAACTCATCCCCAGGCCTGAATGGCATCGAAACCGCAACGGGTAAAGATGTGGCAAGCGCGATCATAAAGTTTATTGAGGAAAATGCCAAACCAAACCGCACCCGAACAAAAGGAAAAGGCTAGTTTGTAGTTAATACATTTTGATGAGTCGTAGACGTTTATACCTGATCTGACAGTGGTTCTTATACAGTTCCTGCGTGCTGCCGTATGTCGGAACCAAGCCCCTACGGAACAGCTGATTAACTGTTCCGCAGGGGCTTGCTTGTAGCTTCGTGGTGCTGCTTAGCTTAACGGTGTTGTTGAGCTTGGCCTTATGAGGTTCGTTGCAGTTTATCGTTGATAATGAGTATCTCTACTCTGCGATTAGCCGCTCGGCCTTCTTCTGTTTCATTACTTGAAACCGGTTTTTGTTTCCCGTAGCCCTTGAACTGAATTCTATCCATCGGGATATTGCCGACCTGGTTTAGAAACTTGGCGACCTTTTCAGCGCGGGACTCTGAAAGGCTCATGTTTAAATCGTCACTTCCAACATTATCTGTATGGCCTGATACCACAACTTTTGCATCAGGGAAGGTTTTGATTGCTTCGGTTATTTTATTCAGGAGCGCAAAGTTCGTAGACTCGATTTCGCTTTTTCCTGATGGGAAATAAAAGCCGTGAGCTCTGATTAATACATCATTGGTTTGTCGGTAAACTTCTGCTTCATTCTGTTCAAATAGCGACTGAACAAAGGCAAACTTGGAGGCTGAGGCTTCATTTTCCCGTTGTTCAAGCATAGAAAGCATCAACGCTTCTTCTTTCTCTCTTTCTAGCTGACGTTTGCCTGCGCTCGACGCTTCAAGCTCTCCCAGTAGGGCTGCATTTGCATCCAGAATACTTTGTATCTCTGCGTTTAACCCTTTGATCACATCTTTGTTTGGTTGGTTGTAAGCGACATCGTTGTCGATAGGAGAAGCCAGCATTGAGATTTGCTGCTGATACCAAAGCACTTTGTCTTCTTCTGAATAATCGGAGGAATCAAAGTGTTGCAGGGTCTCTGCAATGTGATTAGCCCTTTCGGTGTACCAAAGTGATTTGTTGGCATGGGTCTCAGCTTTCTGTAGGTCTGTTCGGTCTGCATCCAGCACATCAAGTGCGAGTTTGTATTCCTCTTCGGCTAATTTTAGTGTTTTTGGTGCAAGATCATCGATGTCATTCTCTTTTGCATTGGCCAGTGCTTGTTTGGCGTCTTCAACGGTATCGCCTTTTAACGCAAGCAGCTCAAGTTGTTTGTACGCTTCGGTTAATTCGGTACGCCCACTTTTGGCTTCCACTATTTTGCCTGACTCAATCATCGAAGTCAGTTCCAGCAAGTCTTCTTCCGCCTCCTTAAATTGTGAGTACTGCCTGGTATTTGCCTGAGCAGAAATTGCCTTTCCGCGCGCTTCAAGCACATACTCAAGAATATCTCTCGATTGCAGCGCATTGGTCTGGGCTGCAGATAGCTGCGACAACCCTTCGCGGGCGAAGTCCTCTCCTTTGGGGTTATCGCTTGACGCCCATTCGACGGCTTCAGCGTATGACTCGCTGGCCCGTTTGAAGTTTTTTGGCGATAGTAGATTAACCTCTTCGGCTTCAGCTTCGGCAAGTTGGCTTTTTAGCTCGGCCACAGCAGGGTACTGCTGGTGCATGGTAGCCTCAGTTAACACCGTATTTGAAGAGCAGGCTGAAATAACCAGAACTAAACTTACGATTAATCCAGCGTTCCGTAACATGTTCATCGTCATATCCCCTATGTACTCGTTCAGGTTTATGGAGTTCAGTGCACTAAGTTTAGGCAATTCTCAGTGGAACTTTCTGTCCTGCTTAGAACAAATACCCATTAAAGCGTGCCCTGTGACGCGAATTAGCTATACTCTTACGGTTTATAGAAATGACTATTTGCCAATGAAATAACGTATTTTTATGATGTGGTGATAGCGATGACAAGTGGAGAGAGTGGGTGCGAAGTATCTTATTAATAGTGTTGATGTGTTGGTGTGGGGCATCGGTATGGGCTGTGGAGGATGATTCAAAGAACCTGAAATACACGCCGATATCCCTTAGCGCACTCAGTGCAGACTGGTGGACAGAACTTGAATCGCTTTCAATCGAAAACAAATTGGATTATCTGTCGTTGTTAGAGCAGGACATTAAGCGTGAACTGAAAAAAACATCGCTTGATGAAAACAGTGAAAATGCCGCGTTAATACCACCATTGATACAGCAACTATCTGTCCAATACAGCAAGGCGGAGAGTGCAACCCCGGGTATTGAGGAAACAAAAGATGCGCTGGTCCCACCGGAAACAGTTGAACAGTGGCTGGCGTTTTATAATCAAACCTATCGTTCTGAGCGTGATGCTGCCCTGTTGACGGAAGAATTGGCGCGATTAACGCTGTTAAATAATGAGCGTGATAAGGCTATTTCCCGGCAGCTGGTCGATTATCGACGTCTTGCCGAAGGCTCAAAGGAGCGAGCTGTTCTTGCGGTTGAGATATTACGCTTGCAGCTAACGGCGTTAATATCCAGCGAGCGCATGGGTCATCTAAAAAAACGTCAGAGCTATTTGGAAAAGAGATATAAAGGGCAGCAAACGCTGCTCGAAAACGCTATTACGCAGCTTAAACCTGACCCCAAGAAACGCCAAATCTGGACACAGCAGAGGAGTGTGCTGTTAGAGGATATCAAGGCTGGCAGCAAGTCACTTTACCCGTTAGAACAGGGGGTGGGGTATGAGCCTGATATCCTTCCGCTACAGGTTAGACTTGAAGCGTTGGCTCTTTCCGCAAAGCTGGCCAACCAAACCATTACGTTGGCATTAATTGAGTTGAAAACAGCATTTGACAGCGCACTAGAAGGCGGCAATGCAGCATCGTCGGCTCCTCAAGAAACCGTCTTAAAACAGTGGGGCGTGCAAAAAGGAAAATTGAGTGCTCAATTTAATGACTTGTTTCGAGCTATGAATGAAAGCAGTGACCAAATGTCTGACACTGAGCGCTCTCAGGCGTGGGCGAAACTTCAACAGGCGCGCCAGTACATGCATGAAAGCGAGCTGCGAGAACGTGAAGTAGAGCGGCTGTTAAAAACATATCGAACGATATCGGGAGAGCGTAATGGGGGCTGGAAGAGTGGTTTAGCTCAAACGGTTTCCTGGGGGCGCTCCGCCGTGGCGGTTGTGGGAGAGGTGCTCTATTACCCGCTGTTTTCAATCAACGAGTCTCCAGTTACCTTGAAAGACCTGGTTTGGGTGTTGCTGGTGATGGTGATTGCCATCCTGATCTCTGCCCATACCCGTAAGGCCTTAGTACGCTTCGGTGAAAGCAAGAAGTCTATCTCAGAGTCTTCTCTCTTCACCATCGGGCGGATTCTTCACTATATTATTATTGTTTCGGCGGTGCTTATCGGATTTACAACGTTAGGTATTGACCTGTCAAAGTTGGCGTTAGTGGCAGGCGCGTTGAGTGTTGGTATAGGTTTTGGCTTACAGTCGATCTTTAACAACTTTATATCCGGTCTTATTTTGCTATTTGAGCGGCCATTGAAAGTGGGAGATTTGATCGAACTGGAATCCGGTGTGCGCGGCCGGATCAGATCGATCAATGTGCGAAGTACTCAGGTTGCAACCTGGGACAATATCGATATTCTGGTACCTAATTCAGAGTTCATCAGTGGCCGGGTCACCAACTATACCTTTTCAGATGATCTTAGAAGGCTGCATATACCATTTGGTGTCGCCTATGGAAGTGACAAGGAGTTAGTGCGTAAAGCGGTACTGGAAGCAGCAGAGAAAGTGCCTCATACATTGACTAATCATGACCATCAGGCGGATGTGTGGTTAATCAACTATGGCGACAGCAGCCTGGATTTTGAGTTGGTTGTTTGGGTAAAAGGTAATACATTACCCAAACGTGGCAATCCCAAAGCCATTTATCTTTGGGAGATCGAAACAGCGCTTGCCCAGTATGGTGTTGAGATTCCATTCCCCCAGCGAGACCTGCACGTACGATCTGTGGATACAGCCATATTTTCATCTCTAAACCCGGTTGATAACAAGAAAAATACGCAGAGTTAAACAAAACACTGCTAAATTAAGAGGCTCAACGTGGATAAAAACTCATTGATTTATGGCTACCGGCTGAGTGGGCCAAACAAAGGAAAACCTATTAGCGGTGAAGAAGTTGAACAAGGCGTCTCTGATGAAGGCTGTAGTTGGCTGCATTTTGATTATACTCACCCCGATAGCATCGCGTGGATTAGACAAGAAAGCGATTTGGAGCCGGTGGTTATTGATGCCCTTTTAAGTGAAGAAACTCGCCCACGCGCCACTTACCTGAAAGGCGGGGTGTTGATATCACTGCGTGGCGTCAACCTCACTTCTGGCTCTAACCCAGAAGATATGGTGGCTATTAGGGTCTGGATTGATGAAAAGAGAGTGATCAGTACCCGCAAAAGGCCATTGCTGTCGGCACAGGACATTGTCGCGCTGATTGATGCAGACGAAGGCCCTGAAACACCAGGCGAGTTTGTAGCAACGTTGGCTGCTCGTTTAATTGCCCGAATGCAGGATACGATAGAAGATACTGAGGATAGGGTTGCCCAGATTGAAGAAGAGGTGCTTACGGCAGAGTCTTACTCGTTGCGCAGCGAGATTGCAGACTTAAGGCGGCAGGCAATATCGTTGAGACGTTATCTGGCTCCGCAGCGGGAGGCAATGCTGCAATTGCAGAGTGAGAAAATGGTGTTGTTTAAGCCGGATGATCTTGTTCGTTTAAGGGAGACGACAGATCACCTGATTCGATACATTGAAGATCTTGACTCAGTGCGAGACCGCGCGGCAGTGACTCAGGAAGAGCTGGTCAACAGGTTATCCGAGCAGTTGAATAACCGCATGTATGTACTGTCGATTGTTGCCGCAATTTTCTTACCGTTAGGGTTCTTTACCGGGCTCTTAGGCATCAATGTCGGGGGCATTCCGGGGGCAGAAAACCCTGACTCGTTTATGATATTTATATTGTTCTTAGTGGTTGTGGTCAGCCTACAGGTATGGCTATTCAAGGTTAGGCGGTGGTTTTAATGCGACGGCTTGGCGCGTCATGTGTGAGGTTTTATTCCGCGATAGCACTCTGCAATAGTACCTTTCGATATTGCCCTTGCCCCTGGCCGCAGGGGCAATTGGTTTAGGCTGTTAGAAAACAAATCCGAACAGTAATCCTCCGCGATCAATATCAACCCGATCCTTATCCAGCACTTTAACGTATTCCAGGCCAAGCATTAAGCGGTCAAAGTAATAGATGGCACCTGCACCATATGAAAGTGAGAATTCGCTATTTTCATTTTTGGACTGAAAGCAGAAAACACCGCAGATGGTTTGACTGGTCTCTGAGGAGACATGGCTTGCGCCGATCAGAGCATAGGTATTTAACCGGCCAAAGGTATATTGTGGCTTAAAATACAGCGAGAAATAATGATCCAGAGAGTAGCTTTTGCTGCCAGACCGATCTGATCCACCAAAACCAAGGCGCCCTTCTATACCCATGTTAGGGTGAAATGTTGCACCGCCGATGAGGTCAAAGGTGTACATCTCGAACTCATTGTTCAGGTTGTTTTCTTCAACCTCAACCCAGCCTTGTGCAATCCCGAAATACGTCCCCAACGTGGAGAACTTTTTTTCTGGTGCTGCCATTGCGAAGGCCGAACTCATGGTTAATACAGCGACTATCATCAGTACAATGCGTTTCATTGCTTTCTCCCTTTTAGCACTTTTTAACGTCGTATTTTTGTATGTCTTCGTATGCTCTGTTGTCGCGCAAAGACCTTGCCGGGTACAAATGATGGCCTATAGAAACACGATAGTACAGGCGTATTTATTGCGGTAGACGCGATTTAAATCCAGTACATGCAACTTAATGTAGTACATGCTACTTAATTTAGTACAGGCGACTTAGTGTAGTACTTCACCGGCGTAAGTCCAGAATATTCACAAGGAACTTAAATGTTCTGGTAGATGCAATCGGTACGCTAAATTAGATTAACCGCCTTCGAACTGGCAAACGCTATAAACCGCCAAACCTTTGTCTTGAAGTTTTCTGGAACCGCCAAGATCTGGCAGGTCAATAATGGCTGCCGCTTCAATGATTTCTGCCCCGAGCCGTTCAATTAACGAGGATGCAGCGAGCAGTGTTCCGCCCGTTGCAATCAGGTCATCAACCAGTATTACTTTGTCACCCTGCTTAAAGGCGTCTTTGTGGATTTCAACTTCTGCTTTACCGTATTCCAGCTCGTAGCTCTCAGACACCGTATCGAATGGGAGTTTACCCTTCTTGCGGATTGGCACAAAGCTGGCGTTAAGTTCATAGGCCAGCACTGAGCCAATGATAAACCCTCTTGCATCGACGCCCGCGACGGCATCAATGGACAGGTGGTGGTAACGGTGAATGAACGCGTCTATTAGCTTTCTGAATACCGTTCGGTCTTGCAACGCCGTGGTGATATCCCGAAACATAACACCTTGCTCCGGCCAGTCTGGCACAGTCCTGATTGCGTTTTTCACCACATCGCTAAAGTACTCTTCGCTTAAGCGGAGGCTTTCATTAAGTTTATTATCCATGACCAACCCCTTTAAGCGCCCAAAAATACAAACTTAAGAATAAACAGTATCGAAATAAGTACCAGGCTGATGTTCAGAGCGCTGAGCTTTCCGCTGAAAAGTTTGATTGCAGTATAGGCGATAAAGCCAATGGCGATTCCGTTTGCAATAGAGAAGGTGAGCGGCATCATCAGTGCGGTAATGGCGGCAGGTGCGGCTTCGGTAATATCATCCCACTCAACATGCGATAAGCCGCTTGCCATTAGTACCGATACATAGAGCAGGGCAGGCGCGGTTGCGTAGGCCGGTACGATAGAAGCAATTGGCGAGAGAAACAGGCAGAGCAAAAACAGAATTGCAACCACGACCGCAGTTAAGCCTGTTCGGCCGCCCGCAGAGATACCCGCGGTACTTTCGATATAACTTGTGGTTGTTGATGTGCCAAGTGCTGCGCCGCCCATTGTGGCAACACTGTCAGCCATTAGGGCTTTGCCGAGACGAGGAAGTTTACCGTCTTTGTCCAGCAGCTTGCCTTGGTGAGCGGCACCAATAAGTGTTCCTGAGGTATCAAACAGGTCAACAAAAAGAAACGCAAATACAATGCTGACTAAACCAACATTCAAAGCGCCTGATATATCCATCTGCATAAATGTGGGGGCCAGGCTTGGAGGTGCAGAAACGAAACCTTTGTATTCAATCATGCCCAGTATTAATGCAATCACGGTTATTGTGATAATGCCAATCATTACTGAGCCGGTTACGCGCCGGTAGGCAAGGGCACAGATAACGAAGAAACCGCCAAGCGTCAGCAAGCTGGGCATGCTCGTGACATCTCCCAGTGAGACAAAGGTCGCAGGGTGGTCAACGACAATACCTGCATTTTTGAGCGCAATCAGCGCAAGGAAAAAGCCAATGCCTGCCGAGATGCCAAACCTCAGTGACAAAGGAATACTATTGATTATCCATTCGCGCACTTTGAATACGCTTAAGAAGAAAAATATCAGGCCGGAAAGAAAAACGGCCCCGAGTGCCACTTGCCAGGTGTGCCCCATGCCCTGTACAACCGCAAAAGCAAAGAAGGCATTGAGCCCCATGCCTGGTGCCAGTGCAATAGGATAGTTCGCAAACAAACCCATGATCAAAGAGCCAATGGCTGCCGCGATACAGGTGGCGGCAAAAACAGCACCATAATCCATGCCAGATGCCGACAGAATGTCTGGGTTGACTACAATAATGTAAGCCATGGTGAGAAAGGTGGTAACACCTGCAATTATCTCTGTTTTGACATCCGTGCCGTGTTCTTTCAACCGAAATAGATTTTCTAGCATGAAATTGGACCTGTTCGAACGAAAAAAGGAGCAGATTTTAATCATTCGAAGCTATTCTTTAAAGCACAATCATTAAGAGTATGGGAAATAAATTTGAAAAAAATATTTTTATTCTGGTAAATTATTGACTAGACTCAGTATTTGTCCGCTAGCGGCCAAAAATTATAACAGCTTCTTTTTATGTATACTGCCTTAAGTATATACAGATAACGTTACGTATATAGATAACGTTAGGTATATAGATAATGCAATGCGTAGACAAAGACGCTTAATGGAAAGTCATCTAAAAAGCATACTGCTAAATAATGGAGTGAAACAATGTTGAAAAAAATAGTCGCGTTAGGTGCTGTAACTTCAATGGCTTTGGCAACAGGGTGTGCTAGCTTGTCTCAAGACGACCAGGCAACGCTTAACACTGCTGCTCAAGAAGCTGCACAGGCACAGAGCGCTGCGAACTCTGCGAAAACGGCTGCAGGAGCAGCAATGAGTAAAGCGACTAGCGCAGAAGGTAAAGCAGACGACGCTTACCGCAAGGCTGAGGAAGCGTTAATGATGGCTCAGGAAGCGATGAAGAAAGCAGAAGCATCAGCAGAGAAAGCTGAGCGTATGCTTAAGAAAGCAAGCAGCAAGTAATTTGTTAGGGCTAGTCTGGCACTAGCCAATGAACTTCCGGCTACTCATTAATGGTAGTGAGTGAGCGGTACTGAGTGAGTGATACCGAGTATCTAATTAATGGTGTCGGGGGTTGATAGAGGGCTGACGGCAATGACGTCGGCCTTTTTATTGCCAGCCTTTTTCTGAGCCACAACGTTGTTGGCATTGCTTATTGTCGACGCTTTAACGCCAATATGTTGAGGAATACCCAGCGGGTTTTTTATCGCATTTTCAATGGCGTAAATATCCAGGTCAATGGCCCCAAGGCGCTTTTCCAGCCGTATCGTTTGCTGTATTACCTTCTGAACCATCTTTTTGTCGGATATATTGTCTGCGTCGTCCAGGTGCAATTCAACATAAAGGTTATCTCCCTTCATGCCCAGTTTAATCGGTTCTTTAATAAACCTGACGGGCGTTTTATTGGGAACTTGAAAAACCAGTTTTGAAATATCGTCATTGTATAAACGGATACAGCCATGGCTTACTTTGGTGCCGATACCAAATGCTTTGTTGGTGCCGTGCAAAAAGTAGCCGGGCAGGTCGAGCTTAATAGCGTAAGGCCCTAGAGGGTTTTCCGGCCCAGGAGGGAACATCCTGGCCATCTCCTTGCCATTCTCCTTCAGATACTCCGCGCGTACTGACGCGGGAGGATACCAGTTTGGCTTTTCGAGCTTGAGCTCTACCGTGGTTTCGACCAGAGGCGAAGGGGTTTTCTGAGTGCCAATGCCGACGGGGTAGGTGATAACTTTTCCCCCCTCTTTGGGGAAGTAGTAGAGTCGATATTCATGCAAATTAATGACGACGCCTTCACGAATACTGGGCAATATATACTCTGACGGCACAATGACTTTATTGCCCTCGCCAGGTAGCCAGGCGTCTACGCCGGGGTTAGCAGTGACAATCTCATTGAAACCAATATTGTTTGATTCGCCAAGGTCAGACAAGGTGTCTTCGTATTTTGTCGTTACGACTCTTTTCTCACCAATAATGTCGTGTTGCTGGCTCCAGGAAAATTCTTTCGCGGTTGAAAGAGAGGTAGCAGCAGAAAGGATAACTGAAATACCGAGAGTCGTTAAAGAGCGAGCCATTTTTCGATTATGCACTTCAAAGTTTGTTCGTTGAGTGGTCTGCGATTCACCTATACCGCAACCCCGACATTAGTTGAACCATAACGCCGTCAGAGCCATATGTCTAGAATCATGCTTATAAATCGTTAATGAGGGCAGGGTCAATCCTGTTTTAACAGGTACTCTTTTTCAGGGTCTACAATCAGGCGTCCTTCCATTGCCTGGCGACCGAGCAGCATCAGGTATGACATCTCAGAACGGTCGGTTAGCGTCAGTTCTATCGTCCACTCCTTATCGCCTAGCTGAATCCTGGTGTCGATAACGCACCTTTTCTGGCGGGTGGCATTTGAGCTTTTTATCTGTCGCTGGCCTTTGACTTTGGCTTCTCTTTTAACAATGGTGGTGACGCTGTGAATATCGGGGTGAATATCAAAGCTCACCCAAAGCTCGCCATCGCGTTCAAACTCTTCAATATTATCAACATGAAGGGAGGATGTTTTGGCTCCCGTATCGACACGTATGCTGAGAGCGTCTATTTTTAAGTCTGGCAGGCCACACTCCTCCAGTGACCCGACCAGTAATTTATCGTCAATTTTTCTCATTTTTGTTCATTGCCTTCTTTATATTCAGCTATGCCGGTTGTATCTTGAGGAACTAAATTATCGTGCATGATTTCCAGGTTTTCGGCCACATCATCAGGCTTTTTGAAGTAGGCGATGTGGTACATGGCTTCACCTTCCTGGGCCAGGGGAATGTTTTGTTTCCCGATTATAATCCCCTCTGCATTGCTGACGACACTGTCGAGTACCTGCCCGAAAGGATCTTTAATGGTTGCAAGAAGGTCGCCTTTAGCGACATGATCTCCCAACTGCCTCTTATGGCTGACAAAACCGCTATCGGTGGCCCTGATCCAGCCGCTTTGCCGTGCCACAAATGGCTCAACTAAGGCGGATTTTGATCGCCTGGGCGGCAATAGCGCCAAGTGCCGCATCACATTGATAATGCCTTTATAACCCGCCCGGATAGACAGTTCATCAAACCTCAGGGCCTCACCGGCTTCATAGAGCAGGATTCTAACGCCGAGTGAGTCTGCACTTTCCCTTAAAGAGCCATCTCTCAAGTTCGAATTAATCAGCACAGGCAAGCCAAATGCTTTTGCCATTGCCAGTGTTTTTTCATCATCCAGGTTCGCTCGTATTTGCGGTAAATTGCTCCTGTGTATGGCCCCGGTATGAAGGTCAATGCCATAGTCACATTTGGCCACAATCTCATTGAGGAACAGGTGTGACATACGGCCAGCCAAAGACCCTCTTTTTGACCCTGGAAACGAACGATTCAGGTCGCGCCTGTCGGGTAAGTATCGACTCTGATTGAGTACGCCATAACCATTAACAAATGGCACCGCAATCAGGGTTCCTCTAATCGTCTTGATCTGCTTGCTATTAATCAGTCGGCTGATGATCTCAATCCCGTTGAGTTCATCTCCGTGAATAGCGGCACTGACAAATAGAGTCGGGCCGGGCTTTCGTCCTCGTCTAACAAACACCGGAATAGCCATACTCGTATCGGTGTAAAGTTTTACTGCTGGCAACTCTATTCGTTTCGTTTCGCCGGGCTTTATCTCAATACCGGCAATTTCCAGGATGTCTGCCATCTCGTTATCTCTTAACCTTTGCCCTTGGTTTTAGTGCTGTTTAGTTTCGCTGTCTTTTCAATATAGGGGAAAATCATAGAAGCGACATCTTTTCCGGTGGCTAATTCGATACCCTCCAAGCCTGGCGAAGAGTTTACTTCCATTACGACAGGGCCATCCTTCGCGCGCAGAATATCAACGCCGCACATGCCAAGCCCCATGGTTTTGGCCGCATCAATCGCTGTTTTGCGCTCGGCAGGGGACAAACGAACCAGTTCAGCGGAACCTCCGCGATGCAGGTTAGACCTGAACTCCCCCGCAGCCGCTTGTCGTTTCATTGCCGCGACTACTTTGCCACCAATGACCAGACAGCGTATATCGGCACCGCCTGCTTCTTTAATATATTCCTGTACCAGAATGTTGGCCTTCAACCCCATAAAAGCTTCGATAATGCTTTCTGCAGCTTTTGTTGTTTCTGCCAATACCACGCCGATACCCTGAGTGCCTTCCAGTAGCTTGATTACCACTGGAGCGCCACCGACATTCTTAAGTAAGTCACTGATCTTGTCTGGGTGGTGAGCAAACCCGGTACGAGGCAAACCAATCCCTTTACGAGAGAGCAGTTGTAAAGAGCGCAGCTTGTCTCTGGATCGGCTAATAGCAACCGACTCATTAATGCTGAATGTCCCCATCATTTCAAACTGCCTCACCACGGCCGTGCCGTAGAACGTGACAGAAGCCCCTATGCGAGGAATAACCGCATCATACCTGGGCAGTGGTGCACCTTTGTAACGAACCGATGGTCGGCTGCTGGTGATGTCCATGTAGCAGTGCATGGTGTCGATAACATCCACCGTATGACCCAGCGCTTCCCCTGCTTCTTTCAAACGGCGAGTCGAATATAAATTTGGGTTACGGGATAAAATAGCGATTTTCATAATGGTTGCCTTAAAGTGTGTTGTTGGACTCGCCAGTTAATATCAATTGAACTCACTGATATTGCGGGAATTCTGCGTCAGAAATATGAAACGGTAAAACAAAATCTATTTGTTGTTACGACAAAGAAAACTTGATGTATATATCATTAAAAGAAAGCGAAAATAGATCACTAGACCCTAGACCAGCTTGTTAGAATTTTATAAGCCCCGATGTTTGTTTTGACTGATATTGCTATGAATAACGATAGTGTTTCGATGACGAAGTGCGATAGGCCTGTATTGGTCGATACTTATCGCAATCATAAGATCACAGCCTCTGTTGAAGCGGGTATTTATGTGGGAAAAGTATTCAGCAAAGGGACTCAGTTAGCCTACTGTGAAGCGCCTGAGCGGGCGCAGGCCGAGCAACACCTGCGTTTAATTGTTGATCGTGATATTGAGAAAAAGTGTCAGAGCAGAGGACAAACCCCGGTTTCATCTGATGAGTTACAGGCTGCGCTAGTTGAGATAAAAGCGTACTTGGAACCCGGCCACATTTCCATGTTGAGAGGGCACTATCAGGCTGAGCATGGCGCGATAAACCTGGAAGAGTTGGCAGTGTTGGGGCACTGCGCATCAACCACAGAGGTTTATTGCATTTACGCAAATATTGCTCGCTGCTTGTGTGATGAACTGGCTTACAGCCCTCCAATACAGCATAACGGGCGGGATCCTATGCTCTCTATGTTGTTGCAGGCATCAGATGATGACTCGTCTCCCCGGAGTAGTCTCTATGTAACGCTGACATCAACGATTAGGGATGCACTTATCGCTGTTCAGTGGTAGAGACTTTTAGATATTCAGTGTTAAAGTAGACGCATGGATATCGAACTATTACGCACCTTTCTGGAAGTTAAAAATACCCGCCACTTTGGTAAGGCCGCAGAGAACCTGTACCTGACCCAGGCAGCCGTGAGCGCCAGAATAAAACAGCTTGAGAGTATTCTTGGCGCCCCCCTTTTTACTCGCTTCCGTAATAACCTGCAATTGACCGTAACCGGCGAGCGCCTGATCAACCATGCGGAAACAATATTGCTGGCATGGGAGCGAGCCCGGCAGGATGTATCGCTGAAAAAACGCCAGAAGCATGTACTTTCACTAGGCGCGACCAGCGGACTTTGGGACCTGTTGATGCAGGATGTGCTGCACGTAACCCATTGCTCACTGCCTGAACTGGCACTCAGGGCTGAAGCTCATGGGCCGGAAACCTTGATCAGGCACCTGATGGAACGAACCCTGGATTTGGCTATGATTTATGAGCCTGCCAAGTTGAATGATCTGGTCTCTGTGCCAATCACGCCTGCCGAATTGATTCTGGTCAGCAACAAACCGAATCAATCACTGGAAACGGTGATGTCTCATGGCTATGTTTCTGTTGATTGGGGGCTGTCATTTCATATGAGTTATGCGCAGTCTTTTCCAGACGCGTCTCCTCCGGTTCTTCATACCACATTGGCCCGAATAGCCTTGGAATTTATTTTTAAGTACGGCGGCAGTGCTTATCTGCCATACCGAATGGTAGCTGAATATATGGATACGGCGCTGTTTCAAGTTGATGAAGCCCCGGTCATTTCACGCCAAATTTATGCCTCCTACCACCGCGAAAACAGCCACACTCAAGAGATCGAGTCGATTTTAGATGTCATTCGCTCTCTTGAAGTGCCGGTAGAGGATGGTAGTTTGGATACCATAGAAATTTAGTTAAGCGAGAGCTTTTCACGACTACTGCGCTTACAAATACAGCGTTAAAAAATGACTCAAAATGGTGCGTTCTCCTGGGTCGACCGGGACTTATTACACATAAACTGCGCTTTTTCTTCATTTTTTGCCTTGTCTTTACTTCGCTCGTAACGTCGTGCAAAGGTCTCTAAGCGTTATTAACTAAAATTTTTTATCGTAATAACAAAAAAAATTAGTTTTCCTGTTTGCAAAGCCGAATACATAATCCTCTAAATAATCTATGAGGATTTGCAATGAAACGTTTTGCTTTGCTTCTATCTATTGTGCCGTTTGCATACGCCAATAACCTCCCGGAAAGTGCTGATCAAGAAGGTGATGCTCAAGAGCAGGCTGTCAGGGCAGACGCTGGTTATGAACGCACAAGCTATGGTCTCCAGCAGGCAAAAGAGTATTGTCAGTCCATGCTTCAGGATGGCACCCCCGATTCGGATGCGAATGATTTTGTCGACCAGTGCGTATCAGAGCAGATGGCCTATGTTGATACGGACGAGGATTATGAAATATCGGAACCTGATTGTTATCAACAGATTGATAATATTGTGCAGGATAAACTGGAGAATGACCCCGATAGCAGCTATGACTATGACCAGCTGCTAAATAACTGTTTAAACGGTAGTAGCGCTAATTAATCGCCATTGGAGGATACGAGTATGTCCATTGAACTTTTTGCTTCGCAGTGTGAGTTTTATGATGCCGTCAACTTCCCGCATGGGTTTCGACGGTCAGGTGAGTTTACCCTGGCTGAGTCCGATATTTTGAGCCGCTGTGGTTATACCATCAAGCAACTCATTAATAAAAGGCTGGAGCCTCAAAACGAGGAACAGGAACGCATACTAAAAGTGATAACCGGCGAGGTTGAAGCAACCTCCAATGTAGAAAAAGCCTGGTCAAAATACCTTTCAAAGACCAGCCAAAAAGCCCACATGAAGCGGTGTATCTTGTCAGATGTTATCAACGATGCAGACTACTCATCCGATGACTATGCTTACGACGATGAAGCATAAGATTGCAGTCGGCAGCGCCGAATAATACCTAACGACCAAGTAACTCAGTTATTGGCATTTAGCTGTATCAGAACAAGCTAAATGCCAACGTCAAAGGTGCCTTCTGTGGACTGTTAGCGACTGTAGAAGTAGAGGCTAACAGCTTCGGATGAGTCTTGGCAGACATTGTCCATATTGCCCTCACCAAATGCTGGCATTTGCATGGGAGAGGGGCTGCTTTTTTCATTTGGAATTTCTATGGGGCGTGCTTTTCTACTTAAATAGTGCAATCAAATTTCTTTCAAACCGCTTAATTTCATCACTGTCGCAAGCAAACTTATTTCGCATTTTTCCAATGCCTGCCATTGCTGACTTTCTCAAATCCTCATTTCCCTGGCTAGCAAATAACCCTGTTAATTGAGCACTCATTGACTCTGGACTCATTTTTCCTACTCTATTAAATACCCCAGAGAACTCCTGGTTTACCTTGTACTGATTCACTGACGTGGAGCCATAGTATCGAGCGGTTTCAACCCCTAGCAAGTTGGTAAAAACCATATCAGGCTCATATCCTATTACATAAAAAATAGCCGGAGAGCTAGATAAACATTGCTTAGAATATCTTTCATATTCAAAAAGATATTTGGCTGCAACGGAATCCTGAATTCGAACGTTCTTATGCATATTCGCCATTGCATCCGTCATTTGATTTCCATAAGAGCCAAAAAACCTTTTGAGACCCGCGCTTTGAGCAAGATTATAATTTTCGTTGATGCGGCGTACTAGCGAAGGCTTCCCTTGATACACTGCATTCAAGAACGTCGCACCAGGGAGGCCGTCAAATGGGCCATTCACCACAGGCATTGGCTGTACGTCCGCTGATGAATAACGTTGCCTTTCTGGTCGGTCAGGTTTTCTCAAGCCAACTTCAATTTCCCTTTGCCTGTTCTTCTCATACTTCTCAAGTGCTAATGCGTTTTGAGCTGCCCTCTGCTTTTCACCGGCGATTCTTCTTTGCTCCAGTAAATCAGATGACGCTTTCAGCGCCCCATTGTGTATCTCTTCAATCTTACTTCCTGGTACTTCGGCTGATGACATCAACATAGATGTTGTCGCATCCGGTGGTGTCATGGAGTGCTCGTTAGAGCCGTTGATAATCGATAACAGATACTCGGTTGGCTTAGCACGTTTAAAGGCTGCTCGTACCGTCGACTTTTTATAGCGGACACCTTTAGGCGGAAATTTAAGGGGAAATTGAAAACGAAGTTTTTTAAACTCCGTATCCATATAAACAGGGGTATGAAACCTGGATCGAATGCTGACATGAGTCGATGAGCATTTGTTTTCATATCCATTTTTCAAGTTAAATAACGCTACACCGTTTTCATCACTTAATGACACTGGGTAGAAACAGTTTTCGGATAATGCCAGATACCCCTGCATATAACTGTAATCACCGTGCTTTCCGGTCCACAACGCCAATGCTGCCTGGTTTACTGAACCATCTACTTCTATTACTCCATCCCATGAGCCAATGAATTTATAGCTATAATCATTGAAATTCAGTTCATTACTAAACAAAGTATTTAATAGGCGTTTATTATTTTTCAAATCTGACAGGTACTCATTAGCAGCCTGAGACAAAGAGAGCCTATCGCTATTATTTAGATAAAAGTCTTTAAGCTGTGCCAGGTTGCCCGTAATTTTTAGCTGTCGTTTCAGTATAAGAGCCTGGTCTGCAGGGATGGCCTGCTTCTCAACATGTTTATCCGGTTGCCATGTCACTTTCAAAGAATCATCAGTATTAATAGCAAAATAACCATAGGCAAATGCCGTACAGCCTTCATCATGGGCTACAATTTTTATTTTTCCATTGATACTTTGCTGAGAATAAAAGGCGTTCTCACACCCACTGGATTCATTTAGACTTTGTATATATAAACTATTTGGTGTTGCGAGGCCTTGCGGAAATAGAAACCTGAAATCGAAGGATTTGCCTCCATAAGCGCCGCTGACATTTTGAAGGACTGGAGTTGTATCGAACCTGTCTCCATGCAGCTCTAACGCGGCTTCCAACTGCCTGGCAAAAACATTTGACTTCTGCCTCGACAAAATACTTTTTTGTTGATCAACACTTTTTTGGAAATAGCGCCCTTTTACTCGGAGACTGTTGTCATCCAATAACCTCAGCTGAACATTTGGCAGTATATGCTTATGGGGGCACTCACCAAGCACACTATTTTCAACTAACTTTAAGTTTATTTCTGAGTTTCGCCTATTGCTCAACGCTACATTTTTTACAGAAAAAATGCAGTTTTCTTTTTCATGAAACATATAACCAGATACTATTCCATTGGCATCTCTTTCTAAGGTGAGAGCTACAGGATGGTTTGTATATTGATATTCGACATCATACTCCCATTTGGATATGCCATTTTTCTCTACATACTTACGACTATTTATGGTTTTTGTTGTAACAAGTTCACCCATCCAAAAACCTGCAAATCCAGGATTAACCTCTGCATAGCCTGGGCTGTGAACGAAAGTCAAAATCAAACAGATAAATGTATAAAACTGACGATGAAAGCGCATTGTGGGGCCTCGAGTTACTTATTCATTCAGCGAATAAAAACTACTTATCCGGTAAAGGTTTGGTGATGATTTTTGTTGATATTTAGATCATCACCTGGCCAACCCCAACAAGACAAAATTAGTCGCAAAGTGGTGTGGTAGCGTGTATGTTTAGCTTTCCCTACCTGCTTAAGCGAGTCAATGCTTTTTTTAATTCAACTTATTATTGCTTAACAATCAACCTAAGTGGGATAGCTACCTTCATTAAATATAATCTTTGAATTGCCTTTGGGTGAAGTTGACTGGTATTTGTACAGATTCAATTCCAATGCCCATTTCCTGGTGAAAAAATGCCGTAAAACCGGGTTAAGTTGGCTCTGGGTTTAGGAGCTAATGTGACTAATTTGCCAATGAAATTCTGTGGTTTCGAAACAAAGTACGTGGCCCCATTGCTGTATGGTAACTTCCGCAGATATCATCTCCATCTGCCAGGTAGTTGCAATAATACAGCGGCAGCATGACGTTGATAGTGATTACGAAAAAGAGTCAAAAGATTAGTGCTGGTGGTTACCTGTTATAGAAGTGGTGTATCATCGCGGTGGTGATGCTTCACATTAGGAGGCAGCTGATATAGGAGTGAGTGGTAAAGACTGATTCTGTACCACTAAAAAGGAGAGTAATAATATGGATATTTATGAACGTGAATATGTTGCGGCTGTCATTAATTATTTTTGGGGGCCAAACTTAACAAATGCGCATAGTGTAAATGAACCTGCCGCGCAGATTGCATTTGAAGCCTTAGCTAAGGCAAATGTCTGTTCTGATTCTATGGATTTAGTTCCTCGCCCAACGCTGATAGCCAGTCCAGGTTATGTCGTCAAGCAGTTGTCTAAAATTGGAAAAAGAATAATATCAGGCGATACGTCAATCTATAACCTGTGCAAAGGTGCGGTTGGCATGGGTTATAAATCACATATTCAAATTGCGTTGATGGGGGGATAATAAACAATGTCTCGTTTACTATTTATATTGTTTGGTATGTTGATCTTCCCTATGTCTGTGTTAAGTGATAATTCCAGTGTGAAGTTCATTTATTCTGGGTTTGATTTTTATATTCCTGGTGGCGCTTCAATTATTGGAACCAAAGGGGGGCGCGAGAATTTTACTTTTTTCCGCTATGGCTCGAATAACGGTAAAGAATTTCTCGCGTTTAGTGATATATCAAAAGATGACACTATTGAGTATGGTTGTGACGTTCAGGAGTTCTATGCTCAGCTTGCGGGTAGAAGTAGTTCGAATAGTTGTTCTCAGTCCGAAATTGCGTCCTTTAAAAAGTACTTTGTCGGTAACTCTGATACAGGCGAGTGGAGTAATACTGACTTTACTTCTTACTACTTTTCTAACAATGAACACTCTTTTTTGTTTGTATTTAAAGACGATAAAGTTATTAAGATAGATTCTGACTTTATGGATAAAAATGAACTAAAAAGAATAATTAGCCAATACGTTGATTGAATAACGTGATGTTTGCGTAAGCAAGGCTAAGAGCTTTGCAGTCACGAACCTTCTTGTAAGCACGGTCTGCCATATAGAGTTGATCTGTTAACTATATTTGGTTAACAGATCTTACCGCTTTACCAGATTTTTAGTTGCCTAATCCGCCACAAATAAGTCGGTCATCAGCGGTTTATCGCATTCAGGGTTATAACGGTACTGGTCAAAATCCGTTACGCCGCGCTCGCGAAGCAGGGCTTCATCAATAATAAACTCACCGGTGAGTTCACAGTTTTCAGTGGTGAGTATTTCGTATGCCGCATCGGCCATTATTGCAGGCGTTCTTCCTCTGTCCAAGGTTGCCTTTCCACCCCCTTCGAACTCAACAGCGGCCGTTGAGATCACCGTTTGGGGCCATAGTGAGTTAACTGCAACACCGTGCCGTTTCATCTCTTGCGATAACCCTAAAGTCAGCATCGACATACCATATTTGGTGATCGTATAGGGGGAGTAGTGAGCAAACCACTTCGGGTCGAGATTTAATGGCGGTGACAAACTGATGATGTGGCCCTGATCAGACTTCTTTAACCATGGCAGTGCGGCTTGTGCAGTTGATAGCACCGCCCGTGAATTTATCTGGGTCATCAGGTCAAAGCGTTTGAGAGGCAGGCTGGTGGCTCCCATTAGCTTGATTGCACCTGCATTGTTAATTACCGCATCGATACCGCCAAAGGTTTCAGCGGCCTGTTTCATCGCGGCCTTGACGGCTTCGTCGTCACGCACATCTATTTGAATAGCAAGCGCTTTGCCGCCTGCTTTTTCAACTTCTTCGGCAACCGTAAAAATTGTGCCTGGTAGCTTGGGGTGGGGCTCTGCCGATTTTGCCATTATCACCACATTGGCACCATCTTTTGCGCACTTCAGCGCAATTTCTCGACCAATGCCGCGGCTGGCGCCGGTAATTACAATTGTTTTATCTTTTAAATTAGCCATTTAAGATTGCCTTTCGAATTTTTGATTGTTCATTAAAAGTCTGCCTGTGACCAAGGCGGCTTGGTGCGCAAGCGCACCCTATATTCTTAATGGTCTTGTTCGCCATCAGGTGTAATCGTTACCAGGAGCTGACGAATTTTAACCTGGCTACCGGCTTGTACCTGAATAGACTCTACCGTGCCGCAAACGTCTGACTTTAGTGGGTGCTCCATTTTCATGGCTTCAAGAACAACCAGTGACTGCCCCTTAACGACGCGGTCACCAATTTCTGCCAGTACGTCAATGATTGCGCCATCCATACTGGCAATTATCTTGCCTGAACCTGCGGCATCTTCGCTAACTGCTTCTTCGTGGGTCAGGTCAGTATAGTGATGATAGCCAGAGCCTATTTTAAGGTAGATATCATCGCCACCGGTGAGGTAGTTGCATCGTTGGCGAACACCGTTGTAGATGAACACAAGTTGATCTTCCGTTTGTTGAATGACCGATAACTCAACGGTTACAGGCGGCTGATCTGGCCCTTTATCTTCTGTGACAACAAAGTTATTGCCTGCTTGCTCCAGTGCAATTTCCAATACTGATTCACCGCAGCGGAGTTCATAAGGCCAGGGCGTTGGGTTTGAGTTTTGCCAGCCATTAAGCACCTGGCTGTAGCCAGCGTCAACATGGCGTCTATTGTAAAGCAGGATACCTGTTAGGGCGGTCGCCAGGTTATCGGGAGGGTTGACCGTCATTGACGCATCCTGGCCGAAGTCTTCTTCAATAAAGGCGGTGGTAGCCTCGCCCTCAATAAAACGATCATGCTGTATGATGTTTGATAAAAACTCGCTGTTGACTGTAACCCCCAACAAGGTGCTGTCTTCGATGGCTCTCACCAAGCGGCGTCTTGCCTCTTCCCGGTTACTTCCATAGGCGATCACTTTAGCCAGCATTGGGTCATAATGCGGTGTAATGGTTTGCCCGGTCGATATGCCTGAATCGATTCTAATGCCATCACCCTGTGCTGGCTCCCAGCGTTTGATAGGGCCTGTTTGAGGCATAAAGTTCTGCCTTGGGTCTTCTGCATATAAACGTACTTCAATGGCGTGACCACTGATAGTGATCTGCTCTTGCGTGAGTGGGAGTTCGGCCCCTGACGCGACATTGAGCTGCCATGCGACCAGATCTGTCCCGGTGACCAGCTCAGTGACAGGGTGTTCGACCTGCAACCGGGTATTCATTTCCAGGAAGTAAAAGTTTTTATCTGCATCGACTAAAAACTCAACCGTGCCTGCGCCGACATAGTTGCAAGATTTAGCCGCCTGGCATGCGGCCTTACCCATGCGTGCCCGTAGTTCGTCATCGACAAACGGAGAGGGGGCTTCTTCGACAACCTTCTGGTGCCGTCTTTGAATAGAGCAGTCACGCTCGCCCAGATACACCACGTTGCCGTGCTTATCGGCAAAGACTTGAATTTCGATATGGCGTGGTTGGATGACTGCTTTTTCGAGAATAAGCTCACCGCTGCCAAATGCATTTTCTGCTTCTGATCGGGCGGTTTTTATCTGTTCTGAAAGCTCTGAGGCTTGGTGAACCAGACGCATACCACGGCCACCGCCCCCAGCTGAGGCTTTGATCATAATGGGGAAGCCTATTCGCTTGGCTTCGTCAATCAGGGTGGCCTCGTCCTGAGCTTCGCCCTCATAACCAGGGATACAAGGAACTTCGGCTTTGATCATGGCAATTTTTGAAAGCCGTTTACTGCCCATTAACGTTATCGCTTCGGCAGGCGGGCCAATAAACTCAATTGAAGCCTTTTCGCAGACATGGGCGAAATCAGCATTCTCGGACAAGAAACCATACCCTGGGTGAATGGCATCTGCACCGGTGAGTTTTGCTGCATCGATGATCTTATGTATGGCAAGATAAGAATCGCCAACGGCAGCACCCCCTATACAAACAGCTTCATCTGCCGCGATTACATGCGGTGCGTTTTCATCTGCTTCGCTATAGACAGCTACCGTTTTGAAGCCCAGGCTTTTGGCTGTGCGTATGACTCTAACCGCTATCTCGCCACGGTTCGCAATGAGTACTTTTGAGAACGTGCATTTGAGTGACATAAATTTGTTCCTTACAGTCGCGCCTTTCTTAAGGCATCTGTTGTTATGCTATTAAGATACGCTAGTCGCCGTTGCTACATGTTGCTGGCTATGCGTCACTGTTTTCTGCCCAACTGGGCGTACGTTTCTGTATAAATGCCATCGTGCCTTCCTGTCCTTCCTTTCCTTGTACGCAGGCAGAAAAAGATTCTGCAGCTCGGTCGAGAACCGATGACAGCTCATCGTTGCCCACTGACAACACCAGTTCTTTGGTAATGCGATTGGCATCTGGCGCGCACCGCTTAACTTGCGCCAGCACCGCTGTAAGCTCCTGATCTAATGCATCTTCGCTGGCCACGGTATGCACAATACCCAGCCTGGCGGCTTCAGTTCCGTCAAATCGAGCGCCAAGCAGCGCTAAACGTCGGGCCTGGGTGACGCCAATGCGGTTAACTACAAATGGTGCGATTTGGGCTGGAGGAATGCCCAGCCCCGTCTCTGGCAGACCAAACTTGGCGGATGATGCTGCAATCGCCACATCAGACACACAGGCCAGGCCAAACCCTCCGCCAAGAACTGAACCTTCAATGACCGCAATGACCACCTGTGGGGCATGGTTGACCTGAGTGATCATGCGGCCAAACTCCCGGTTCAGGGTGTAAAACGGGTCGTCCGTTTCACTTTTTTTGCTTGCCGCCGCCCGAGCGTTGGCCATATCCTTAATATCGCCCCCTGCACAAAAATGCCCATCAGCACCGCGTAACACCACCGCGCGAATTGAGCGGCTATCTTTGATGCTGTCAAATACGGCCATCAGTTCATGAACCATTTTCAGGTTCATGGCATTACGCACTTTGGGCCGGTTAATGGTGATGTGTAGCGCGTGATCTTGTTGTTCCAGCAGTAACGTTTCGGTGGTTGGTAAACTCATAGTTAAACCATTCAATAATTTGCCAAATATGATCTTGTGTAGCCTTGATGCAGCGAAGCGGAATCAGGGTTTTGTGTTCAATTGTGGCCATCTCCTTGATTCCAGTCGTGCCTCCTTTCATCACGGCTACGAAGTGCTTACAGTTGGTATTGCGTTTGTAGCCTTGATGCAGCGAAGCGGAATCAGGGTTTTGTGTTCAATGGTGACCATTTCCTTGATTCCAGTCGTGCCTCCTTTCATCACGGCTACGAAGTGCTTACAGTTGGGTATTGCGTTTGTAGCCTTGATGCAGCGAAGCGGAATCAGGGTTTTATGTTTAATGGTGACCACTTCCTTGATTCCAGTCGTTCCTCCTTTCATCACGGCTACAGATGCAGGTATTGATGCGCCTCTACTTCTTTTTCTTACCGGGTAACGTACCCATCAGCTTACAAATAATGCCGAGCATAATTTCATCTGCACCACCACCAATTGAGACCAAGCGAATATCGCGCATGCAGCGTGATACCGGGTTGTCCCACATGTAACCCATTCCGCCCCAGTATTGCAGGCAGGAGTCGGTTACTTCCCGTCCTAACCGGCCTGCTTTTAGCTTCGCCATTGATGCCAGGCGGGTGGCATCTTTGCCACTAAGGTAGAGTTCAACGGCCTGATAGGTGAGAGCTCGCAGGGCCTCTATCTCGGTTTGTAGCTCTGCAAAACGGAAGTGAATCACCTGATTGTTGATCAGTGGCTGGCCAAATGTTTCGCGCTCTTTACAGTAGGCAATGGTTTTGTTGACACAGCCTTCCAGCCCCATGAGCACATTAGCTGCACCAAACATGCGCTCTTCCTGAAACTGCATCATCTGCATCATAAAGCCCATGCCTTCGTTGCCGATACGGTTGCGTTGCGGTACCCGTACATTGTCAAAAAATACTTGAGCCGTTTCAGAGGAGCGCATGCCTAGTTTGTCGAGTTTTGGCGCAACGGTGACACCGGGCGTGTTCATTGGCACAATGATAAGTGACTTGTTGATATGCACCTTGTCGTCTGATGTGTTGGCAAGCAGGCAGATAAAGTCGGCACTTGGCGCGTTGGTGATCCACATTTTAGTGCCGTTGATGATGTAGTCGTCACCGTCTTTTTTCGCCGTTGTTTTAAGGCCTGCTACGTCAGAACCGGCACCTGGCTCACTGACTCCTATACAGCCAATCATCTCTCCACTAATGGCCGGTGCCAGAAACTCCTTGCGCAATTCATCTGAGCCAAATCGAGCCAGTGCGGGGGTGCACATATCCGTCTGAACGCCGATCGCCAGGGGAACACCGCCGCAGTGCGCAGCGCCTAGTGCTTCAGCTGCTACAATGTTGTAACTGTAATCGAGACCCATGCCGCCATACTCTTCAGGTTTACTGATGCCCAGCAGGCCAAGGTCACCTAATTTTTTGAATAGCTCGCGCATAGGGAAGCTGCCAGCTTGTTCCCATTCGTCGCAATAAGGGTTTATTTCATTTTCGACAAAGTTCTTTACGGTACGGCGAATTTCGTTATGTTCTTGAGTAAATAGCATGGTAATTACCTTATCTTTTATTATGTCGTGTTCTTGTCGTCATGATGCCTCGAAGCGGAATCAGGGTTTTGTGTTCAATTGAGACCATTTCCTTGATTCCAGTCGTGCCTCCTTTCATCACGGCTACTAAGCGCTTATCGCTGCATTAAAATCGTGAAACGCCAAAGCGAGTCGGGCGTAGTGGCCTTACGGTTGCTTCGGCGCATATATCAAGCAAATATGCCAGTACGTTTCGCGTATCTCGGGGATCGATGAGCCCGTCGTCCCACAATCTGGCGGTTCCATAGAGTGGCGTTGAGCCTTGATCCAGCTTCTGTGCCGTGGCCTGCTCAATCATATCGAGCATTTTAGGGTCTGCTTCCTTACCCATTTTGGCGTGCTTTTCCTCGGTGACGATTCGCAGTACTTTTCCTGCCTGAGCGCCGCCCATAACCGCGGTACGGCTGTTAGGCCAGGCGAAGATAAATCGAGGGTCGAGCCCGCGACCACACATGGCGTAGTTACCAGCCCCGTATGAACCACCAATAACCACGGTTAATTTAGGCACTGTGGCATTGGCAACGGCCTGAAGCATTTTAGAACCATGCTTAATCACACCATTCTGTTCAGAGTCTGTGCCCACCATAAAACCGGTGGTATTGTGGAAGAACAGAATCGCCGTGTTTGATTGCTCGCATAGCTGGATGAACTGTGCGGCTTTAGCTGCGCCTTTAGGTGTTATCGGGCCGTTGTTACCAATAATGCCACAAGCGTGACCTTCGATATTGATATGCCCGCAAACTGTCTGGTTATCAAACAGCGGCTTAAAATCCAGAAATTCAGAACCATCCGCGATGCGTGCGATAACCTCTCGTACATCGTATGGGCGCTTGGCATCGCTAGGGACTACACCTATCAGCTCTTGGGGTGAATATAAGGGAGCTTTCCACTGTTTGGCGATTTTTGGAGGCAGTTGCTCATTCCAAGGGATGCTTTTAACAATTTCTCGCGCAATACGGATGCCGTCAGAATCGTCTTCTGCCATATATTCGGCGGTACCCGCAATGCTGGCATGCATCTCTGCACCACCAAGTTCTTCATCTGTAGCCACTTCACCTGTGGCTGCTTTTAGCAGGGGAGGGCCTGCAAGAAACATTTTGGCTTTATCTTTGACGACAATAGAGTAGTCTGACAACCCTGGCTGATAAGCGCCGCCCGCGGTGGCATTGCCGTGAACAACGGTGACCTGGGGGATGCCCGCAGCAGACAACCTCGCCTGGTTGGCAAAACCGCGCGCGCCTTGTACAAAAATCTCGGTGGCATAGTTCAGGTTTGCACCGCCACTTTCTGCCAAGGTTATGATGGGTAGCTTGTTCTCTTTGGCTATCTCCTGAATGCGCAATGACTTATCCAGCCCGGCGGGTGAGATGGTGCCGCCTTTGATAGCACTGTTGCTTGCAACAATAAGACAGCGGACGCCCTCGACGTAACCAATGCCCGAGATCACACCGCCGCCGGCCATCGAACCGTCTTTGTCGTCATGCATTTTATAACCCGCCAATGGACATAACTCCAAAAATGGAGCGCCACGGTCTAGCAGCAGTTTAAGGCGTTCTCTCGGCAGTAGTTTTCCGCGTTTATGAATTTTGACTTTGGCTTCATTCGCTTTATCAATAACCTTCTGCTCGACCGCTCGAAACTCATCAATGCAGGCCTGCATGGCTTCGGCATTCTGTTTAAACTCTTCAGATTGCGTATCTATTTGTGACTGTATTACTGGCATGAGTGAGTTCCGCTAGCTGTTGTTATCAGTATCTGGTGATGTTTCGGCTTGTTGAAAAATTTTGGGCGTGGTGGCTCTATGGAAACCGTTGTAAGAATGGGAATTCTTGGCCTTTGGTAGCGGCCACACGCGGCTCCCTTGAGAGGCTGCACCGTCAATTCTAATGCAGTCGCCGCTAATAAAGTTGGCCCCTTCGCTGAGCAAAAAGCAGATAACCGAGCTGATTTCAGATTCGGTTCCCATCCGTTTGAGAGGCACCGCATCTTTCAGCGACAGAATGTAGGGCTTCATATGAGGCGGGTAGGTGTCCATGCCGCTGGTTGCAACCCAGCCGGGTGCAATGGCGTTAACCCTGACGCCCGATGTACCCCATTCGATGGCGGCGGTTTGAGTGAAATTAACCATGCCCGCCCGTGCTGCACCAGAGTGTCCCATGCCAGGCATACCACCCCACATATCAGCGACAATATTGACGATTGAACCACCATTCTTTGACATCGATTGCGAATAGACTTCCCGAGCGACCAGAAAGCCGCCGGTTAAGTTGGTACGAACAACCGTTTCCCATCCTTTTTGGTTGATGGATGCTAAAGGTGCAGGGAACTGGCCGCCGGCATTGTTAACCAAACCGCTGACATGACCGTGTTTAGCAACAATCTTCTTAACCATTGACTTTACATTGTCTTCTTCTCTGATATCGCAGCTAAAATAGTCAACTCTGCCGCCATCTTCCTCAATTTCGCTGGCAACCTGTTGAAGTTTTTCCACTTTTCGCCCGACAATGATGACGTTTGCGCCCAGCGCTGATAGCTCATGGGCTGCACATCGGCCAATCCCGCTTCCACCGCCGGTTACAATGATATTCTGGCCTGCAAAAAGGTTCTCTTTGTAGATGGAGTTATAGCCCATTATTAACAACCTCTTCGGCAATAGTGGATGAAACAGGGATAGGGAATTCAAGCAGTTGTTGCGCAAACGCTTTGCCTTGCGGATCAATTCTTAAGCTGGCAACACCCCCGCCACCCAAGCTATGTTCAAGCAGAAAATTGATCGCATTGATGCCGGGTAGCTCCCAGCAACTGACTTTGCCATTGTCCTTATCCAAAGTATGCGCCATAAAGCTTGCAACGTTGGCCGGAGTCAGTGCTTCTCTGATATAGGGCAGGTATTCAGGTTTGCGTGCAATCACGCCAATATTTGAATGGTCTCCCTTGTCACCACTGCGTGCCCATGCTAGCTCAATCAGCGGTACGCTTGCGCTGATAGTGTCTAATGATGCGCTGTTAACAGGTTGCGGTGATACGCATTCGCCACTGAAACCACTGCGGGTATTGATAGTAACGGGGGTTGATACACCACTGATATCGACAGCCACATCAATGCCTTCTTTAGGTACAAGGCATGAGAACAGTCTGATTTTTGGCCATACTGTTGGGCGGCCACCGACGATGCCTGTCAGGCCGGGTGCCATGCCGGTTCCTGCCTGGGCAATTTCTCGCGAGAACAATACCAGTGCTTTCTTTTCCGGGTGGGCGACGGCAATTTTTACCACCACTTCCCGGGTGTCTGCTTTGGAGGCTCTTTCTCCATAGGTTGTTTCTGTGCCCAGCAACTCAATACTGATATCAGAAAACGGTTTCATCCCACGAGCCTCAAACAGGCGGCTGGTCTTTTTAATAATGGCGTCTGCGACAGCGCGCCCTTTAGCGCTAGCGTCTAAACCGCCTATTAGAAATGAGACGCTGCACTTAAACCCATCAGGGTAGGTCGCTGACACTTTATAAAGCTCTGAAGGCGGGTTGCCTGATGCGCCAGTGACTTGAACGCGGTTTTCTCCTAACTGCTTGAGGTTAACCTGTGTGAAGTCGCACACAACATCAGGTAAAAAGTAGGCTCTAGGGTCGCCAATTTCATACACCAGCTGTTCGCCGACAGTTGCCGTGCTGACCAGGCCTCCTGTGCCTTCAGGTTTACTGACGACGAACTCTCCATTGCGATTAACCTCCACAATTGGGAAGCCCATATCGTCGTAGCCATCTGCTACCGCTTCCCAGTCAGTGAAGTTGCCGCCGGTGCACTGTGCGCCACATTCAATAATATGGCCAGCCAGACTCCCTTGTGCGAGCTTATCGTAGTCATCCATCGGCCAATTGAATTCATAAATCAAAGCCCCCAGTACCACCGCACTATCGACCACTCGACCGGTAATAATGATATCGGCATCTGCCTCAAGTGCCTTAACGACGCCGGGTGCTCCCAGGTAGGCGTTCATACTGACCAGCATAGGGGGAATCGGGTCGCCAGTGTTCATCTCGACCACGCCCTGTTTGGCGTACTGGTTCTTTTTGGGGAGTATATTGTCACCGCTGATAACGGCAATCTTGAGTTCCACGCCCGCCGTATCTGCCGCTTGTTGTAGTGCATCCCGGCATGCTTGAGGGTTTACACCGCCAGCATTACTGATGACTTTAATGCCCTTGGCCTTGATGTCTGCCAGCAAAGGTGTCATGACCGTTTTAACAAAGTCTGTTGCATAGCCTGCATTCAGATCTTTCATTTTCTGGCCCGCCATAATCGACATGGTGATCTCTGCCAGATAATCAAATACCAGATAATCGATATTGCCTTTCTCTACCAATTGGGAAGCTGCGGTTTCTGTGTCTCCCCAAAATGCGGCGGCACAGCCAATACGTACCGTTTTGGTAGCGTCCTTGTCGGTCTGATGTTGAGAGCTCATAGCGTGCTTGTCCTGTTGTTCGTTTGGGGCTGGTCGAATAGAGCCTGTTAGTCAATGCTTGTTACGCCATGCTGTTACATAACGCCTGTTGTACTGTTTTTGTTGGGTTAACCATACAATAGAAAAATAAACCAAGCAAGCGCTTGGTTTGTAAAAAATGACTGCTTGCGGTTATTATGTAAAAACAGCAACGGATGATCGGTCGAAATCACCTGTATTACGATAATGTTCAGGTGAGAGGGCACCGCAGTGCTAAGTAAAGCGGAGTGATGTAGAATTGCCGCAGAGAATGATAAAGGTGGTGCAGGTTGAAATCTGAATTGGAAACATTGGTCGAAGAAGGGTATGTAACAAACCCGGATAGTGCGCGTGGGCGGTTGTTGGTGAAGGCGGCCCACTTATTTAAAATGAAAGGTTATGAGCGAACCACCGTCAGGGATTTGGCCAACGAAGTAGGCATTCAGTCCGGTAGTATTTTTCATCACTTTAAAACCAAAGAAGAAATTCTGAAAGCCGTCATGGAAGAGGCGATTCGCTACAATACCGAGCGAATGAAGCGTGCACTGGCTAACGCATCAACAACAAAAGAAAAACTGCTGGAGTTAATCAAGTGTGAGCTGACCTCTATTACCGGCTTTACCGGAGAGGCCATGACGGTTCTGGTGTATGAGTGGCGCAGCTTGTCGGAAGAGAGCCAGAAACATATTTTATCGCTCAGGGATATCTATGAAGCGCTTTGGTTAGGCGTGCTGAATCAAGCGAAAGAAGAGGGGTTGATAACCGGCGATACGTTTATATTGCGTCGTTTTTTAACTGGCGCACTGAGCTGGACGACAACCTGGTTTGATGAAAAAGGGGGCATGAGCCTCGATGAGCTGGCGGAGCAGGCGTTGCTTCTGGCGGTAAAGCAGTAACCGCTTGTTTAAGCGACAAAGCCCCATCTTTATTGAAGCAGGTGGGGCTTTGTTGCTTTAGTTATATACATAATAAAGAGAGCATTGTCCCGTTAAATCTATCTAGTTGTTCAAACGGTAACGAACCGTTAAAAATCGTTTTAGAGTGTACAAAACCCTTCGCATTTTGACTCCTTGTCTATACTGATTAGTCACAACACTATTTTGATATTGATGCAAAGGGGTCTACGCGTTGTTCACGCGGTTACTGGGGGATTGTCGGGTACGGCCCTCCTGCTTACCTAACTTACTTGTTCTTCTGGCTCTGATGATCTGCTCTTCAATGGCCTCCTTCGCCTATGGCTCTTCAGTTATCAAACTTCAGGATCATACTCATTTGGAGTCAATCGGCTCTCAGGTTTGGTATCTTAAGGACAGTGAAGGGAAATACAGCGTTGACGACCTGATTAACGGTGTTGCCGACGATCAGTTTTTTCAAGTGGATAATGACCACGCCAATTTTGGCTTTGACCGTTCAGCCTATTGGATTAAATTTAACGTTCAATATAAGTCCCGCAAGGCAACCCTGCCTAAAGACTGGTGGCTGGAGTTTGAATATCAGCTGCTTGACAGGGTTGATGCCTATGTCGTCTCGGCGGATGGCAGTATTACCAAAAGTGAAAGCGGTGATCAGCGCAAGTTTGAGAATAACCCCTTCGCGTTCCCCCACGCGGTGTTCAATGTTCAGCTGCTTCCGCAGGAAACCAAAACGTTATATATCAGGGTTGATAGTGATAGCTCCAAGCAGCTGGGGCTTAACTTGTGGTCAACTCGCGGGCTAATTGACCATATTTCTGAAGAGCGCCTTCAGCACGGCATTTTCTTCGGCATTATGTTGATTATGCTGTTTTACAATCTATTTGTTTACTTCTCAATAAAAGATGTTGCCTACCTTTATTACGTATTGGCGATAACCGCTTTTGTTATTGGCCAGGCTGCACTTAACGGGCTGATTTGGCAGTACGTTGACTGGAAAGATTTAACCTGGAATAACACCATTTTACCTTTTGTGTTGAATATTACATGGGCATTTCTGATGTTGTTCTCGCGTGCGTTTTTGCATACGCGGCAGCGCGCACCGATGATTGATGTGATGATCAAATTCTGTATCGTTGCATCGATCTGGCTAGCCGCAATCTCGTTGATGAGTGACTATAATTTCAGTATTCAGCTATCCACTCGGGTGACGATTTTCTACGCCTTTTTGCTCAGTATTACCGGGATTATTCTTTGGCGCAGGGGCCATCGGGCAGCACGATATTACACCTTTGCCTGGGTTGGGTACATGGGGGGCGTGCTGGCTGCGCTGCTCTACCTGTTTGGCGTATTGCCCCATAGTTACTTCAGCAGTAATGGAATTCAGTTAGGCGCATTTACCAATGTGCTGCTTCTTTCTTTGGCCTTGGCTGACCGCATCAACACCCAGAAACGGCAGACAGAGTTTGCTCGACGAAAGGCATTGATTGCCCAGAAGCAAGCCGTCGACGCCAATCAGCGCGCGTTGGCTAACCTGAACAAGTTTCAGACCCTGTATGAAAACGCCTCGGAAGGCATTTTCCAATGCACCTTGGATGGTCGTTTTATGAGTGCCAACCCTGCATTGGCCAATATATTTGGTTATGACACCGCAGAGTCGATTATCGTTGAAGTGGAAGACATTGCTACAGAGTGCTGTGTTGATGCGGGGGAGCGGGAGCGGTTTGAAGCTCAATTAATGGCAGATGGACGGGTTACTGCATTTGAGTCGGAGTACAAACGTCGAGATGGCTCGGTATTCTGGGGTAGTAGCTCAGCGCGTTTAGTGCGTAATGATAAGGGCGAACCGGCCTATTTGGAAGGTTCACTCATTGATATTACCGAACGCATTGAACGTGAGCGAGCGGAACGAGAAAGAGAGGCGGCCCAAGCGTCTACATCGGCTAAAAGTGAGTTTCTGGCTAATATGAGCCATGAAATACGAACCCCGATGAATGCCATCATTGGCTTTTCGGCGTTGGCTCAAAAAACAGATCTCACTGCAAAGCAGCGGGACTATGTTAATAAGATTGAAAACTCTTCAAAGTCACTGCTGGGTATTATTAATGATATTCTGGACTTCTCAAAAATCGAGGCTGGAAAGCTTGATCTGGAAAGCGTGCCGTTCGATATCTACCATGTGGTTAATGATCTGGTGACACTGCTTTCCCATCGCGCGGCAGAAAAAAATCTTGAGTTGGTGGTGAACGCCAGCCACGGCGTCCCTTCCGGGTTGGTTGGCGACTCATTGAGGCTGGAGCAGATACTGGTCAATCTCACCAATAACGCAATTAAGTTCACGGCCGAAGGCGAAATTGTTGTTCGAATCAGTGAGGTTCAATCTCTTGAAGATAAAGTGCAGCTTCAGTTTTCGGTCAGTGATACAGGGATAGGTCTTACCAAGGCTCAGCAGCAGAAACTATTCAAACCATTCACCCAGGCCGATGGTTCAACAACCCGTCAATACGGTGGTACAGGGCTGGGCCTGAGTATCAGTAAACAGCTGGTAGAAATGATGGATGGTGAAATCTGGGTTGAGAGTAAAGAAGGTGAGGGCAGTACTTTTGCGTTTAATGCCTGGTTCGATATTCAGAAAGAAAAATCCTATGAAGATATATACGCCTGTAAGGAATTGAGCGAGCTGAGAGTTCTGCTAATTGATGATAAAGATGCCGGGCAGGAAGCGATGCTTGAAATTCTCTCCTCCTTCCAGTGTAAAGCCAACTGGATACAGCCGGACTATACGTTAATAGAAAAACTCACCAATGAGGTTCAAGAACAGGCGTATGATTTGGTCATTATTGATCGCCAGCTTAACGCCATGAGGACGATGGACGCGGCAACAGGTATCCGAAATCTGGCTCCCTTTGCTGATGTGCCGATTATGATCATGGCACTGTCCAACGAAGAAGAGCTGATAAACGATGCAGAAAGCCACCAGTTTTATCCAATGATCAAACCGGTTACACCGTCGCTACTATTAGACTCAATTCAGGAAATACTCGGCTTTACAGGGCCGAAGCGTTCCAAACGTCTAGCGATAGAAGACGGCGAAAAGCAGTTAGCGCTGCTGCGAGGGCATAAAGTCTTGCTAGTTGAAGATACCCCGTTCAATCAGGAGATCGCAACGGAGTTTCTGAAGCAGGTGGATATTGATGTAGAGCTGGTCAGTAACGGCCAGGAGGCAGTCGACTTTTTAGCGATAAAAGAAAATGTAGCGCTAGTTTCGGCCGTTTTGATGGATGTACAAATGCCCATTATGGACGGTTTTGAGGCGTCACGCCGTATTCGCAATCAGCTTGGATTAAAAGACCTGCCGGTTATTGCCATGACTGCAAACGCCATGAAGGGCGATAAGCAGAAGTGCCTCAATGCCGGTATGGATGACTACATCAGCAAACCTGTCGCTCAAGATGTTCTCTATCGCACCTTAATCAACTGGATCGTTCCTGATAGTGCTGATGCTTCTGATGGCGTTGGCGCTTCTGATACGGCAGAGCCTTTGGTAATAGAATCAGACGTTGACCAAGCAATTAAACCGCTTAACGAAAGAGATATGGAAGAAAAAGATCAGGCAGAGGGAGAGTCTGCTTATAGTGATGCAGCGGCTCTTGGAGAGCATGCGATAGACCTGACTAAGGCGCTGGAACAAATGGGAGGGAACCGAGAGATGTTGAACCGGATGCTGGTTAAATTTAAAGATGAGCAACGGGAATCTGTGCAGCAAATAATCGATGCATATGACGATAAAGACTTCGCTCTGGCTCACCGTTTGGCCCATAGCCTTAAAGGGATGGCCGCCAGTCTGGCCGCAGAGCCGCTACGGGTTGAAGCTGCAAACCTGGAAGACGCCATAGAGTGTGGCGCGTTATCAACCCATGTCGAAAAACTGTTTTTCAAAACTGATAGTGTTCTTGCAGAAACACTGACTTATATTGCCCAGCTTGAAGAGGTTGAAATATGAACACCGAAGTTGTTGACCCTATGATCGATGAAAGCATTGAAGATACGATTGATGAGCGGCGTAAACCCTCTGTTGAAGATGAAAAGCAGCTGAGCATTTTGTTTGGTACCTATGCCGACATTATGTTCATCTTGTTGCCGTTTTTTGTGGTGGCGATATTTAAGCTTTGGCAAAGCGATATCAAGTCAATTCTTACCAGTTATGATCTTTCTATGGCAGCGGCTATTTTAGGGGGGCTGGCTCTGGTTAAATTTGTAGTTGGGTTGTTGATCGACCCTAAAATGCTGCAATACAAAGAGCGGATGGTATTTTTGATTGCCGGGACGGTGTTTTTGGTCGTGGTGCCAGGTTTGTTGTTTGCGATTCTCGTGATGCTTGCTGACCCTGTGCCTCAATTTGCCATGTTTGTGCAGCCTCTACTGCTGGTGATGGGGGTTGTAGCCTACTCCGGTGCTGTTGTTTCAACCAATGCGCTGTTAAATAAAAAAGAATAATTCCCGTTAGTTACATATCCGGCGTGGGCACCCTCGTACAAAGAATTGGAGGGCTTGTTTTATCGGGCGTGGGCATTCTCGTACAAAGAACTGGAGGACTTGCTTTATCGGGCGCAGGGCACCCTCGTACAGCGCCCGATAAATACAGCTACTTAAAAAAGAGGAAAATGAACCTCGGGCTTTTGCTTGGGAGTCGCACAATCAATAACCCTGCCCATACGCAGCAACAGACTCTCTTCCCATGGTCGGCCCATCAACTGCACGCCAACCGGTAGTCCTTTTGATGTGTATCCCGCATTAACTGTAAGCGCCGGTAAACCCGTAAAGTTGGCGGAAATAGCAAATCGCATTATCTCTGTGAGGTCGGATAAGTTTGACTCACCCGCTGGCAGGGCTTTGGTGTTAATTAAGGGTGCCGCGATAGCAGAAGAGGGGGTGATAATCACATCAACATCTTCGAAGGCATCCATAAAGGCTTTAATGGCCAACCCTCTAATTCGTTGTGCTTTAACGTAGTCCCTTGAGGTAAAGTTTGAAGCAATGGCCAGGTTTATACGGGTATCAAGTGCAAATCTGCTGGCATCTTTTCTGTACTCATCTTCTACTGCAGTAAACATTTCGCTTGAGATAGTGACTGCATGGGCAATTCGCTGAACATCCAGCTTGTTGATTATAATCTCATGCCGTGTGGCTCCCCGGCTTTCAAGTATTTTGAGTGCCTGGGTACAATGCTCCACGACTTCTTGTTCTGCGTGATTGAACCAAGGGGTGAATACACCGACTCTAAGCCCCTTTAGGTCGTCATTGAGGTAATCTTTGAGGTGAACGCTAGGCTGCTCTGCGGTTACACTATCCTTTGTATCAGGCCCCGCCATTAAGCTATACCCCAAGGCCACATCGTCAACGGTCGCCCCCATTGGGCCGATGTGCGCCACACTCCAACACAGTGGTGCTGCGCCAAACTCACTCACCCGGCTCCAGGTGGGTTTAAGGCCAGCAATACCGCAAAGCGCCGCTGGTATTCGCACGGAGCCTCCTCCATCAGCGCCAACCGATAGTGGGCATAGGCCTGCTGCAACTGCCGAGGCTGAGCCACTTGAAGACCCGCCAGTATGGTGCAATGGATTATAGGGGTTACGGCAGACGCCAAGGTGAGGGTTGGCCCCGGTGACACCAATACCAATCTCGTGCATATTGGCTTTGCCGATTAGCAATGCGCCTGCTGCACGCAGTCTGGCGACGACCGTGGCGTCATCAGATACAGAGTTGTCCTGTCCATAAACCCGCGTACCCACCGTTGTTGAGTAAGGCACCATGTCGATTTCGTCTTTCACCGCAACGGGAACACCGTCTAAAATACTGAGCGGTTTTCCTTCTTCAAGCCTTTTTTGTGATGCTTTAGCCTGACTAAGAATGTCTTGCTCGTTTGAGTTGATGATCGCTCGAAGTGGCGTTTTGCCTTCGTTTGAAGCTTTAACGGCGAGGATAACGTGCTGGGCAACGTCAACGGGGGTTGTGGTGCCATCTCTATAAGCTTTGGAAAAATCAAAAACCGTTTGAAAACCGAAGCCGGGTTGATCGCACTCAGAGGGCGGCATTTCGTCAAATATGTTGAGTGTCTCTTTCGCGTTAGCCGCCGACATCGAGCGCCCCTTGGGATGTTTAGGGGTCATAATGGGAGCATCGTCAGTCACTAACGCTCTTAGCTTATCAACACCGGCTTCCTTAATTAACGGGTTTTCGAGAATCTTCCTGGAGTAGCCGTTTTCAAGCAGCGTAACCAGTGTTTTTAACGGGACACCCCAGAGACGAGGAACGCGAAGTGATTTTAGGTCGTAAGGCATGGCGAAATACTGTTTATAAAGTTACAGAAATGGAGCATTGTTGTTTGTGTTTTCGATTAGAATAGACTTTATTTGCTAATAACGCTACGGGCAACGATAAACCTGATTGTTTTGAATTAAATTGATCCTGGGTTGTCGAACCCCCTGAAGCTCAGTTTGTTTATTTCCAGCATTGCTTAGGTGTTGGAGCGGTACAGCTCAGAGTACGAGTGCAGGGTTTATATGTTTACCTATAAGAGTTTTTCGAGTGTTGGGGTTGCCATTCTGTGTTTAGCCATTGCCGGGTGCGGCGGTGGGGGAGGTAGTGGTGGCAGTGGTGATACTCCGGTATCAGGCGGAACCGAAGCTGCAACACGGTTTGATATTTCGGGCACCATTCAAATACCTGTCGGCTCGGTTGCCGATGGGGATGTTATGCGACCAGCAGTATCGTTAACAACCAATAACAACTCGACTGCTACAGCACAAAGCATCAGTAACCCCTCCGTTACTGGGGGGTACGTTAGCCCTGCCTCTGGAAGATATCAGAACACTCTCTTTTCCTATGATGCTGACCCTGTTGATATCTATTCTGTTTCGCTACTAAAAGATCAGGTGATTACCCTGGCGGCTTTCCCGGCAGAGTCGGGTAGCTCTGCGGTGGACTTGAACTCAATACTTAAGTTAATTGCTGCTGATGGGACGACAGTGATTAATATGGTCAGTAATGCTAATGCTAAAGAAATTACCGTTCCCGCATCGGCTGACTATTTCATAGAGGTGCAAGCGGATCAAGGGCCTATCCTTTATCTGTTAACTGTGTCTCAAGGGGTTACAGCGGCAGGTGCTTCCGCCGAAGCCCCGGAGAACAACTACTCGTTATCCATGGCGCATGATTTTGTGCCGGGAGAGGTCTTGGTGAAAGTGAAGGGGGGCAAGGTTGGCGCTTTCTCGGCCTCATCTGGTTTGAATTATCGACAAGCAAACGAGCAAGCCAAAGTTCATTTGGAAACTATTGAAGGCTTGTCTCATGCTGGCGGAAGTGCTGAGCACGGCATGAAGATGAGAATAGATCTTGCGGTACCACGAGCCAGAATGAGCCAGTCATCTACTGACCTCCAGGGGTGGCCCGAGCAACAGCGTGAAAAGTGGGAGACGCTTACCTTTATTGAGTCGCTTAAAAAGCGTGATGATGTGGAGTGGGCTGAGCCTAACTATATTCGAACAGCATTTGCAGTGGCTGATAACCCCCTTTATGCCGCACAGTGGCACTACCCGTTAATTGATGTTCCGGCTGCATGGACGGTATCTACTGGCGCAGGTTCAATCGTGGCCGTTATTGATACTGGTATTGCATTTGGTCATGCTGACCTGGCCAGTAATCTTATTGCGGGGTTTGACTTTATCTCTCAAGCGTCCATTGCTGGTGACGGCAATGGCATCGATGACGACCCTGAAGATGTGGGTAACAGCTTTCATGGCTCCCATGTTGCCGGAACCGTGGCTGCCGTGAATAACACCGTCGGTGGGGTCGGTGTTGCTTACGACGCGAAAATCATGCCTTTACGGGTGTTGGGTATCGATGGGTCTGGCAACGATGCAGACATCGCCCAAGCGATTTTATACGCAGCAGGTCTCGCAAATGATAGCAATACGACCCCTGCCAGTAGAGCTGATGTAATCAACTTATCGTTAGGTGGTCCGGGCTTTTCTAATTCTCTTAAGTCAGCGGTTGATGCTGCGGTTGCGCAAGGTGTTATTCTTGTTGCTGCTGCCGGTAATGAAAACTCATCTACAGCATCATACCCAGCTGCTTTTGCCAATGTGGTGTCGGTGAGTGCCGTAGGACAGACTAAGGAGCGAGCGCCTTACTCCAACTTTGGCAGCACCATTACTGTTGCGGCACCTGGTGGTAATATGCTGCAAGATGCGAACGGTGATGGTAATGCAGATGGTGTGTTGAGCACGGTAAATGCCAGCTTTTATGCCTGGTTCCAGGGAACGTCAATGGCAGCCCCTCATGTTGCAGGGGTTGCCGCATTGATGAAGCAGGCTGACAGAGGGTTAACCGGTACTGACTTCAACTCGTTGTTGGCATCAGGAAATATTACCGATGACCTTGGAGCCGCTGGTAAAGATGACCATTATGGTTACGGACTGATCAATGCGTCAAAGGCGATGGCGTTAGCAGGCTCACCAGTTCCTACTTTCTTGTCGATTAACCCGCAAAGTATCAGTTTTGATGGTATAGAGACCTCGTTCCCGCTTAGCTTATCGAAGGGAGGAACAACTGGAACCGTTCTGGTCACTGAAATATCTGCGGCCGATAATGAAGATCCTGCTGATACTTGGTTATCAGTTAATCCAAATACCATTTCGGGTGACGGTCTTAGGACTTACACTGTCAATGTTGACCGCACTAACAAAGATGTAGGTACAACCTTCGCTGGAACTATCACAGTAAAATACAAAATTAATGCGGGTGCTGAGGAGAGTGTAGCTATACCCGTTCTGATGACCGTACCTGACCCAAGCAAAGTTGCGACAGTCGGCGAACTTTTTGTTGGCTTAATTGAGCGTTCAGATCAAGAGGAAGCTGAAAACGCTATTAATCAGGGGCAGGAGAACGTGTTAATCGATGTCTTTGTTCTTCAGCCCGCACAGGAAAATCAAGGTACCTACAGCTATACCTTTAGTGATGTTCCTGTGGGAGATTATTACATTTTTGCCAGTACCAATATGGATCAGGACGGCGTCGTGAGCGATGTTGGCGAAGCACAAGGTGATTACCCGGTAGTGGGCGATGCGACGCTTATTGAGCTTAGAGATGCAGATGTCACTGGGCTGGATTTTAATGTGGGTTATTTGAATTTTGTGGAAGGGTTGTCATTAGAAGAGAGCAACCAGAGACGGATTATCAGGAAAATTCCCGCTTCTATGCTTGAAGGGCAAGGGGAGAAAACTCAGGTCATTCAAAAACAGAATTAGGGTTTTGCTTTTGTAGCTTTGATGCCGGGAAGTAGCTTCAGGGGGGGGAATATTCGTCGCTTTCCCTTGATTCCAGTCGTACCTCCTTTCATCACGGCTACGGAGAGCGTTAAGGCTTCAACGCTTATTGTTTGTATTCGCCTCGGCGTGATGCTTCTAAAAACTGTTGGTAACGGCCATCATCTTTCAGCTTTTTTAACCCCCGATTAAACGCGTCTATTAACGCCTGCGCTCCAGGTGTCTTCTTGGAGATAATAACTGAGTACTTTCGCGATTGAAGTGTTTTAGGGTGGGCTGTGAGTTTGTCTGCCATACCCAATCGGTTGATGGTTTCATGGCCGACCTCGGTGTCTTCCAGTACGATATCAAGGCGGCCTGCTGCCAGCTTTTTGTAGTTCCCGACATCTTTTCCTATTCTGTCGATTTTTAGAACGCCTTGCTTTTCCAGCTCTTCGACACCGTATGCGTAGCCTATTACTCCACCGATCCGATAGTTTTTCAGGTCGGATAGTTCTGACCATTCAATCGTTTTACCTTTTTGGTGAAATAATGAGGTTCCCAAGTCCGCGACGGTATCGGAATATAGAAAGTGTTTAGCGCGATCTTCGTTATATCCCCATATTAGCGAACCCTGGTATTTACCTTCCTTGGCATCTTCGAACCCTCTCTTCCAAGGCAGAAATACATAATCAACCTCGATGCCTTCCTCAGCAAATGCTTCGCTGACAATGTGTGACATATAGCCGTAATGTTTAAGGTCTTCTGATAAATAGGGGGCCCACTCGCCATTGGCTAAGGTGATCTTTTCCGCTGAGTGGACGAATGATGAGAAAATGAAGGTTAAAGTGATCAGGACAATGCGAAACATCTAGCTCTCCTTCCCCTCAAAGGGAGTAAGCCCTGTCGGTTTGGCAGGGCTAGGCAATGAAACATTCGGTTAGCTAATTCAATGACAAGGCTCGAGTACGGCGAGCCGTTGGCATTTCGGTTGTTTAATCTTGCCGAATGTTGAGTTATGTTCGACCTTGAACTGACTTAAATCTTAAACTGACTTAGTTGCTCCCTTGTTTGCTGTGCCAGCTCCGCTAGGCGGGAACAGGCATTTTCTGTGCTCATTGCGCCGTGCGCAGTTTCGTCTGCAACATCTGCAATGCGCGTGACACTGCGACTGATCTCTTCAGAAACGGCGGTTTGCTCTTCTGAGGCGCTGGCAATCTGAATGTTCATGTCATTAATGGTTGAGACGGCTTTAACGATATCGGCCAGTGACTTGTCTGTTTTATTGACTTCCTGAACCGTGTTCTCGCCATTCTCTTTGCTGCTCTCCATCACACCCACCGCACTTTTAGCGCCGTTTTGAAGTCTGACAATCATCTCCTGAATCTCTTCTGTGGTCGACTGGGTTTTGCTAGCCAATGATCGAACTTCATCCGCAACGACTGCGAACCCTCTTCCTTGCTCACCCGCACGAGCCGCCTCGATAGCCGCATTGAGTGCCAGCAGATTGGTTTGTTCTGCAATACCCTGAATGACACCAACCATGGAGGTGATATTGCCTACGTCGTTTTCAAGTGCATTAATGACTTGGGCACCATTTTCTATTTCACTGGCTAGGTTACCTATGGCCTCTATGGTCACGGCTACAACTGACTTAGCATCCAGTGCCTCTCCATCCGCATGTTGCGCTGATTCTGCCGCTTCAGCGGCATTTTTTGATATTTCGTGAGCAGTCGCGCTCATTTCATTGATCGCAGTGGCGACTTGCTCTGTTTCGGAGCTTTGAGTTTGTACACCCTGGCTGGTCTTTTGGGCGACTTCTAGCAACTCCTGAATAAGTTCTGACATGCTGGTCATTGAGCCGACGACCTGCTGCACAAGCACCTGAATTTTATCGGCAAAATTGTTGAAGTGGTTGGCAACTGAACCAATTTCGTCTTGCTTGCGCGCGGTCAGCCGTCGTGTGAGGTCTCCTTCGCCCTGAGATATGTCATTAAGGGCTTCTGCAACATCCGCCAGAGGTCTGATAACGATTTGTCTGAGCAGTATGGTGATGGTCGCGACTAACAGAACAACCATGATGATAACTTGCAGGAAGGTTCTCACCAGTGCTTTATTCAGCAGATCTTCGATTGCGCTTTCGTCTACCAGAATGATGACTCGCCCAACTTTATTGAGAACCCCTGAATCGTCAAACTTTAACGGGCTTTCCTTCATGGTGCCCAAGTCGTCAGGCAGTGTGGCGTCTATGACTTCGCCAGATTCGTCTGACATTCTGCCCAGTACCAGTTTCTTATTATCGAAAACGAAAACACCTCGAATTTCGCTGGCGCTCACTTCAGACTCAACAATGCTGATCATCTGATCGGTTTCAAAATTCCATAATGTTGCAGGTAAACTCTGTACCAGTCGTCCCATAACCGCATCGGTCTGCTTATCCAGCGACGCATTTAATGCGGTTCTTGTTTCAGACTGGTTGTAGGCACCAAACACTGTAAGCAGTACGACTACCAGTAAACTGGTAAGCAGGTTAAACCTTAAACTGAGTGACTTTTGCACAAATGAACCTCTGCCTGTTTTTATTTTTTACTAATGCTAAAAAAGTAATAGCGCTTTCAACTACTTCTATCTTTTAGCCCATATTTATCGAGTATTTCTTGCCGTTTACTCGACTGCTGATTGTTGTTGGTTCTTTTACTGATCTAGTTCTTTCATCGACCTGCTTTGTTAAAACTTTACTAAATTCCTTCACTTATGAACGGGCAAATAAAATTTTGATATTTCTGCCAGCCGAACGTTTGCTGCCCATTCTCTGGAGCGAGCCACCTTTACGCACTTGCAGGGCTACGTGTTTGGCGTCCACGCAGCTTTACAGGGTAGTAAATTTACTATAGCCAATAGTTTGATTCTTGCAATTTGAACAGCCAGTCAGGTTTAAGCAAATTTTGCTGTGGTTAAACTGCTCAGAATGGCTAGGGGCTCTTGCTGCTAAGTCATTTAACGAAGGGTTGGGCAAAATTGACGTAAAAGCCATTATGAAAAGCCATCTTGGTCACTAGATAATGACTTAAGGCATGCTCTATGAGTGATGTAACTTCCTCACAAACAGATATGCGAGGCAATATTGCTGAATTACTGATATCGCGATATTGCCTTTTCAGTGTAATTCGATAAGCTAGGGGCCAGTTTAAACGCTTATTCGTGGTCTTTCAGACCTGCCTATGTTTGATACCTACAGGTGCCTGTTCTAGCATATGACAAACAACAACTACAATGCAGACTCGATAGAAGTTCTCAGTGGCTTGGACCCCGTGCGAAAGCGACCGGGGATGTATACCGACACAACCCGCCCGAACCACCTTGCCCAGGAAGTGATTGATAACAGCGTCGATGAAGCGCTAGCCGGGCACGCCACCAAAATTGATGTTGTTCTCTATGAAGATGGTTCGCTCTCTGCCTCAGATGATGGCCGCGGAATGCCCGTTGATGTGCATTCAGAAGAAGGGGTTCCTGGGGTTGAGCTAATACTGACCCGCCTGCACGCAGGTGGTAAGTTCTCCAATGACAACTACAATTTCTCCGGCGGTCTGCATGGCGTTGGTGTATCGGTCGTTAACGCTCTCTCTACCAAACTGGAAGTGTTGATCAAGCGAGATTCAAAACTCCATCGAATTACCTTTGCAGATGGAGAAAAAACCTCGGATCTGGAAGTGATCGATACGGTTGGCAAACGAAACACTGGAACCACGGTCACCTTTCACCCAGATCCGAAATACTTTGACTCAGCCAAATTCTCATTAAGCCGTCTAAGACATGTTCTTCGTGCCAAAGCGGTATTGTGCCCGGGGTTGAAAGTCACTTTTCATAACAAAGCAACCGGTGATAAGGACGAGTGGTACTACGAGGATGGGCTAAAAGATTACCTCAGAGCAGCCACTAACGAATATGAAACCTGCCCATCTGAACCATTTACCGGCTCGTTAGCTGGTAATACCGAAGCAGTCGACTGGGCGGTACAGTGGTTGCCAGAAGGGGGAGAGCAAGTTCAGGAGAGCTACGTTAACCTTATACCTACCGCACAAGGCGGAACCCATGTTAATGGCCTTCGAACCGGCTTGTTGGAAGCCATGCGTGAGTTCTGCGAATTCAGAAATCTGCTGCCCCGTGGCATAAAACTCGGCCCGGAAGATATCTGGGATAAGTGCTGTTTTGTTCTATCGGCCAAGTTGCAAGACCCTCAGTTCTCAGGTCAGACCAAAGAGAGACTCTCGTCGCGGGAGGCCGCTGCGTTTATTTCAGGTGTTGCGAAAGACAGCTTTAGCTTGTGGTTAAACCAGCATACCGACGAAGCGGAACGACTGGCAGAAGTCTGCATTTCCAACGCACAGCGCAGGCTTAAGGCGAGTAAAAAAGTTGCCAGAAAGAAGGTGACCAGCGGGCCTGCTCTGCCGGGTAAACTGGCGGACTGCTCCGGTGCAGATGCGATGCGATCTGAGCTGTTTCTGGTCGAGGGTGATTCAGCCGGTGGCTCGGCCAAGCAGGCGCGGGATAGAAATGACCAGGCGATTATGCCGCTTCGAGGTAAAATCCTGAATACCTGGGAGGTCGACTCCGATCAGATACTGGCGTCGCAGGAAGTTCATGATATTTCAGTGGCCATCGGCGTAGACCCGGGAGCTGAAAACCTGGAATCACTGCGCTACGGGAAAATTTGCATACTGGCTGATGCCGATTCCGATGGTTTGCATATCGCAACGTTGCTTTGTGCCCTTTTCTTAAAACACTACCGGCCTTTGGTTGAAGCGGGCCATATCTATGTTGCGATGCCGCCGCTATACCGAATTGATATTGGCAAGGAAGTCTTTTACGCACTGGATGAAGGTGAACGACAAGGCATTCTTGACCGCATTGAGGCAGAAAAAAAGCGTGGCAAAATTCAAGTTACCCGATTTAAAGGGCTGGGTGAAATGAACCCCCTACAGCTCAGGGAAACCACCATGGCGAGAGATACCCGTCGGCTGGTGCAGCTAAGGGTCGAAGACGAAGATGGCACCGATGAAATCATGGATATGCTGCTGGGTAAAAAACGGGCGTCAGATCGCAAGAGCTGGTTAGAAGAGAAGGGGGATATGGCAGAGGTTTAGTCTTACTATGCCGTTTCGTTTAACTTGTCGTACTGTTTCATAGACGTGTCGCTGCGTTTTGCTTGCGTGTCTACGGTCATGAAACAGGATTTTCAAGGGTATGTTACTCACCATTCAAGAAATCGACCTATTTCGACTTTTTGATTAAAAAGTAACCTTCAGAAACGGCAGCTAAACGCAGCACAAAACTTCGCTATTTTTGCCTTGCATTTCTTCTCAGCCAGATACAATTTATTTATTCAACAGAGATAGAAATAGTGAACAAGCAAGACCCGAGATATGAGAAATTGCAGTCTATGCTTCGAGAGCTTCGGAAGAGTCAGAATATTAGGCAGCAAGAGCTTGCTGAAAAGCTTGGGCGACCACAATCTTATGTTTCTAAATACGAGGGTGGTGATCGAAATATCGATTTGATTGAGCTGATTGATATTGCTAAGTCACTTGATTTGGAGCCTGCTAAAGCTATTTCAGATTTGGTTAAGGATCTTTCTGAGTGAATTTTTTATTTTTCATTTATTAGTTGATCCACCCATCCGGCGATTTGTCTAGCATCGTCGAGAGCTCGGTGTTTTATATATGCGGTTTCAGTTAATTGGCTTAATCTAAACTCTCCGTCCTCTGGTAACGTATCTAAGACTGAGCCAAAGTTAAAAGTAGGTTTAACTCCTGCTTCATCAAATAATTTCATCATCCAATGTCTATCGTATTCGATAGCGTCTGAATAGATGATCTTTTCTTTAAGAGACTGGTTTAATCTCAGACATGCGTCTTCTACTGAGATGCCTTGCGCAACAATTGTGTCACGGGATGTGCAATGGATTTCGGTTTCAGCGTAATCATCCCAGTAAGTCCAATTACTTGTGGGACGGATAAAGAAGCTATCGAAATGACTAGGCTCGTTAGAATCTTGCCAAGCTATTTCTATGGGGTAGCTTTCTGGATGTAGCCCGGAGGCTTCAATATCGAAAATAACCATATTACAAGGTTAAAAACCAGTCAGGCTCGACGGTAACTTTTTCAACGAGTTCTGTTTTGATTCCAAGTGAAAGCTCTTTCAGTTTGTCAGCTAGCTGGTCTCCATCGACCAAATCAATAGGAGCCGCGCCATCTCTGTTTGCTTCTTCAATCGCGGCTTTAGTAAAACTGCCTGTCGTAATGAACATGCCCCGGTCCGCCCGGCCAACTGTAGCGCCTCTAAAATCACGTATTTCTGGGGCACCAACAGAGCCTTTGTATTTCTTGCACTGGAAGGCGATATGAAAGCTCATCAATCCATTTATACGGGCTATACCTTTTCCATCAATGCCTCCATCACCCGTCCTGCCGGTCACTTCCACATGAACAAAGCCAGACTCACGTAACAATCTTTGAGTGAGTCGCTCAAATGCGTCGGGGCTCATTTCCTCAATCAAAACATGATGCAACTTCTCTCGCCAGGCAAGTGCTTCTTCAGGAGAATCGTCAACTGACGAAGATGGGTCGCTGGGGTCTACAGTTTTGTCACTAGTCTTCTTGTCCATCGAACGGACAAAGTTAACGATATCTCGGCTATCAATTTCCGGGGCTTGCTTGGCCTTATCAGTTAACGCCCATACACCACGAGAAGAGTTTTCCAGATAGCCTGCTTTTTTAAGGTAGGTTCTGGCCCAAGCTAATCGATAGCCAATCTCTGTTTGGCTGCTTTTTTCGGGGTTGTGCAGAACTGCTAGCGTTTCTTCATCAAACTTTTCAAGCTCGACAACTTCTTCGTATATTTCGTCGATGCTGCCTGAGCCTCCAAGGTTTACTAATGCCTTTAATAGCGGCAGCATAAGTTGATCGAATGTGACCATTATTTTTTCTCCTGGAAACTCTTTTGTAAAAGAACAAGTAGGCGTTCTCTGATTGATATAGCTGACTCACCTAAATTAACAGTGCAAAACCATATTGGGTGGCCTTGAATTGTTACCATCTCAGCGACTTCTTTATCTACTGTCGGGTGAAGTAACATGCCAATGCTTTCAAGTGATTTGGGGTCCGAAGTGTCTTCCTGGCTTCTAAGGTAAGTATACATTTGGTAGATATAACCACTGCGAAGAGTCTCTTCCCTATGCCAACCTTTGGCGGTCACTGAATTGAATTTTGTGTCGATTACCAAACGCTTATCTGATGAACGATTATCAATAATGATGTCTGTTTTCATGCTGGGAAGAATTTCATCGATCCCTGAACTTTTATCTGATATCTGCCAATCAAACTGTTTGCCAGCCAACACCCGCCACTCTTTTTTATCTAGTGCTACGGCATAAAAACCCGCTACAGCTTTTTCAAACAATTTTCTAAGCCACTCTTTTTGAGTGTCAGGAGCTGTTAGATGAAATTGACCGTCAAACTCTGTGGGTAAAGCGAGTGAAAAAGCCAAATCGGCTGCAGCAACCATCTTCTGATCGCTAATATCATGGCGACCAAATCTTTCCGACTTTCCGCTGTAATTTATTGGCTTTGCCTTGCTTACGCCTAGACGTTCTAAACTCAGCATTAAGGCTCGGCATTTATGCGCAAGAGTTGTTTTAATATTCAGCTTTGATAAACGTTCTAATGCAGATCTAACATAGCGATTACGCGGAGTATCTACCGTTAACTCATCAAAACGACAGCATACCTTTCCTTTTTCAAGTAGCCTTTGCCGCTCGGTGGTTAGGGTATCTATGCGTCCACGAACTCGACTGATTACAGCAACTTTCGATTCATACCCATAGCTTAAATTTCGCATCATACGCTCTTCAACTTGATGGCAGAGAATCTCGGCAACCAAATCGGCTATGTCTTCTGGGTTGTCTTCTACGTCGACTTTATTGGTGCCAAGGTGGCGATAAAGATCTGAAGCATAGAGCATTAACAACCACAGGTTGCGAACAGGAATCTTTCCTAATCGTCTCGACGATGTGGTTTGGGTTTGCGCTTCAATAACGGCAGACATTAGATGCCTTCAACCAAAGCGTCTTTGGATTTGATAGCGCGTTCTATATCGTCAAACCAGTATTCTTCAAGAAGCGGCCCAATTTCAGTTTCTACGACACCTTGAAACCATGCTGCAGCATCTTCAATCTTGGTATTTAACGGTGGTGTTACATAACTGTGGCCGATTTTAAACTGAGGACCCAAGTTACGATCTTTTGAGATCTCGTTATTTAGTGAGACTATGCGCTGCTCAATTAACTGCAAAAAATCGTTATCAATACCAGCCTTACTATGAACCCAGTTGCGCCATGCCTCACCGAGCGCTGGCTTAAGATCAAAAAATGCGAATCGGCGACGTAGCGCAAGGTCAACAAGTGCTAATGAACGGTCGGCAATATTCATAGTGCCTATAACATAAAGGTTAGCGGGAATATGGATTCTTTCGCCTTCAGCTCGACGATAACTAAGCTCTAAAGCTTCGCTTGGCGTACGCTTGTCAGCCTCTAATAATGTGAGCATTTCGCCAAAAATCTGAGCAGGGTTTCCTCTGTTAATTTCTTCGATAACGACAACGTGTTTGATGCTCGCATCTTTTTTGGCTTCATTAATCATTTCCAGAAATGGGCCATCAACGAGAGTTAGTTTTCCTTCGCCTGATGGTCTCCAACCACGCACAAAATCTTCATATGATAGATTGGGGTGAAACTGAACAGCACGCAGAGAGTTTTCGTCCTTTTGGCCCATTAACGCATATGCAAGTTTCTTTGCAAGCCATGTCTTACCAGTTCCCGGAGGGCCTTGGAGAATTAGGTTTTTCTTATGCCTAAGTTGAGTAATTATCTTTGCGATGCTGTCTCTTTCAAGAAAACAACCATCGGCAATGATGTCGTCAATTGTATAAGGTTCAATAGGCGCAGTCTGAACAGAAACTTCGTCTTCTTCTGCCGATAGCTCCTCATCATCAAGGTCAGTAGCATTCGGATGCGCGGATGTGTCGGTGTCCTTAAACAGCCAGGCCGACAGCGACAGTTCTGGAAAAGAGTGTACGGGGTAGGCGTCCTCTTGAAACCGTGTTTCTAGATCATCAATCAGGCCGAAGTAATCTTTCGAGCTACAGCGGCCTTTTTCGCCATTCTTGCCTATTTCTAAACCCAGCTTTTTAGTGATGTATGTCTGTGATTGGCCATCAAGTGTCAAATACTTCCATGGTCGAATCCAATAGAGGCCCATTGAAAGGTTCCAGCCGGTTCCCCAGCATGTAGTCGCCGTTTCATAAGCGTCGTACAGAGCCTCTGCGGTATCAGTTTCTGAGTTATTAGCGTGTTCTATGGCAGCCTCAAAAAGGTTCCATAATGTATCAATGTCGTGTTCACCCCGTCGGTATTTGTATCCAAAAAACCAAGAGCGCTGATTATTAACAACAGGGATACCTTCAAAGGAATTAGGCACTGGCGTTTCAACTTTCAAAAAAACAGCAAGCTCGTTTGCGATGGCTATTCGGTTAGCATCAGTAATGCCCCGGTTAAACAGGCCGAAGACGGTAAATGGGCAAATATCACTTAGCAATTCTTTTGTGCCTTCCTCAGGCTGATCTTGAAGGACAGAAATGCTTTCAATTTTGTTCGGTAAATCGTGGATGGCTGCCATTAAAGAAGCTCGATCATCCTTGTAAGCTAATAGCTTGTCGGCAAATTCCTCGTAAAATTGGGTCCACTTAAAACGCTGCTTGTCGACAGGGGTATCACCGAAGCGCTCTTTCCAATAGGGGGCATTGCGAAAACGATCTATATCCTGGGGTTTATTATTGAAAGTGAAGTCAATAAGGCCCTCTGTCATCCAATCATCAGGAGAAACGCGCCAAATCGTGCTGCGATTGGTATAGAAATACCATTCATTAACAGGCTCAAAGCGTGGTTGCCATTCAACGTCGACAAACCGGCCATCGCCATGATTACGGGTAATCACACCAATAGCTTTGATCCCCATTACTGAAACAGTCTGGCCTTTATTATCAAAAGGGAGCTCTCGCTTTCGTGTATATGACGATTTAATGGCAATCTTGTCGCCCGGCTGCATACTACGGACTACATCGAGATATTTATCTTCATAGCCATTTTGCCAAACGCCATCGTTGAGAAAACGTTCAGTTTGATCTTCACTACCTTTGCCGTAGGACGCTCCAACAAACCAAAATGACTTAGGGCTGCCTGCGGTACTTTTTGCCCTTGAGAGAACCTCCTCAAATACTTCATCGACAATAGGCAGTTGATGCTTATCCAGAATCGAGCGTAAGCGTATTTTTAACTCTGCATGAATGTTGCTCTTCACTTCCCAGTCGGTGTATTGGGATGCATCCGATACAGCAGCATTGATCTGCTCAATGATTTGTTCAGCCTTCGAATCATCTACACTAATCTTCTTACTGGAGATTTGGTTTAGAACAAAACTTCTCATGTCATATTTTGCTTCATTAATCATTTCTGGATACACCTGTCTTTAGTCACGCCCCAGTTTCTTTTATAAGAGCTCACTTTGTTATTATTTTGTCCAGGAATTGGACAGGGTTTCAGCTTGCTTTAATACAAGCTCTACCGCTTCAGCAGCCTTGTCAGGCGGGTACTTCCATCGCTGTAACGTGCGGCGAACGAGTATCTTTAATTTGGCTCTGACGCTGTCTCTAACTTGCCAGTCCACAGTCGTCGATCGTCTAAGCTTTTCGGTTATCTCGACAGCAATTTTCTTGAGTATTTCATCACCCAATTCGCGCACTGCGCTTTCGTTATTTGCTAGCGCATCGTAGAAGGCAATTTCATCTGGATTTAGCCCGAGGTTAGCTTCACGCTCCATTTCCTCTTGAAACTCTCTGGCCATTTGAATGAGCTCTTCAATAACCTGAGCCGTTTCAATAGCGCGGTTGTTATATTTTCGAAGTGTCTCCTGCAGTCTGTCTGCATATTTCTTTTCTTGAACTACGTTGTTTCTTGTTTTGGCTTTTATATCGTCTTTGAGGAGCTTCTCTAATAATTCAACCGCCAAGTTTTTCTCTGGCATCTGCCGAACATCTTCAAGAAATTCATCCGACAGCAAGCCGATATTTGGCTTTTCCAAACCACACAATGCAAATACATCCGCAACACCTTCTGCGATGACTGCATTGTCTAAAATTTGCTTTAATGCGGAGTTTTTCTCTTCTTGAGTCCGTTTTTTATCCACACTGGTGAACTTGCTGATCGCCGCTTTAATTGCCGAGTAGAAAGCAATTTCTTTGCGCAGATCTTTCGCTTCATCCAATGTGCTACAAAGCGAGTAAGCCTTGCTTGCGGCTAACACCAGATCAAGAAAGCGTTTTTTACCATCTTCCAATCCGAGTACATAGTTGGCAGCGGGCACTAGTATCTTATGCGCTTCTGATTCGAAGCCTGATATGTCTAGGCCATCTGATTTAGGTGTCTTGGCAAACATGCCTCGAATGGCATCGAGTTTTTCAAGAAGAATCGCAAAGGCTTCTTCAGCATTAAGTGTGGGTTCGCCTTTACCTTTGGAATCGGTATAAGTTTTCAGGGCCTGTTTAAGCTCATTGGCAATGCCGATGTAATCAACCACCAAGCCGCCAGGCTTGTTCTTGAACACCCGGTTAACACGGGCAATGGCCTGCATCAGGTTATGGCCCTTCATGGGCTTGTCGATATACATGGTGTGGCAGCAAGGGGCATCAAAACCGGTAAGCCACATATCGCGCACAATCACCAGCTTTAGCGGGTCGTTCACGTCTTTAAAGCGCTTCTCCAAGCGTTTTTTTGTTTTCTTGTTGTAGATGTGCGGCTGCAATAAGGGCTTGTCAGAGGCGCTACCTGTCATCACAATTTTGATGGCGCCTTTTTCTGGGTCGTCTGAATGCCACTGGGGCCGAAGGTCTACAATCTCGTTGTATAGATGCGCGCAAATATCACGGCTCATACCCACAATCATGGCTTTGCCATCCATGCTGGCATTGCGGGTTTCAAAGTGCTCAACAATGTCGGCGGCAATTTGTTGTAAGCGCGGGGTGGCACCTACCAGCTTTTCAAGCCGGCTCCACTCGCCTTTGGTTTTCTCGCGCGAACTTACGTCTTCTTCGTCTTCTACTACTTCATCCACTTGGTCAGACAAAGCAGCGATTTCATCGTGGTTTAAATCTAGCTTGGCCAGGCGCGATTCATAATAAATAGGTACCGTTGCACCATCGTCCACCGCATCTTGAATATCGTAAATAGATACATAACCACCAAACACGGCGCGGGTGTCTTTATCTTCTTGCGATATGGGGGTGCCGGTAAAGCCAATAAACGAGGCAAAGGGCAAGGCATCGCGCATGTGTTTGGCATAGCCAAATTTATACTCGCCGGTGTCTTTGTTTAACTGGGCTTTTAAACCGTATTGGCTGCGGTGTGCCTCATCCGACACCACTACAATATTGTGTCGGTCATTCAAAATTGGGTGGTGGCTTTCATCGTCCAGCAGCGCAAATTTTTGCACCGTGGTAAAAATAATACCGCCCGATTCACGCTCGGCCAGTAACTGCCTTAGCTCATCGCGGTTGCCCGCCTTTACCGGGGTTTGTTTCAGCAGTTCAACCGCATTGCTGAAGGTTTCAAACAATTGGCCGTCCAGGTCGTTGCGGTCAGTTACCACAATAAGGGTTGGGTTGTTCATGGCCGGCTGTTGCAGCAATTTACCCGCATAGCAACACATCGAAATGCTTTTACCGCTGCCCTGGGTGTGCCACACCACACCGGCTTTTTTGCTGCCGGGCACCACCTCATCGCCATAGTTCGCGCGTTTTTCGCTGATGCCGCCGATATTCTGTGCCGCAATCACTGTGGCTTTTACTGCTTCTCGCACGGCATGAAACTGATGATAGCCCGCAATTTTTTTGATAATTGCTTCGCCATCGGTTTCAAACAACACAAAAAAGCGTATGTAATCCAGCAGCAACTCTCTGTCAAAAAAACCGCGCACCATGGTTTCTAGCTGCCATTCAAGCAAAGGCTTGTCATCTTCATGCTTAATAGTACGCCACGGCATAAAGCGCTCTTGGTTGGCGGTTAGCGAGCCCACTCTGGCGGTGTAGCCATCACTGACGACTAATGCCTCGTTAAAAATAAACAGGTCTGCGATTTCGTCTTTGTAGGTTTGTAATTGGTTGAAGGCATCCCAAATGTCGGCGTTTTCATCGCTGGGGCTTTTGAGTTCCAGCACGGCAATGGGCAAGCCGTTGATAAAACAAATAACGTCAGGTCGGCGCGGCTGTTTGGTGCCCGAAATGGTAAATTGGTTGACGACCGAAAACTGGTTGTTTGCGAGATTTTCAAAGTCGATTAGAAATGCGTGATCCGAAACTGGCTCTCCACCCGTTGAAGACTCTCCATCGTCTTGTTTAAATTCAACGGGGACGCCTTCAAGCAATAGCCGATGAAAGGCTCGATTATTAGTAATCAGATCCAAGCTTTCGGGCTTAAGGGCTATAGTTTTCAACTGCTCATAGCAGCTGTCAATTTGGTCTGCAGGGATATGTTTGTTTATTCGCTTAAATGCATCAAGCAATTGGCCATCCAGCACTACTTGCGCATAATCCGAGCGCATCGGTGTTGCGCTACACCCCAGGGTGCCCTCTCTGGCTTCGCCATTCACCTTGTCGGGTGCAATGTCGGGCCCATGCAGTACATCCCAGCCGCCTTCTCGAAACCAGTCTAAGCAGAGGTTTTCTAATTGTTCTTCGTTCATTGATTTACTCCCTCTGTTAGCTTTTCCAATAAGGCTTCAATTGATTCGTCATGATCTTCGGTATACCAAATAGGATAGATATTGGCCGCCGCTAATTGATCTCTTCTCGCAAGCCTGTCTTCACCTTCATTGAGCTTTAAAAATGCATAGTGACGCGGAACATTTTCATGTCCTTTGCGATCGACAATACGGCTTAAACATTGAATAGTCCGATCAATGGTCAGGCTACAACCCAAAAACAACAGCGTACGATTGCTAATTGCCTCTATTACCGCTTCTAATGCCTGATCATCTTGGTAGTGGTTGTCGTACTCGTTTTTGGTAAGTATGCGGTTACGAGAGGAACCTGCTTTGCCATGCAGCTTGACCAATACCCGCTTGTTTTCTCCTAAAGCTCTTGGAAGTTCTTCAGCCGCAGGGCCGAGTAACTCTTCTTCAAAATTGAAGTTAGCGTTCTCGTAGCACCGGGTGAGCACATTATCAAAATTTGTTGTTACCACTGCTTGTTTAAATATCAGTGGCAAACGCTGCACCACGCCCCAAATCTCTTGATTAGCACCAAATGCATTTTCAACATACTCAAGAAAGCAGCCTGCAGGTAAAGCGTCGCTGAGCATTTGCGCTGCTTCTTCATATTGGCCATCTTCGATTGTTGAGTTAAAAGCATCTTTATTGACAGTTGTTTCATCAAGAACTTGATACAGAAATTTTGTCCAGCCAGGGTAGTCACTTGGCATGGACATACCTGCACCGACAAAAGGGATAATCGCGCCCCGAGCATATATTTCTTTAAGCTTATTAAATCGACGTTGATTGTCGTACAGACCTAATATTTCATCTGCACGATTGATGTTTTCTTCCTGCCTCTGTTGTAACCAATCAACAAACGCTTCTTGATAACCTTTTTCTTCAAGGCTTATTAGGATCCTATCTCGACGAAAGGTATTACCTGCAATCTCTACATCTCCTTCTTCATTGAGGTACTCGTGAAATTGTGGGGTCAAGTATTCCATATCTACCCCCTTTCAAGTTCACCGGATATAAGTTTAGGTAATAGTGTGTCGCGCATCCCTTGAAGGGTTAGGTTTTCAGAAATGTTATTCCCTTTTCTCTCTGCTAATGGTGAAAGCAATCTTTCAAACTCTTGAAATAAACTCCCACCATCGTCTGGGCAAAGAACTGGCATATCCTTTATCTGCTTTCCACTTATGTGAGGAATTGATGTTCCAGTCTTTACATTATCGACATATCGCTTAAAACTATTCCCACCGACTATAACTTCGAGCATCGAACTCCCAATCTGGCCATTTTCTCTTAACCGAGCAACTCGTTGAACTAATAGGCAAGGTAAATCTGAGCTATTGACTCTCACCCAGTTTTTACCAACTTTAGAACCATCCATTCCAATAAGAATATCTCCAGATTTGAGCTGGTATTTTTCTATTTCGGCTGATATGGAAGGCCAGAATCTAGACTTATCCCCCCAATAGAACTTGCCTTCCTTAACATTGTCCCCTCGTGCCAGCCTCACACCACTGTCCGAAAACTGCTTGCTTTTAAAAGCGAAACCAGTCATGAAATCTATTAGGCTTCCAAGCGGTTTCTCAGTCCAACCTTTCGGAATATCCCCAAGCTCTGATTCCTGCATCGCTGATGGAAAGAGCGCAGCGGTTTGAGCTAGTTGCTCATAGGCATCAGGTTTTGATTGCTTTAACTCAGCTAATTGTTCGGAGCTTTTGGCTGCAATCATGCTCATTGCGGCAAGCTCTGCTTCTTCAGCTGTTCCGCCAGCCTCTAGAACCGCAATTTTTTCTTTGATCGGATCAAAGTCGACAAACCAACTTTTAAACAATGCTTGGGCGATTTGTTCTAGTGTTTGGTTGGTTTCTGAGTTGATGTCTATTTTATTCTCTAATGCTTCTAATTTATCGGCTATCTCGATTTGTTGCTCAATAGGAGGTTTTACCACATCAAGGTTTTCAATCATTCCTTTTGTTAGTGCATTTCTTGTTGCGCCAACTGCTGCTATGGAAAGTAAGATGTTTTGATAGGCTGGAGAAGCTAGTAGGTATCTAATAAACCTTGAGTCAAATTCCTTTTCGTCCGGACGTATAATAGCAACATGCTGATTGACCCTAGCTGGCAAGAAGTTTGACTTTGCGAGGCAAACTCGAGCGACAGAATCACCAGTAATATTCAGGAGAACATCATTCTCTTCTACGGTAACATTTTTAAGCTTCTTTGCTGCCTCTTCATCGATATAAACTAGCCCATTGGGGTTGAATCCCTCGTTGTATACGTTCTGGCTTCTTATTAGGCAGATTTCACCTTCATCCATGTAGACGCTTGCTCCACCTCTTGGAGTTGCTCCACTGCCTATCTTATTGCAATAGTCACCAAGTTTTACTGTTGGCCAATTACAGCTCATAACCAATCCCCGCTAAATTGTCCTTAATCGATTTTTCTAATCGATCGGATTCTTCAAACTGGGACTTAAGTAGCGCTGTCAAACGCTGCATTTTTTCTGGGAATGGCTCATCGTCTGTGTCGATATCGGCTGCTCCCACATATCGACCCGGTGTTAATACAAAGTCGTGTTTTTTAAGGTCATCAATTGATGCGGAATAACAGAAGCCTTTAATGTCTTCGTAATTCTCACCTTTTTGCCAGGCATGGAATGTGTCAGCAATTTTGGCAATGTCTTCGTCTGTAAAGTCTCTCAAGACACGATCTTTTAAGAAGCCTAGGTTTCTAGCATCGATAAATAAGGTTTCGCCGCGACGGTCGCGTTTGCCATTGCCGCCTTTTTTGTTTTTAGTTAAGAACCAAATACAGGCTGGAATTTGAGTGTTGGTAAATAGCTGTCCGGGTAAAGCCACCATACATTCAATAAGATCACCGGGGACGCTATTTTCTGTATTACCTAGAATTAGAGACTTTCTGATTTCACCCTCATTGTTGGTATTTGAACTCATGGAGCCATTCGCCAACAATAAGCCCATCGAGCCGTTATCGTTAAGGTGATGCAGCATATGCTGGATCCAACCGTAGTTGGCGTTTCCAGCAGGAGGTGTACCGTATTTCCAGCGTACATCCTCCTCTAGTTTTGCATGCCACCAGTCTTTGATATTGAAAGGTGGGTTGGCCATTACGTAGTCAGCACGCAGGTCTGGATGCTGATCATCCAAGAAAGTATCCGCATTCTTTTTGCCAAAATTAAAATCAATGCCGCGAATAGCCATATTCATCGCAGCTAGCTTCCAGGTTGTTGGGTTGCTCTCCTGGCCATATACAGAAATATGCTTGCGTTGTTCGGCTGCGTTATAGTGCTTTTCAGCGGCATGGGCTTCGATAAATTTATCGTTGCTGACAAAAAATCCACCGGCTCCCATGGCGGGGTCATACACGCGACCTTGATAGGGCTCTAGCATTTCAACAATGAGCGTAACAATGCTTTTTGGGGTGTAGTATTGGCCGCCTTGCTTGCCTTCTGCTAATGCGAATTGCCCAAGGAAGTACTCGTACACATGACCAAGAATATCTTTGCTATGAAGGTCTAGCTTTTGCCCCTTATATTCTGGATTGCGGAAACTGGTATCTGAGAACTTATTGATAAGCTCAGTTAAGTTGTGGTTGTCTACTTCATAGCGCCCAACCCTCGGTAAAACACCTTTTAGCTTCGGGTTGGCGAGCTTGTCATCAATCTTGTAGGTTTCGATGGATTCTAGGGCGTTGTCTATCAGCTTTGAGATAGAGGTGAGTTTGAATTTATCACCGCTTTCTAGTTCAATTTCAGTGCCGATTGGAAGCGCAGCAGAGCTTTTTAAAAACTCCCAACGCGCTTGCTTGGGTACCCAAAAAACATTTTTTTCTTGGTAGTATTCGTGTAATTCAAGTTCGGTATTTACCGCTTTGTTATACTCTTCGTCAGACTCGTAATCTTCGCGTGGCATGTAGTAGATGTTGTCGTCGCTGTTGTCCTCAGTGAAAAGCTGGCTAAGTTCTTGCTGGCGCTCCTCAAATGCATCGGATACATATTTCAAGAAGATAAGGCCTAGTACAACATGTTTATAGTTTGCTGCATCTAAGGCGTTACGAAGTTTATCTGCTGAAGCCCATAGCTTAATATCAAGATCTCGTAAAAACTGTTGATCTGCGTTGTTCATTGTGAATTTCAATCCTTGTTTCGTTAATTCTTTTGATATCCTGGAGCGATCTCGAGATTCGATACTCCATATAATGTTTGAGTGTTCTTTAACCAGAGGTGAGTTTCTGGCGAGTTAAGGGAATGGTCCTCGGTACAGTCTACATTCCACTTTCTTAATACATAGCCCGCAACAGCGGCGCGTACCTGAATGTTTAATACACCGCCTGTCATCGCATATTCTGTTTCGATTGTTTTCGGGTGTTTTAAGTTTGGATGTGGCACTAGATGCATTTCCACGATTCGGTTCCACTGAATATCTGCTTCGCGCGTTTGTTCCTTGGGTATGTCATCGCTCAAGCGTTTTGGCTTTGATACTCGGTTTAAGACGAAATCTCTAAAACTTTCTGACTTTCTATCAAACGCACGGATGTGCCAACGTAAGCCGTTATCGACTAGTGCGAAGGGAACGATCTCTCTTTTAGTCAAACCACTTGATAGAGAACGATATTCAATCTTTAATGCCTTTTCTTGGAATATAGCCTTAGTGATTTCGGCGAGTACATCTAAATTCGGTGTATTTAGAGCTGAAGGTATATCCGTCTCAATCAATGAGGAGGGTTGGCTAACTGAATCATCGCCCAGACCTTGGCTTAGTGCACATAGAGCTTGAGTACCACTGCATTCAAATAGGGGCTTGTACTTATCTGCTTGAAAATAGGTTTTAGCTTTGGTGTCGTAGGTCAGGTTGTTTGGCGCAAGTTCTTTGTATAAGGCAATATCGCGGGTTGCCGCAGCTTGCTTGATACCAAAGCGCGTCACAAGGTCGTTACGATTGATCAGCCCCAGAAAGCGGAGCTTGAAGTCGATATGAAACAGTCGCTCTTTCTGCGATTGACTGAGTTCTTCTAAAGAAGATTGAGGCATACAGACCGATCCTTTTTGTTCTTGGTTTTATTCTAATCTTTGAAGCGACTCGAGATTTAATCTGCCTATGTTATGTAGGGATAATAAAGTAGGTTTATATTATGGTCAATAGTATTTGTTGTTATCATCAAAATGATTAGCATTTGTTTTGGGAGGGAGTATGAGTTTTATAAAAATTGGACGAGAGGAATTGTATGAAAAGGTGTGGTCACAGCCGAGGCGTTCACGGTATACCTGGTAAATCTTGTACCTTGTTGTAGTAATATGGTCAGTTTATACTCAGACCATAAGTTTTGTATACGTGTTGGTTATGATTCAAAACATTAAGGGCACAAGTACTATGTCAAATCTATCACCGGAAGAAATCAAGCAGTTTGAAATGAGGCAGAAAATTCATACTCAGCAGCTTGAACTGATGGCGAAGCTAACCGAGGATACGTTAAAAATTTCTATTAGAAATCCTTATGTGGATTTGGTGGTTGGAATAAGTTTTGCGCTAATTTTTATAGCGGTAGGAAAGTACCTTCTCTGAAAGTTGATTATGGAGTCAGCCGTATCGGAGTCAGATATATCGGCTCGAACCAGACCATACAGTCTTGAATTTAGCTTCAGACGTCACCAAAGTCATTGAAGCTACGGACCGTTATATCGACAACATCTCTATCAGCACACTTGGATTTTGTATAACTATTCGGCATGTAAGCCTGTTTTGCACTGGGCAATGACTTCTGCGACGATATCGTTGATGGGGCGGCTACTTTCACCGCTTTTCTCACCCTCAACTAAAGCGTTTTCCAAGGCTGTTATCTTGGCTTCTTCTTGTTTCGAGCAAGCGCAAAGCAGCTCTAACAGCTTCGCTTGCTGAGCCGTAACGCCCGCTGTTAGTCAGTTCGATTAAAAAATCGGTGAAGTGATCACCTAAATTGATACTGGTTGTTCGTGCCATGATTTTCACCTCTCAAGGTATATTACTATATTTTAGTAATTGAGCATGCGGTAACCATTAAAAAAAGGTTTGTGCCAGACTAGTAGGTCGTAAATGTTAGAGAAACAGAATTGCCTTCAGACCTGAAGAGAATGCTCGCTTTATTTCGGCTTTCCCATTTTAGGTAATGTAAGGTTTCGATGAAAGTTGACTCTGTTCTTATGACCGCTATTCATCAGCTCCAAATATCACTATGCGATTTGAAGTTAGTATTATTCAGCGAAAATATAAGTAGTGCCAGCGCCTTTTTCTGGCACTTTTACTCCTAAGTCCTGCTAGGCATCTGTATGCTCTGGTCACGACCTATTTTTTAACAAGTCAGGTGTCTCAATTTAGTTTTGTGACCTATTGAACGTAAAAAAATGCTATTGAAAAATCCCTGAATTCCTCAATATAATTAATGCGTTACGATTGGGAAATATTAAGCAGTCTAAAAACCTATAGGGAAGAATTAAATAGCTTTCTTCGCGGAAGAATTCAATTTTTCACAAGGTGTGTTTTAGGCTTTCTCGAGTGATTAGGGAAGAATTAAATGGAATCCCACATCTTACCAAGTTGACCGAAAGTGGCGAAAAATCATCAAATAGCCCAGGGTTTTAGGGGGGGGGAGAAAGTCTTGCCAATTTTTGCCATCGGGGCTGTTCTAGAGTCTATGAGTACGATGAATATATCCCTACCAGATACCCTTAAAGGTTTCGTTGATGATCAGGTCAATCAGCGAGGCTTTGGCTCGAGCAGTGAATACGTCCGAGAGCTGATTCGTAAGGATCAGGATCGGGCACAACTCCGTAGCCTGTTGCTTGAGGGTGTCGAATCCCCTGTTGCGCTCGAAGCAAACCAAAGCTACTTTGGTGGTCTGCGTGACCGTATTCGTCAGCCTAAGTGAAGTTCAAGCCAGCAAATCTGCGCGAGAAAGCTTCACAAGACGTAGATCAGATCATTGAGTATTACCCACCGAAGCAAATGAAGAAACAGCTCTGGGCTTCGTCGATGCCTTGGAGAAAGGTCTCAAACACGTCGGGCGTAACCCAAAGTCCGGTTCAACCTTTGAAAACCCCAAGATAATCCTCCGCACCCAGAAAACATATCAAGCACATGATATTTTATGAGATTACCTCGAGTACAAATTTACTAACTAACAACATTATTTCTCTCACTAGTTACTGCTTCTCCCAATAGGGTTTATGTTTTTAAAGGAGTGGATTAGCCAAATCAATTCATTGTGCTCAAATTGTCTGAATTAAACCCTGGCGCAATCGCTAAATTTTCTACCCCATAAAGCGTAGGAGTGTTTTCTAGCCACAAATGAAATTCACGGCCCTCCAACGAATGATCGACTGAGCAATCGATATTCCAGTGCCTTAGCACGTAACCAGCAACTGCCGCTCGCACTTGTATTCTTAGCATTCCATTTACCATTCCGTATTCGGTCTCAATGGTTTCTGGGTGTTTCAGGTTAGGGTGCGGAACAATGTGCATTTCAACAATACGGTTCCACTGAATATCGTCTTCTTTCGTTTCAGGCTTCGTAATTTCTGTATTGAGCAGTTTCGGTTTTGCCATACGGTTAATGACAAAGTCGGTGAACCGCTCTCTTTTTCGATCAAAGGCTCTTACATGCCAGCGAAGGCCATTATCGACCAGCGCAAAGGGCACGATTTCTCGCTGGTTTAAGCCACTGGAAAGGGATCGGTAATCTATCTTAAGCGCCTTTTTCTGGTGAATGGCTTTGGTGATCTCTGCCAGTACATCCAGGTTTGGCCAAGAGAATGAAAGGTTAAGTTGAGTTGGTGACTCTGCGGTGACCAAAGACATGCTGCCTGATACTTGATCATCTCCCAGTCCGTAGCATAATGCCGATAAGGCTTGGCTCCCTTGATAGTCAAACAGGGGTTTGAATTGATCGGCTTCTATATAGGTCTTGGCTTTTGTGTCGTAGATAAGGTTTTTAGGTGCCAGTTCTTTATACAGAGATATATCCCGAGTTGCAGCAGCGGCTTTAATGCCAAACCGGCTGACCAGATCATTTCTGTTGACTGCGCCTAAAAAACGTAGCTTGAAATCGATATGAAATAGCCTTTCTTGCTGCGCTTGGCTGATGTCTGCTAGTGCTTTGTTTTCAATCAAGGGTTGAGGGCCTTTGTTTTATGCCTTAGTGTTTAAAATGATGATCAAATTTATCATGGATCATAATACTGATAGCTTATGTGTGTCAATAATAGAAGTTGACATCATCAAAATGATGATGATATCGTTTGTGTAACTTGCTGAGAAGTGTAAGGTCAGATGATGAATAGCCACATAGAGATATTCGAAAGCCAGGATGGCAAGACTCAAATACTAGTGAAAATGGAAGATGAGACGGTATGGTTAACGCAAGAGCAGATGGGTGAACTTTTTGGCAAGGCTAAATCTACCATTAATGAGCATATCAGGAACGTGTTCAAAGAGGGTGAGCTTGAAGAGGCTGAGGTGGTGAGAAAATTCGGAAATTCCGAATTTTCTACCAAGCCCACAAATGCCTATAACCTGGATGTCATTATTTCCGTTGGTTATCGCGTAAAGTCCAAACAAGGCGTTCAATTCAGAAAATGGGCCACTGAGCGGTTAAAGGAATTGCTCACTCAAGGATATACCTTGAATCAGCAACGCTTTGAACAAAATGCTCAAGCATTAGAGCAGGCGCTTAATTTGATTAGGCGTACCGCCCAGTCCCCTGAGCTGGAGTTAGCCGCGGGTCGTGGTTTGGTGGAAATTGTCAGTCGTTACACGCAAACTTTTTTATGGCTGCAGCGTTACGATGAGGGTTTGCTGGAAGAACCAGAGGGGCAAGCAGGTGGTTCGCTGCCCTCTGCTAAAGAAGCAACCACTGCATTGGAAAACCTGAAAACCGAGCTCATGGAGCGAGGCGAGGCAACGACTCTTTTTGCCAATCCAAGGGGTGAGGGTTTGGCAGGTATTTTCGGTAACCTGGAGCAAACTGTGTTCGGTAAACCTGCTTATCCATCCATTGAAAGTAAAGCGGCACATCTTCTTTACTTTGTGATTAAAAACCACCCTTTTTCAGACGGTAACAAACGCTCAGCGGCTTACCTGTTTGTCGATTTTCTGCATCGAAATGGTCGACTGCTCTCACCATCAGGTATTCCTGTAATCAATGATACCGGATTGGCGGCCCTGACATTATTAGTCGCGGAATCTGACCCGAAGCAAAAAGAAGTGATGATTCGCTTAATTATGAATATGTTAGCGGAACACTAGCGGTCATGAGCTTCCAACAAAAGCAAGCCACTTATCGTCGGCTCTATTCCGAGCATGCCGCATGGAAACTATTAAGAGCCGATAATGCGCCTTATATATTGGCTTTTATTGCGGATCTATTTTCTGAGGAAAGTGAAATTTCCTATGGTCGCGCTCGAATCATGCTGGATGCGGAAATAGAGCGTAGCCGTGAATTGGGTATTTGGTCCACAGAAACCTCTGCGGCGACTTATCTGAACCAGTGGATTCGAGCCGGTTGGCTGCGAGAAATGGATGATGCTTTAACCAAGACCGACGCAAGTGAGATTGCGCTTAGGTTCTGTAAGGGCTTGGATGAAAGAAACTCTGGCACGACAGCCTCACATTTACGTATTGTTCAGGAAGCGGTTCGCGACTTGGCTGTTGCTATAAGCCCTAATGTAGATGAGCGAGTCACCTTACTGGAAAGTAAAAAAGCAGAGATTCAGCGCGAAATAGATGCGCTCCAAGCCGGCGTTGTGCCTGAGCTTAGCGAAGTCGAGCAACGAGAGCGTATCCGGGAAATCTACCAACTTGCTTCAGTGTTAACCGGTGACTTTCGACGCGTAGAAGACGAAATCAGGGTGTTAGACAAAGACCTGAGAGTGCAGATAATCGAGGGAGATGCGTCTCGCGGTGATATTCTTTTATCCGTTATGGAGAAAGAAGCATTGCTTTCCACCACTGAGGCCGGAAGCGCATTTGAGGGGTTCTTTCAATTGCTCTGCGACCAAAACAGATCAATGGAGTTTCGCGAGCAACTTCGTAGCATTTTGAATAGGCCTGTTGCTAAGCAGCTATCTGGTAGTCAGCAACAATTCTTGAATCAACTGATGCGAGAGTTAAGCCGCGAAAGTGATCGAGTTTTTCGCATTAGGCGTCGCACAGAAGAAGGTCTTCGTTCTTATATCGAAAGTGGCGCTGCGGCAGAAAACCAAGCGGTTGATCGCTTGCTATCAAAACTTGAAAGGCAGGCTGTGTTGTTAAGGGATGGGATGCGTGATGACGGTTTAGGCTTAAGAGTGGACTTAAAAACCGAAACCACGCTTAGTTTACCTGTTGGCCCCATCGAAATTAAGTCACCAGAAGCTATGCGACTAAGAAACCCTGACGATAAGTTAGACACATCAGGTGTGGAAGAAAAAGCAAACAGTCGTGAACCAAGCGCTCATGTTCTCGATTGCCTGGATGCGGTTCAAGTGAGGGAGATTGCACATAAAGCATTTGGCTCCCTCAAAGAACATGGCCCGATGTCGATAGCCGGGCTGGCTGCTAAGAATCCATTGAAGTCTGGTTTGGAAGAACTGGTTGCCTATCTCCGAGTGGCCAAAGCAGTGGGTGCAACGGCCTTGGAGCAAAAAGAAGAGGTGGCATTGATGGATAAGCAAGGTGTTATGTTGAAGGCATCAATACCTACTTACCTGTTGACCCTCGATTTATTCCCCGAAGATATTGATGAGCTTTCACTCTAGCAGGAACTTTGTATGGCTGAAGAATTGAATTCAAATAGCTTTTTCTCGATGGTGACAGGAAACCGAGAAAACGGTAATGACGATAATGATATAAAGTCGCCTGCGCACAACGATACTAATAACATGACTGAGGATGATTCGGTCATAGATGATTCGGTCATAGATGATTCGGTCATAGATGATTCGGCCATAGATGATGCAACACTGGCTGGGCCAAATGAGTCGGCAATGCCTCATGATGCCAGGCGAGTGCTGGTGCATTTAATGCGGCAAGGTTCGGTGATGGCTTCGCAAAAGTCCAAACTCTTTGAGTTACTTTGTCGACATGAAGCCGCAATACGAAAGCACTTGTCGGAAGTTTATCTGCAGTTGGTTCTCGATCAAAAATCAGGGGTGGCGTTTATTGCGAGCATGGATTCTGAGCATGCTGAAGACGCAGATAGGGATGAACAGGAAACTGAAGATGCCACAACACTTATCTCAAAAAGAACCCTATCGCTGTACGACACGCTGATATTGCTGGTGCTTAGAAAACATTATCAAGACAGAGAGTCGGCCGGAGAGCAAAAAATCACCATAGACATTGAACGTCTTGAATCCTATCTCACCCCTTTTCTGCCAATTACTGATCATGCGTCTAAAGATCGAAAAAAACTACTGGCCAGAGTGAAGGAGATGGTTAAGAGAAAAATATTATCAACGATTCGCGGGGTTGAAGATAGATACGAAATTACTCCGATTATTCGCTATGTGGTTAGTGCGAGTTTTTTAGAGTCGATGCTAGAGGAATACCGTGCACTAGCGGCCACACAGGTTGAGTCTGGGCCGACAGAAGGAGGTGATTATGTCTGACCTTTTTGGCAATACAGAGCATACAGCCCCTGTGACCCACAAGGAATTATTTTCTCAAGGCCAAATTCGATTAGCGGAGCTGTCGGTTTACAATTGGGGCTCTTTTCATGGCTTGCATACCGCCTCTATCAATCCTGATGGAACCCTTGTGACCGGCGATAACGGTGCTGGAAAGTCGACCTTTATTGATGGACTAATGGCTCTACTCTTACCGGCAGGCAAGGCAACTTTTAACGTTGCTGCGGCTCAGGGTGATCGTTCAGATCGTTCTCTTTTATCTTATATGCGCGGCAGCTTTGGAACTGCTCATGATGGGTCTTCTACACGGGTCAAAAGTAAGCGTGAGAAAGGGGTTGTAACCGGACTTAGGGCGCTTTACCAATGTGAAGATGGTTCAAGTATTACCCTGGCAGCGCTTTTTTGGACAGCGAGTTCAACTAATACACTTGGCGATGTTAAGCGGGTTTATCTTGTTGCAAAAAGGAGCATGCAACTAAAAGAGTTGTTGGACGCGTTTGGTGAAGGAAATGCAAGGCAGCTGAAACAATGGCTGCGCGATGATTCAGCCATTACTGATTGTGATAGCAACTTTACTGATTACCAGGAGCTTTATCGCAAGCATTTATACATGGACAACAAAAACGCACCTGCTTTGTTATCGCGAGCGCTGGGTCTCAAGAAGATAGATGATCTTACAAAACTGATCCGTGAACTAGTCTTGGAACCCAGTGGTGTAAAAGAGGATGCGAAAAAGGTTGTTGAAGAGTTCTCTGATCTCGTCGCCATCCACGAGCAGCTGATTGATGCCAAAGAACAAAAAACACACTTGACTAGATTACCTGAACTTTCTGAATCCATTGCCGAATCCAAGCTTGCTTTAGAGAGGCTTCATCTGCAGAAAAATCATTTGAGTGTTTACTTTGGCGAGGCACTTTCACTACTTTGGTCAAACAAGCTGAGTGAGTTGGAAGAAGAACTGGAATCGCTTGGAAGGACTATTGCTAGAGCCGAAACAGAAGAGAAGGATGCACAGGAGTCGGTTGAAAAAAGGCATGAAGAATACCTCAATCAGGGTGGCGATAAGATTGAATCCCTAAAGAAAGATATCCTATACGCTAAAGACAAGCTGAACGTCGTCATACAAACATCTTCAAATTATCAAAGTGATTGTCGCAGCTTGGCGTTGGATACTGATCTGAATGAAGAGATATTTCTTTCCAATAAACGCGAAGCGACAATAAAGCTAGAAAAAATAGAAGACGATACCAAGCAAAGCCAGGATGAGTTTGGCGGAATTGCTGCTCAGTTGAGTGAACGGCAAAAAAGCTTAAACAATATTAAAGACGAGATTCGAGAGATAGAGGCGCGTCCGGATTCAAACATTGATGTTCGCTATCAGCAGCTTCGTGATGAAATGATCGCATCACTAAATTTATCTGATAATGAGTTGGTATTTATCGGTGAGTTACTGGATGTCAACGACGAAGAGAAAACTTGGCAAGGCGCAATTGAACGAGCATTAGGTGGCCTAAGGACGACTTTACTAGTCCCTCAAAAGAGTTACTCAATGGTGACTCGCTGGCTCAATACGCGGCACACCGGCTTGCATGTGCGCGCCCAGGTCGTGATGGAAAATAGCGCTCAAGATAAGTCAGCCTCAAATTTTACTGAATTTAATGAGCGCGGCTACCTTCGTAAACTGGTCTGGAAAGATCACTCATATCGCGATTGGCTCAAAAGCCACTTGAATAAGTTTGATTTGCGATGCGTGTCTGGCACAGACGAGCTTGATGCCACGCCATTCTCAATGACAAAGGAAGGCCTCGTGCATATGGAGCGAGGCCGCTTTGAAAAGAAGGATCAGCGAAAGGTAGATGATCGAAGAAGTTGGAGTCTGGGGTTTTCGAATAAGTCACGTCTTGGTCTGTTGAATTTGGATAAACAACGCACTGAGCTGGAATTGAAGAAGCTGCATGCGGCAACAGAGCAAGCACGGAAAGCGATGGATCAGGTGAATGAGCGAAAACAGCTATGGGAGAGGTTGGATTTTTATGTATGGGAGCAGATAAATGCACCATACTGGCAACAGCGCCTGGATACAGTAAAAGCTGATTTAGCGGCGCTTGAGCAAGCAGGTGGAAGTCTGGAACTCGCTAAATCACGCTGGGAGTCAGCTAAGAAGCAGTTGCTGGATATTCAAGAAAATAAAGAGCAACTCAAAAAAAATGAAGGCGCATTGGAAAACAAGAGAGATGATGCGCAACAACAGGTGGGAAAGTACCAGCTGCTGGCGTCATCAGGCATGACGGATGAGGTTAGAATCCTGCTTTCGGACAGGGTTGGTGTCGTCACATTAGAAACCGCCGATCAGCAACCGGAGTTTGAAAAAGCTTTGGATCGTGAGTTGGAAAAAGTGCGCTCGGCAAAAAATACTGCCGAGAATGCCGCGAATGGAATTATGGGGTCGTTTAGAGGAAAAGATAAATGGCAGCCCCTTACGGTTGATTGGCCTACAGGCCTAGAAGGTCTTCAAGATTATTTGGGTCATTATTTCTATATTGAAAAAGAGGGGTTGCCCGAGTTAATTGACCAGTTCAAAGAACGCTTAAATAAACACGCAACTCAATCTTTGGCTCGAATCCAGCAGAGCCTTCAATCTGAAAGAGAAGATATCCTGGAGCGGATCGGTACTATTAATCGTGTGTTGAGGCGTACTGAGTTTAAGCAAGGCAGTCATCTAAAGCTTGGCTCAAAACGAGAAAAGTATCCACATGTTCAGGACTTTGATAGGAAGGTGAAGCTTGCACTTCAAAAATTAACAAGTGGTGATCACGAAACCCAGTTTAACCTTCTGGCGGAGGTTGTGGAAATCCTTGAGAAAGCGAGTGCGCCAGGAACCTCCAACAATATGGAAAGTTTGAGGCTGTTAGATCCCAGATATCAAATGTCATTCTTTGCTGAAGAGCGAGATTCTAAAACAGATGAAGTCAGAGACGTGCTTGAATCGAGTAGCGGCAAATCAGGCGGTGAGAAAGAGTCCTTTGCCGGTACTATCGTAGCCGCTAGTCTTGCTTACGTGTTGACTCCCGATGGCTATGATAAGCCTATTTATTGCACCGTGTTTTTGGATGAGGCCTTTTCAAATACCGCTGAGGCAGTAAGCCGAAGAGTTCTTCGTGTCTTCAAGGAGCTTCATATACATGTGAATCTGATTACGCCCTATAAAAATCTAAACCTGGCGCGAGAATCGGCGAAATCATTGCTCATTGCCGAGCGGGACCCTGAACTTCATGAAAGCCACTTATGTGAGGTGACATGGGAGGAAATTGATCGGCGCATGGCTGAGCAAAAGAGCTCTGAGCTAAAAAATAAGATAGCAGCGGAAATAGAACTAACAGACTTAACTGATGATGCAATCCTAACTGATAATGAAGTGCAGCTCGATGACATCTGAATTAAACAATGACCCCGATTCGTTAAAGTCTGATTCATCAAGACCAGGCTGGGGCTTACTTCCACAAGATGTCCTTCAAGCGTTGAAAAATAAGCACTGGCAGAACTCAAGAAAGTTGAAAAGCTTGCTGAGTGGTGGGGTTTCATTTCCATTGGTCGTTCCTTTGAAGCCTCCAAGGGGTAATGCGGCAATCCAGAATATTGGCCACTTTCAGAACTTTGTATCGTCTTGGAAGGCGTTTTCTCAAGCTGATTTTCAAGAATCTGGTCAGGGTACTGGCCAAGAAAGAAGCCGACTTTATGGAAAGGGTGAAGAGAGTAAAAACACAGGGTGTGAGGTGGTTTGGGAAAAGCGGAATTTCCGTTCGCTCGCTGAGCAGGATGTTCCCACACATCTAAAGATTTTAGATATAGGGTCACTTGCCTGCATTCTTGGTCCGAACGAAGAGCGTCAACTGCAAAACTGGCTTTCCAAGATTCGCTACATTTTTGAACAACTTTCACCGCAATCCTTTTCACTACAAAGAGAGGGTCATCAAGCCAGCTCTTATGAGGGAAGCTCTTCCCATGACTCTTTCCATAAGAACAGCGACCAGAACTTATTCCAAGCATTAATTGATCATCTAGAAACGTTGGATAATTTCGACAAAGATGATTTGGAGCTGTTGGTGAGATTATTGCCACAGCTACAAAAAGGAATGGGTGAAGGGGGCTATCTCAGGGCGTTACCCGTCACTTTTGTTGATACTAAGTTCATCGAGAAAAATTCACGAATAATTGAGTCTGCCGCTACTGCATTGATTGATAAGAGCGTTAAAGATACAGGCTTAATAAGCTGGCTTGATTGTAAAGAAAAACCGAAGGATTGGTTGTTGGTTAAGCCGCTATGCGAGAAAACCAAGGCTTTATTAGGTGGTCTACCACTGCTTCGCCTGTCCTCAGACACTTTACAAGAATTTGAGTTACCTGCGAGAAATATCTTGGTGGTCGAGAACGAACAGTCCTGTCTGGCACTGCGCGATGTTCGTAACACAATAGCGGTCTCGGGAGGAGGAAAAAATATTTCATGGATGAAGGCTGGCTGGTTGGCTGATAAAAATGTTGGTTACTGGGGAGATATTGATTCTGAAGGCATGGCTATTTTGAGCGATGCTAGAAGTAAGCTCAGTAGCATTACTCCACTAATGATGGATGAGCAGACGGTCAAAACTTTCGCAGACCGTATGGTTTCAGGGCCTGACTCCGTAGCGAAAACCCCGGTTGCACTGACTGATAAAGAGCTGATTCTATTTAACGGATTACGTGCTGACCATTACGCCAATAAGAGATTGGAGCAGGAGCGGATACCTGTGGACTACGTGCTGGAATCCTTAAGATTATGGTTGGGGTAATCTGCAATCTGCTCTGCATCCACATTAATCATTGATTTGAAGTTACTCAAATTCTCCATGACGAACTCTAAAAAGGCGTTCATCGCGGGTGTTTGATGTTTGGCTTTCTGATAGACCACGCACCATGATCGTTTAAGTCTGAAATCGTCAATAGGCACGACCTTTAGTTGTCCTAGCTTTAGCTCGGGGAGGATGCTGTGTTTCGGTAAAATAGCTACGCCGAGCCCTGCGATAACCGCATGTTTTATTGCATCGTTAGACCCCAATTCCATTTTGGGTTTTAGGTCGAGCCGGTTTTGATGGCAGTACAGCTCTAGTGCAAGGCGGCTACCTGACCCTTTCTCACGTATTAACAGATCTCTTTCGAGGAAGTCACTGATGGAAGGATTGTTGGTTTTAAGGAGTTCGTGGTGTGGGTTGGTGACCGGCAAAAATTCGTTATCAAGGAATGGAATTGAAGTCAGTGGTTTCTCTTCGGGTACGATGCCCATAACAACAAAGTGATCTTTGTTTTGGCTGAGGCGCTGAATGGCCTCAGCCCGGTTAACCACACTGAGGTTTATATTTACAGCAGGGTGAATATCTAAAAAACTCTTTAATAAATAGGGTACTACATACTGTGCCGTGTTCACCGCTACCAGATTTAAATCACCTGCTACATGCCCTTCTAAGGCCGCCAGGTCAGTCTGTAAATAGCGCAGCTCGTCAAACATCACATGGATGCTTGATGCGAGTTTCTCGCCAGCAGGGGTGCAATAGAGCTGCCTTCCAACATATTCAAATACGGGGACACCGATGGCCGATTCGAGTTGACGAACTTGGCTGCTAACAGCGGGTTGGGTCAGCCCAAGTATGTCACCGGCTTTGGAGTAACTTTTTGACTGATAAACGCTCAGGAAAACCTGTAGCTGCCGGAACGTTAGTCGATTGACCAGCTTTTGAACGGTTAATGGCATAAGTTCTCCGAATCGAAACCATTTATTTTTATGTATAAGTTATTACTTATAGCTGAGCATAAATATATCAATTTTACATTATATCTGTAATTGCTAATCTATCGCTAATTCACGCAGGTTATGCGGGGCGTTTTCGAAACATTGCCCTGCTTAATCGTGTGTCATTATCTTAGTTGCAAGAGTGCCTACTATGCTTAAGAAAATCTTGATCGCAAATCGTGGAGAAATCGCTGTTCGAATTATTCGGGCTTGCGCAGAGATGAATATTCGCTCAGTCGCCATTTATACTGAGCCTGACCGCTACGGGCTGCATGTGAAACGCGCAGATGAAGCGTACTCTCTAGGTGAAGACCCGATTAGTGGTTATCTTGACCCTCAAGCTATCGTGAGCCTGGCCAAGCAGGTGGGTTGTGATGCTATTCATCCAGGTTATGGTTTTCTGTCTGAGAATGCAGACTTTGCGCGGTTGTGTGAACAGCAGGGTATTCGCTTTATTGGGCCAAAATCTGATGTGATTCATGGTATGGGCGATAAAACGCAGGCCCGTGACAGTATGCGAGGGGCAGGCGTTCCAGTAACACCTGGCTCAGAAGGTAACCTGAAAGACCTCGATGAGGCTCTGACTCTGGCTGGAGAGATAGGCTACCCGGTGATGTTGAAAGCAACTTCTGGTGGAGGAGGGCGAGGCATTCGTCGTTGTGATTCGGCAGAAGAGCTGCGCACCCAGTACCCCCGCGTCATTAGTGAAGCGACTAAAGCCTTTGGCAGTGCGGAAGTCTTTCTCGAAAAATGTATTGTTAATCCCAAGCATATAGAAGTACAAATATTGGCAGACTCATCAGGTGAGGTGGTTCATCTGTATGAACGCGACTGCTCCATTCAACGAAGAAACCAGAAGCTGATAGAAATTGCGCCCAGCCCTCAATTAACCCCTGAGCAGCGCAGCTATATTGGCGATCTGGCGGTGAAAGCTGCGAAAGCAGTGGGCTATGAAAATGCCGGCACGGTTGAGTTTTTGCTGACCGGAAACGAAGTATATTTCATGGAAATGAATACGCGGGTTCAGGTCGAGCACACCATTACCGAGCAGATCACCGGTGTTGATGTTGTTCGAGAGCAGATTCGTATCGCTTCTGGCCTTCCTCTCAGCTATCGACAGTCTGATATTCAGTTTCGAGGGTTCGCCTTGCAGTTTCGTATCAATGCTGAAGACCCTAAAAATGACTTCTTGCCGAGTTTCGGACGTGTTAGCCACTATTACGCACCAGGAGGGCCTGGCGTACGTGTTGATACGGCTATTTATACCGGATATGAAATTCCCCCTTATTACGACTCAATGTGTTTAAAGCTTGTTGCCTGGGCGCTGACCTGGGAAGAGGTGATTGCGCGAGGCAAACGCTCACTGGATGATATGCGTTTGCACGGAGTGAAAACCACGGCGAACTACTATAAACAGATTTTAAGTCATGAAGACTTTGTCGCGGCTGAGTTCAATACGAGTTTTGTGCCGGAACACCCTGAGTTATTGGAATATTCGGATAAAAAACATCCTTCTGAAGTGGCGCTTGCGATTGCCACTGCGGTTGCGGCCCATGCGGGTTGGTAAATCAAGCGCAATCACCTCTAACCAATAAATTTGAATTAAAGGATATTGATATGACCGCAAATAAGCCCGTCGAGATTACTGACCTTATATTACGTGATGCACACCAGTCACTTATTGCCACCAGAATGCGTACAGAAGACATGTTGCCGATATGTGATAAGCTGGATGCAGTAGGCTATTGGTCTTTGGAAGTATGGGGTGGCGCCACCTTTGATGCCTGCGTACGGTTTCTTAAAGAAGACCCTTGGGAGCGTCTGCGTCAGCTGAGGACTGCATTACCGAAAACCCGCCTGCAAATGCTATTACGAGGACAGAATCTGCTGGGATACCGACATTACGCCGATGATGTGGTAGAAGCCTTCGTTGCAAAATCTGCCGAAAACGGCATTGATGTATTCCGTATTTTTGATGCGCTGAACGATGTGCGCAATCTGGAAACGGCAATGCGTGCAGTCAAAAAGGCAGGCAAGCACGCACAGGGTACTTTGTGCTACACCACCAGCCCGGTACACACACCACAGCTGTATGTCGATCAGGCAAAACGTTTAAAAGAGATGGGGGCGGACTCTATCGCCATCAAAGACATGGCGGGCTTGCTAACACCCTTTGCAACCTATGACTTGGTAAAAGCACTAAAAGATGAGGTCAGTTTGCCCGTTGTATTGCACAGCCACTCAACCGCCGGGCTTGCCGCACTGTGCCAGTTAAAAGCGGTTGAGGCAGGAGCTGATCGCATCGATACGGCTATTTCGGCTTTTGCCAATGGTACTAGCCACCCCGCAACAGAGTCTCAGGTCGCAGCGCTAAAAGGCACCCCTTATGATACAGGGCTGGATCTGGCGCAGCTAACTGAGATATCGGATTACTTTAAGGAGGTGCGCAAAAAGTACCACCAGTTTGAAAGTGAATTCACCCAGGAAGATGTGTCGGTTCAGATTAATCAGGTGCCGGGCGGCATGATGTCTAACCTGGCAAATCAACTGAAAGAACAGCATGCGCTTGATCGAATAAGAGAAGTATTTGATGAAATCCCCCGTGTTCGTAAAGACTTGGGTTTTCCCCCTTTAGTAACGCCAACCTCTCAGATTGTTGGCACTCAAGCGGTTTACAATGTACTGAGTGGCGAACGGTACAAAACTATCACCAATGAAGTGAAACGTTATTTACAGGGCGGCTATGGCCAAGCCCCGGCAGACGTCGACAAAGCGTTGCAAAAGCGCGCAGTTGGTAATGAAGATATTATCGAGGGACGACCTGCTGACTTGATTCAGTCCGAGATGGCAAAGCTTAAAGCTGAAATTGAAGGGCTGGCGGAGTCTGATGAAGATGTGCTGACCTATGCAATGTTTCCTGAACTGGGAAGAGAATTTTTGCAAGCACGCAAAGATGGCACACTAGAGCCGGAAGCACTGTTGCCGGTTGAGTCTGCTGGCAGAGTTGAAGCACAGGGAGGCACGCCAACCGAGTTTAAGCTGGATATTCACGGTGAGACCTATGAGGTAGCGATAACCGGGGTAGGGGATGCCGGTAGCGGCAAGCGTAAGATCTATCTGTCACTTGACGGTATGCCAGAAGAAACGGTATTTGAGCCACTAAATGCCTATCAGTCAGAGGGTCGAAGCAAGCGCGCTTCAGCCAGTCAGCCAGGTCATGTGACGACTGCCATGCCGGGTAATGTGGTTCAGGTTCTTGTTAAGGAGGGGGATATGGTCACAGCGGGTCAGGGTATTCTGGTGGCCGAAGCGATGAAAATGGAAAATGAGATTCAAGCCAATATCGCTGGCCGAGTGGCTAACATATATGTCCAGAAAGGTGACCGCATTACCCCTGGAGAAGTACTTGCTGAAATTGTTGTTGAGGAATAGGTTATGCCAGATATTGTTGTCATGTTTTTCCTGCTGGGACTGGTAGCAGGCGTATTGAAGTCTGACTTGAGGATTCCAAAAGCCGCCTATGACATCCTTAGTTTGTTATTGATGTTAACAATAGGGCTGAAAGGCGGTATGGCGCTTTATGGCACCATTGAGTGGTCGCTTGTTATTGAGTTAATGGCGGTGGCTGCGCTGGGGGCTATTATTACGCTTATCCTCATTCCGCTTCTGCTTAAGGTGACTAAAACCAGTAAAGAAAATGCCGCCAGTCTGGCGGCTCATTACGGGTCTGTTAGCGCAGGTACATTTGCGGTGGCGTTGGCCTATGCTGATACCGTTGGCCTGCCTATTGAACCTCAAGTGACGCTATATTTGGTGATGCTTGAACTACCCGCCATTCTTGTTGCGTTGGCGCTCTATCGCAGGTTGAATAAGGGCGCTGAGTCGGTTGGCAATCATAGCCAGCTATGGCATGAAACGTTTACTAACCGAGGGGTGGTGCTCTTAACCGGTGGTGTGATTATTGGCTTTATGTATGGGCCAGTGGAAGGCGCTGCGGTTACAGAGTTATTAACCGGTGCGTTCAAAGCCGTATTGGCGTTGTTCCTTTTGGAGATGGGTCTAACTGCGGCAGAAACGCTGTCTCCCATTCCGTGGAAAAAGTGGAAACTGCTACTGTTCGCAATCATCGCTCCACCGATATTATCACTGGTTGGAATGAGTGCGGGGATTGCATTAGGGTTGACTGCGGGGAGCGTATTGATACTGGCAACGCTAACTGCCAGTGCGTCTTATATTGCAGCACCTGCGGCGATTCGAACGGCGATACCCAAAGCGGATATTGGTTTGGCGATGCTGTTATCTTTGGGGATCACATTTCCATTTAATACCATTATCGGGATTCCTCTATATCACCAGATAATCACAAGCGTTTATGGCTGATATGGGCTGCTGCTTGTTGGTCTGGCAGGAAAGACGCCACCAGTAGCGTCTTTCCTGCACGCAGATAAAGATTGAAAATTAGGCCACTTTTACGTTACGTTCATTGACCTCGTATTCATTGAGACCTTTGCACGACGTTACGAGCGAAGTAAAGACAAGGCAAAAAATGACGAAAAAGCGCAGTATATATGTAATATATGAGCATTTTGAGTCATTTTTTAACGCTGTATTTGTAAGCGCAGTAGTCGTGCAAAGGTCTCTCATTATTGATGGAATGATGCCTTCATGAGCGAACAAATGATCAACTGGCTTTGGCCCAACCCCCACCTCAAAGAGATTGAGGTTACGGCTGAACAGACCGACCGGTTAGGGCATACAAACAATGTCCGTTATCTGGAATGGCTGGAGGGCATTGCCTGGAGCCATATAGAGGCGCTCGGTTGTGGCTGGGAGGTTAAAGACGCTCTGGGAAAAGCCATGGCGATTGTGCGAACAGAGATTGATTACTTATCCGCCTCTTATGCCGGGGATGAATTGCTGCTAGGCACCTGGATTACCTCCAGTGATATGAAGCTGCAATCAACCCGCCACTTTCAACTGATTAATACCTCGAACGGTAAAACAATCCTTAAAGCAAAAATGGATTTTGCCTGTATCTCCCTCAAAACCGGTCGGCCTGCAAAAATGCCAGAAGAATTTATCGCTGCCCATGAGAAGGGCTTGGCCCAGAGCCAAACGGCAGAGAATCACTGACAACATCTTCGCCCGCTGGAAGGTGAACTGCTTACTCTGCTCTATTGCAACTGCTTAAACTGTAGTTCCACCAGTCGCTGATAGAGCTCGCTTGATGCAATGAGTGATGAGTGGCTGCCTGAGTCTATCAGTTTTCCCTGATCGAGCACCGCGATCTTATCTGCATGCTGAATGGTTGATAATCGATGGGCAATAATCAGCGTGGTTCGGCCTTGCATCAGCGTTTGCAGAGCCTGTTGTACATGATGTTCACTTTCACTATCCAGCGCGCTGGTAGCTTCATCCAGCAGCAATATTTTAGGGTCTTTTAATATCGCCCGCGCGATAGCGATACGCTGGCGCTGCCCCCCTGATAACCTGACTCCTTTGGCTCCCAGGAAACTTTTGTAGCCATCTGGCAGCTTCATAATAAACTCATGGGCATGCGCTTTTTTGGCTGCTTCGATGACCTCTTCGTCAGTCGCTCGAGGGTTGCCGTATCGTATGTTGTGGTATACATCATGGCTAAACAGGGCTGGCTGTTGAGGCACCAGTGCCATCTGCTGACGGAGGTCATCGGGGTCTATCTGGCGAATATCCACACCGCCCAGTGTGATAGTGCCGGATTGAGGGTCATAAAAACGTAGCAGCAGTTCAAACAGTGTGGTTTTTCCTGCGCCAGATGGCCCTACCAACGCGAGCACTTTACCTTGCTCTGCTTTAAGAGAGAGCGCTTTCGTTGCTGCCTGGTTAGGCCTGGATGGATAATGGAAGGTGACATTATCAAACGCGACTTCGGCGGTTAGCGTTGATGCGGATACTGCTGTGTTGGTGGGGGGAGTTATATGGGGTTGAACTTGAAGTATTTCGACCAGCCGCTCTGTTGCTCCGGCTGCTTGTTGCAGTTGCCCAAATACTTCGGATATCGTGGCCAGCGATGTGCCGACCAATATCGCATAAAACACAAACGCACCTAAGTCGCCGCCAGTCATTTGACCTGAGATCACATCGCTACCGCCGACCCAGAGCATGCCTGTGATTGCGCTAAAGACGATAATAATAACGCCTGCAATCAGTATCGCGCGTTGCTGTATTCGGTTTTTGCCAATTAAAAATGCTTTTTCTACTTCATTTGAAAATGATCGACGCTCTTCAGGCTCACGGGTATAACTTTGTACGGTTTTTATGTGCTCAATCGCTTCACCGGCATAGCTGCCGACATCGGCCATTGAATCCTGGCTTTTGCGCGACAAGGCCTTTACTTTTCGGCCGTAGATCAATAACGGTAACAACACGAAAGGAACGGATGCCATGACAATCAACGTCAACTTAATATTTGTGGCAAATAGCATCACCAGCGCACCGACAAACATTAGGGCGCTACGCATGGCCATGGAGAATGATGAGCCAATGATGCTTTGCAACAGTGTTGTATCGGTTGTGATGCGGGACATAATATCCCCACTGCCATTGGCCTCAAAATAGCTTGGGTGCAGGGTGATAACGTGGTTAAAAACCGCAAGACGAATATCCGCGCTAACCCGTTCTCCTAACCATGAAACCAGATAAAAACGGAAAAATGTGCCGGTTGCGATTAATATGGTTACGCCAAAGATGAAAAATATCGCCTGCCTGAGCTGTTCATATGACTGTTGGGCAAAGCCTTCATCGATCAGTAAACGAACGCCTTGACCCACTGCCAACATAACACTAGCAGTAAAAATAAGTGCGATAACCGCGGCAATTACAGTGCCTTTGTAAGGGCGAATAAAGCGAGTAAGTTCCAGCAGGATGGACAGCCGTTTAGTTGTCTTGGGTTTGTTAACTGTCTCTTGGTGAGCACTGAGTTCGCTAGCACTGGATTGCATAAAATACCTAAAGCAGCCTGCCTGATTATGAAGAGTAGAGTCTATCATTGGGGGGCTTTTCATAAAATCAATGGAGGCTTGGCAAAGAGGCTGAGTTTACAGCGGATGCCCAAAGCCATTTAACTAAAAATTACCTCATATAATGGTAATTACTATTTTTGGTAGTAATATTAAGTAATCGCATACTGATAGGGTGATATTAGAGATGATTGACTGGCACTTCCCGCGTACTCAATTGGCACAGCAATATATGAATGCCTTTGATACGGGTATTACTGGCGCACTTGCTCTATTTGCTCCGCGTAGAATGGGCAAAACTGAGTTCGTGCTGCTTGATCTTGCGCCAGAGGCAGAAAAGAGAGGCTATCAGGTAGGCTACTGCTCGCTTTGGAACCTGCAGGACAATCCCGCTAAAGCCCTTCGTATTGCACTTGAAGGAATTAGTAAAAAAGGCGACTGGCTTGATAAGTGGTCTTCTTATATTGGTGTTACAAGCGAACTGTCGGCAAGTATTGCCGGTGCAACGCTCAAGTTAAAAGCGAATCCCCAAACCGCGCAAGTGGAAGAGGATGATTTGCTCACAATCATTGATTTATTGGGCAAATTAGCCAGCCAGAAAAGGCCGACATTATTGCTGCTGGATGAAGTTCAGCATTTAGCTAATGATGGTTATGCGCCACTGGTTGCGACATTGCGCACCCAATTTGATCAACATCGGAAAAAGCTTCATGTGGTCTATACCGGGAGTAGCCGGGACGGCTTGCAACGGATGTTTCGTGACCGTAAAGCGCCTATGTTTCACGCCGCACAGCAGGTGGAATTTCCCAAGCTGGAGTCAGACTTTGTGGCCTTTATGCTGAATGCGGTGCAGCAAGCCAGCCAGCAAACGCTGTCGTTAGGTAAAGCGACACGTATATTCAGTAAAATGAACCATAACCCGGCGCTCTTTCATCATCTGTTGAGGCACATGGTCATTAAAGGTATATGGGATATTGAAAAAGGTTACGAAAACTTTAAAGAACTGGTAGATGTAGATGCAGACTTTTCGGCGCTTTGGGATCAATGTAAACCCGCAGACTGTGCAGTGCTAAAGCTATTGGCTCAACCGTCGGCATTGGGGATATACTCTGACGAGGCTCGTGTATTTGTGGGTGAAGAGATCGGCACCGAACAGGTTTCGGTGAAGGTCATTCAGAATTCGATTGAGCGGCTCAGACTTAATCAGGTTTTGTACAGCCCGGCACGTGGAGTGTGGGAGTTTGAAGACCCTGGCTTTAAAGAGTGGATACTTTCACGTTAAAGTCGGAGAGGCGCACTGCTTACGACCCTGAGCCATATATTTCAGCATACCGACCAGACTGCTTTATTCGCTGCAAACCAGCGTTAAACTTTTTCAGCAGTGCGGCCCCTTTTTTGTCTTGGTTAAATATCAGGCGCAGAGGGTTAATAGATATTGGTTTAGGGTGTATTGCAAACTGGTCAAAGGCTTCCGGCGCTTGCTGGCGAATCAACTGTAATCCCACTTCGCGATTGGCGGGAAATACGTCAATGCGTTGGGTGAGTAGCATTTCAACAAGGGATTTTTCTTTGTTAACGCGGAACACATCAAAGTCGCCTCTTTCTTCTGCTTTTTCAAATTCTTCGCTATAGGCATACCCTAAGGCAGCGCCTACATAGTAACGCTTAAGGTCGCTTAGCTTATTCCAGTCAAACGGCGTACTTTTGAGGTGAAAGAAAACATTTTGGTTATCGTAAACCCCATCACTAAACAGAAACTCCTGCTGACGCTCGTCGGTTGCCCGCCATGCAGAACTTGCCACAACTCGTTTGGATCTTAGCTCCTGCATTGCCCGCTTCCATGGAAAAAAACGATACTTCACCTTTACCCCGCTTAATGCAAAAGCCTCAGAGACAACCATTGATATTGGGCCATAACCTATTTTTTTTTCGGATATAAAGGGGGCCCATTCACCAGTCGAAACAGTAATTGTCTCAGTATAACCAGGCTTGCTTTGAGCTGGACTGTAAACATCTTTCTCCCAAGATGAGCGGGCGTTGGCATAAGCGAAAGAGGTGTATAAAAGTATGGCCGTAATTAGCGAAAGGGTTATAAATCTTCGAATTGTCCTTAAGCTGGCCTGGTTCATCATATGAGTGCTTAGCTTTTAAGAGACCTTTGCACGACTACTGCGCTTACAAATACAGCGTTAGAAAATGACTCAAAATGGTGCGCTCTCCTGGGTCGACCGGGACTTATTACTCATAAACTGCGCTTTTTCTTCATTTTTTGCCTTGTCTTTATTTCGCTCGTAACGTCGTGCAAAGGTCTCTTTAAGAGTTAATTATTATCGTTGGGTTGAGTATTGCCTATTTCATTAGTATTTTCCACATAAGTGGATATTTTTAATAGTAATTTACATTTATCCCAGGTTAGCAGCAAGCACTCCATATCGTCGGTACCTTATGCACACAAACTGTGGATAACATTCTGAGTAACTTCTTGAAACAGTGCGTTAGCCCTTTTGTGTAAAGGCTTTCAAACAAGTGTTTAATAATTACACATCTGTGACAGCGTTTCCTTCAATCCTTCAACGCTCTATAATTCAGGCCTCGTTTAGACTGATTAAAGGTTGCATATTTAATGCGCAGAACCGACAAAAAAATAGACAACAATGTAAGAAAAGCACTGACCACTGCCTGTGATACCGCACTGGAAAATGTTGAGGGTTTTAAGTGGTTGACGCATACCGCGTCGTATGATTGTTTTCCCGGAAGTCTTGTGGTGACGTGCGTTTTTGATACGAGTGATGCGCTTGATGCCGCTTATGAAAATGAGCAGGATATTTATTTTAGAAAACTGATACAGGGCCATTTGCTCAAAGTAGGTGTTAAGTTTAAACATGTACAAAAGCAAATTTGTTTTGACACTGAAGAGGCGTGTGAAAGAGAGCACAGCGGGAATTGGAAAGAGCGGCTTGCCACTCGTTCAAAACGCATTTGTTAGTGAACTCACTGAATACCGCTAATGAAGATACTTAAGACGTAATTGATCATAAGTGCCATCAGCTTTGATCTGCTCCAGTGTGGCTTGCAGCTTTTTAGCGTATGATGGGTCTGTATGCGGGTTGATAGCCAGGTAGTATTGTAATGAATCAAGGGCTGAGTTGTTGGAGGCACGCCTGGATTTTCACTCACACTATTCACACAATCTGTGGATAACATTCTTAATATCTTCTTTACACTCTTCCCTAAGCCACTGTTTATAAGGGGTTCGAACAAGTGTTTAAATATTACCCATTAATGACAGCTAACGAGAAAAAGCAGCGCGGGATCGGTATTTTTCAGGGGCTTATACAGAGTCCAGCTAAGTGAGTTGAGTATGCGAGACTGAATTTAAAGCAAAAAAAAGCGACACATGACGCCGAACGTTAATCATGTATCGCTATACGATAGGGCTAACACTGTAGGGAGGGCCCTGATTGGAAATCTTCGAGTAAAACGAGATAAACGGCCTGAAGGTTTATGTCGTTTCACTCTTTGAAAAGATGAGTTTATATTAAGGAGAAGGGGGGCGTAGTGTAATCGTCCGTAGGGCGTATTTTGGGCGTAAAGTAAATAATTCGTGTTTTCTGCGGCATGCAAAATGCGCCACATGTAGCCTTGCATGAAAGGAGGTACGACTGGAATCAAGGTCATTCACTGAACCTTGATTATCCTCAGTGGTATTTCAAGCACTGATGAGGAAACCTTGATTCCAGTCGTTCCTCACTGCATACAAGGCTACAGTTTGGTGGAAAAAGCGCGCAGTACTGCGTTAGCCTTCTTTCTGTGGTTTGT